>JBBSBC010000028.1:0-26462 GCA_038251595.1 Phycisphaerales bacterium | reverse complement strand
GATTGATCGCCCGAAGAGCCTGCTCTCTGAGTTGCCCACCGCGGGCAAGGCCATTGAAGTTGCGACCCACGAGTCCAGCGCGGTCACCAATGGATGGCTCGACAACGGCATCCGCTTTCATCACCGCTTTATGGATATTCAGAAGGAACGCGTCATCGTCTCGATCACGCTCGCCGCGGGCGTGCTGCAGGAAACCGCCGAAACACGCGGCATCGCCGAGGTTGCCGGGCTGGCCTGGGGCCGTCCGGCCACCAGCAAGCTTTCAAGCACCAATATCCGCGATATCCGCACCGGCAAGAAGACCAACGTTCGAGGCGGCGCGGGTCTCGATACCCTCACGCTCTCCATCGCCGGAAGTCCGGTTGATCTCGAAGATGGTCTTCAGCTTGCCTACCTGCTTTTGACCGATCCGCTGATCGAGCCCGCGAACTTTGATCAATGGAAGAAGGACACGCTCCAGGCGATCGACGAGCGTCAGAAGAATATCGAGGCCGCCATGGGCGAAGTCGTTGCCCAGACGATCTTCCCCGCTTCAGACCCGCGCTTTCAACCCTTGAACGTTTCCCAGGTCAACAAGCTCTCGATTGAGGCCGCGCAGTCGTGGCTGCGCAACGCGATCGCCACCGCGCCGATCGAAGTGGCCGTGGTCGGTGATATTCAGAAAGATCAGGCGATCGAACTCATCGCCAAGTACCTCGGTGCCCTGCCCAGGCGCGCTCGCATCGATTCGACCACGCTCGACAGTCTTCGCACGGTCACCAAAGCACCCGGCCCGCACATGGCCGACAAGCGCCTCGTCACCCAAACCGAAAAGGCCGTCGTCCTGACCGGCTTCTACTCGGCCGATGCCGACAACATCTACGACACGCGATGCTTGAGTGTCGCTTCACAGATCATCAGCACCCGCGTGCTCGAAAAGATCCGCGAGAAAGAGCAGCTCGCCTACAGCCCCGGCTGCCGCAACCAGCCCGGAACAGCCATCCCGGGCTTCGGCATGTTCATGGGCATGACCGATACCGAACCTTCCAAGACCGACCGACTTGTGGCCGCGTATGGCGAAATCTTCGACGAGTTCAGCGCCACCCCAGCCACCGATGACGAGCTCAACACCGCCCGCAAGCAGTTCGCCAACGATCTCGACAACCAGATGAAGCAGCCCGGCTTCTGGGCCGGCCGCATCAGCACGATGGACTACCGCAACATCAAGCTCGACGATGTTCTCGCGGCCCCCGCCGCCTACCAGCAGTTCACCGCGGCCCAGATCAAGGATGTTTTCAACAAGTACTATCGCCGCGACAACACAGTGCAGGTGATCCTGCGCCCCGCCGACAAGAGCGGTGCCTCCGTCGAAACCACGAAGTAACCGACTCGATCTGACAACGGCATTCAAGCACACAACGCCGGACGAACAATCGTCCGGCGTTGTTCGTTTTGACCGAACCTCCGATTCGCCCATCAGCCCAGCACAAGCCCGTCATACGCCAGTCGCATTCCTTCGGGCAGGCGTTCATCGGTCTCGGCGTGCCCGAGATCATGCGACATGTGAACAAACCAGGTGCTTTGGGCCGCGATGTTGGCCGCAGCGCTCACCGATTCTTCGAGCGTGAAGTGCGTCGGGTGCTTGCGATCGCGCAGCGCATCAAGCACGAGTGTTTGCAGGCCGCGCAGGCGCGACCAGCTCTCCGTCGGGATCGCGCTCACATCCGTGCAATACGCCAGCGGAAAGGTCCCGTCGGGCTTCTCACCTTCAACCCGCCATCCAACGATGGGCAGACGACCGTGCAACAGGCGGATGGGTGTGAACTCAACCCCGTGCAGGTGCAGCGGGCGATCAATGCTCACTTCGTGCGCGATAACCGCGGCCACAAAGCTGTCATTCACATTCTTGTGCGACTCAAAGATGTGCTTGTACACGCGGCGCAGGTGTTCGAGCGTCGGTGGCTCGGCATAGATATCGATCGGTGCGCGCTGCACAGCGTTGAATCGTCGAACCTCATCAAGCCCGAAGGTGTGGTCAACATGGTTGTGCGTGAAGAGCACCGCATCACACCGCTTCAGGCCGGCCCGCAACGCCTGCTGCCGCAGATCGGGTGTCGCATCGATCAGCACGCAACGCTCCTGCCCGCCAGTATCAACCCATTGCACCGCCGCGCCGGTGCGCAGGCGTTGATCGCGCGGATCGGTTGAAGCGCACACGCGACAATCGCACGCGATGGCGGGTATGCCCGCCGAAGTGCCGGTTCCCAGGAAGGTGAAGCGCATCGGGCGAGTGTATGAACCCGACGGCCAGCTCAGCGTCGGGGAGCGTTATGAAACTTGGCTTCGTCGAACGGCCCGTCTCGCGCGCCGTACCGCAAGCATCGTGCCCCCTCCGACCCGTGGCCCCGCTCTCTTGTTGTTGTCCGATTTCGTTGGTCGGCACGGACCAGTCCAACACGGCCTCCACACCCAGACTTGGCGGCAATGCTCGCATCATCAGCGGGTGCCGCGATCGGGGCTCAACCCAGACCACGGGTTCCTTCATTGCGGCGCCCGCAACTCCGCTCTGCATGAACGCGTCGCACCCCCACGCAACACAGACCGCCGTCGCCGGGCCAACGATGCCAAACCCAGTCGCGGAAAGAACCCGTGACCCCAGGCGATCGGGATCGTGAGGGAGGCGGAAGGTCCACATTGTGGGTTGACCATACGCTGCGAGTTCGGACACTGGTCGATCCGTCGCCCCCTCGACTCGCACGGTATCCTGTGTAAGCCCAAACCGGTCCGACAACGATCACGCCAGCAGCATCACGGAGCCTCACATGCCCTTTCCCATCCCAGCACCCAACTCCGCCGATGTCGGCCTCGTCGGTCTCGCCGTCATGGGTGCCAACATCGCGCTCAATATGGCCGACCACGGGTTCAAGGTCGCTGTCTACAACCGCACGACCTCGGTGACCGAGGCCTTCATTGCTGAAAACCCACCCAACATCATCGGCCCTGGAGGCGCGTTGATCCCCGGTGCCGAAGTTAAAGAGTTCGTCGCATCCATCAAGCGTCCCCGGCGCATCGTCATTCTGGTCAAGGCTGGGAAGGGGACCGATGCGGTGATCGATTCGCTCACACCCTTCCTGCAAACAGGCGACTGCGTAATCGATGGCGGCAACGCCGAGTGGGGCGACACGGTGCGCCGTGAAAAGGCCCTGAACGAGAAAGGCTTGCTGTTTGTCGGTTCGGGAGTTTCGGGTGGTGAAGAAGGCGCACGCTATGGCCCTTCGCTCATGCCCGGTGGCACGAAGGAAGCCTGGGAACTCCTCAAACCCATCTGGACGGCCATCGCCGCGAAAGTCGATGCGAAGACCGGCAAGCCCCTCGAGGGTGCATCACGCGGCAAGCCCATCGTCTCCGAGAGCGCGGTTCCTTGCACGGCCTTCATCGGCCCGGGCGGAGCCGGCCACTATGTGAAGATGGTTCATAACGGCATCGAGTACGGCGACATGCAGCTCATCTGCGAGGCCTACCACTTCATGCGTGATGTGCTCGAGATGAACACCGAGAAGATGTCGGCCACCTTTGCCAAGTGGAACACCGGCGAGCTCGACAGCTTCCTCATCCAGATCACAGCCGACATTCTTCGACAGAAAGACCCCATCACCGGCAAGCCCTTCGTGGATATCGTGCTCGACGCGGCGGGCCAGAAGGGAACCGGCAAGTGGACAAGCGTCAGCGCGCTCGACCTGGGCATTCCCGCCCCGACCATCGCCGAAGCGGTCTTTGCCCGCTGCATCAGCGCACAGAAGGATGAGCGCGTCGCCGCCAGCAAGGTCATCAAGGCCCCCGAGACCCCGAGCATTCATTGGAACCACGACCACGCAACAGCGCACGCCGCCAGCGGCACCGACAGTTGGGTTGATGCTGTGCGCGATGCGCTCTACTGCTCAAAGATCTGCTCATACGCGCAGGGCTTCGCACTCATCAGTGCGGCTGGACATGAGAATTCCTGGAATCTCAACTTTGGCGAGATCGCCCAGATCTGGCGAGGCGGGTGCATCATCCGTGCCCGCTTCCTGCAGAAGATCACCGAGGCCTATGCACGCACGCCCAACCTCGCCAACCTCCTTCTCGATCCATACTTCGCTGGCGCGATCGACAAGGCCCAGACCAACTGGCGCAAGGTCGTCGCCCGCGCCGCGGTCACGGGCGTCCCCGTCCCAGCCTTCTCCAGCGCGCTCAGCTACTTTGACAGTTACCGCTCCGCCAACCTCCCCGCCAACCTCCTGCAAGCGCAGCGCGATTACTTCGGCAGCCACACCTACGAGCGCATCGACCAGCCCCGCGGCCAGTTCTTCCACCTCGATTGGCTCGACCCCACGCGCCCACAACATAAAGTCTAACTCCCCCTCCCAGAGGGAAGGGGCGAGGGAAGGGGCGGGGGAAGGCGGGGAGTTCGGTATTCGCACTCTTGCAAGCGCTTGCCCAACCTCCGCACGTTCACAACACGAACCCCTCGCGCCAAGGTTCTCCCCCATCCTCACCATTCGCCACACCACTCCCCGCCTCATCCTTCGTCCGCTTGAAGAGCCTGATCGCGCCGAGTTTATCCGGCTGCACACCCGCTCAGCCGACCACCTGCGCCCATGGTCGCCCGCGAGGCCCGTGGGCCAGACCCTCGACCAGCTCTTTGATGATCGGCTCGCCCGCACACACAACGCCGCGGCCGACAGTTCCGCTGCGCGACTCGCCGCCTTTGCGCTCGCCCCACCGCACCCTCTCATCGGGTTCTTCTGCCTCAACAACATCGTTCGCGGCATCTTTCAAAGCACCGATGCCAGCTGGATTGTCAGCGCCGACTCGATCAATCAGGGCTTTGCCACCGAGGGCGTCGCCGCGCTGCTTGATATCGCCTTCCACACGCTCGGCCTGCACCGCGTGCAGGCCAACATCATTCCGACAAATCTCGCCAGCCTGCGCGTCGCACGCAAAGTCGGTTTCCGCGAGGAAGGCCGCGCCCTCCGTATGCTCAAGATTGCCGACCAATGGCAAGACCACCTCATGTTCGCGAAACTCGCGGATGAGCACCCGACTTGAGTTACTTATTGAACCCCCGCGTGCGCCGGGTGCCATGTGTGTGGCCACACGACGACAGTGCGCACGCGTGATCAGCCGGTTGACGAACCACGGACGCTGGATTGTGGGATTGTAAATCTTGTCGAAGGGCGATCATTTCCGAACATTCTCGGACCCTTTCGAATCGCGCACCCTGCTTCACCGGGTACATTCTCAGTGACCGGAGAGAGCGACCCGCATGTTTATCCGCCGACGGCTTCGAGAAGGTTCTCGTAACCGCCGGCGCGAAAGAAAGGTCCGCTCATGCTCCATCCAAGCGTTGTGCCTCATCCGTTCACCACCCTCCGCCCGAACAGGTGTGTGGCAAGGGTGTTGCATGGTCCGCTGGGAGTTCTGTTGGGAGTTGCGATGGTCATGGTGGCTTCATACACAGCCCGCGCCGATATCGACCCGCTCAGCGGCATCGACCTCGTGCGTATCGGTGCGGTGGGGAACGCGCCCTGGACTGGGAACGGGCAGGTAATTGACGATGCGATTGGACGCGGCAGGGTTGACCATGAGTATTCGATTGGCCGCTTTGAAGTGACCACGGCTCAATGGGTCGAGTTTTTCAATGCGGCGTGTGCGCGTCCGGCTGACCAGCGTCTGCCCTTTCTCCAGCCCCCGAGCTTCTGGGGCGCGGTTCCCACCGGGCCAACCTTCCCCGGCGGTCTGCGCTGGGCCGTCTCAAACTCCAACCGCATGCGCCCGGTCGGCGACATCACTTGGCGGCAGGCCGCGATGTATTGCAACTGGCTCACCAACGGCAAGGGTACAAACCCAGCAGCCTTCCTCAGCGGTGCCTACGACGTGAGCACGTTCGGGTTCAACGGGAACATTTTCACCGATCAGCTTGAGCACACACCCGGTGCATCGTACTGAATCCCCACTTGGGATGAGTGGCTGAAGGCGGCGCACTACGACCCAAACAAGAACGGAATGGGAAATGGTGGATGGTGGGTCTATCCGAACGGTTCGGATCGCCAACCACTGAACGGGCCACCGGATGTTGGAGGTGGCGAGGCGAACTACGGCTTCACCGACGGCGCGTTCACAATCCCTCGCGGCCCATACCCGAACACGCTGAGCCCGTGGGGCCTGCTCGATGTTGCAGGGGGGACGGGGGAATGGACGGAGAGTTACCGAACGGGGAGCTTTGGTGTTCGTGACCGAATTTGGGAAGGCACATATTGGAATGATTCTCAAGGCACACTCGACAGAATAAACGTACACGCCGCCGAGTTCCCCAACATTGGCTCGTACGCGAATGGTTTTCGTATCGCGAGTTCTGTCCCTGGCCCGTGCTCATGCATTCTGGGGCTAGGTGTGTTCCTGCATTATGGGTGCAAACGACGCAGAGTGCGTCACGCTTCAAGACATCTTTGACTTCCGCGGAGCCTGCTTCGGGGTCCGTGCTGGCTCCTGCCAGTGAGCATCGGAGGTGATCAATTAAGACATGATCATTAGGCAAACTCCAGCCCATCAAGAGCTTGGCGGGCGGCACCGAATACCCTTAACAGGGGGTATTCGTAAGGAGGCACCGAAAGATCCCCACCCACCAAACCCCAGATAGCCTTCGGTACAGGGCTCAGCATTTGGCGTAGATTCGGAGTACGCCTGTCGGGCATGGGTGAAGACACCCAGAAGGCAGGCTGCCGGGAAGTTGGCCGGGCCATGAAGGGCTTGATGAAACCGACAGGTTGGAGGGGGCGTATCGCACCCGTTCGACCATCGTGCTTCGGTCATGGGTACGGATGGGGTGCGGATAGGTTGTGGGGAGGGCGGGGGGAACCTTGGGTGGACTTGCAGGGCGGGGCGGGTTCGGCTAGTCTGCTGCCACAAAGGTTTGGTCGGGGGAGGGGCAAGTTGGGATGGCAGCCGGGTTGATGAAAGAAATAAAGGCTTTCCGCCGCGCCGCGGTGGAAAGCCGAGCAACAATGGCGGCCCTGCCCTGGATGTGAGGGGCGAGTGGTTTGGCGAGGGTCGAACCGAAGGCCGCAAAGACGGTTGGGAATTCAGATCGGCTGACACGATCAGAGTTCCCGTGCCGGACGGGCCTGAGGAGAGCCTTGTCGAAACCCCAAGCCCAAGTGACAAGGGTCCGTAGCCGTAACTAAACGGCTCCGAACCACCGTTGACCGGGAGTTATGATGATGCCGCGTCTTACCAGCCGTCGCCCAAGCCTGTGGTCCCGAATCCGATCCGCGGCGGGAATATCCGCACCGAGCAACCGTCGCTCGAGCTCTGGCAAGGCCGCGCGCCTTGCCCATCTGGCGGGTCATGAGATGGGGGCCTCATCGTTCGAGGCTCTCGAGCAGCGGCAGTTGCTCTTTGCCTTGACGATTCAGCCTGACAGCGTGAACCCGGCGAGCGGCCTTGGTCGGGCCGAGGTGACCTTCGGCTACACGCTTCCTTATCTGTTTACCGAGCTTCCCGCCGCGGATGGCGGAATGCCCGAGACCGTGGTCGAAGAGTTTGCCGACGAGATGGACCAGTGGACAACGGCCAACCCGCCCGTCCCGCCCAACGGCACGACCTTCAATACGTCTGAGTTCAGGATCTCGTATCGGGCCCAGGCACAGAACGCTGTTCAGTTGCTCTACCCAACCGGCCCGACCGCGGTTCCGGGTGTGGCCGACCTGGGGGCGCAGGGTGCCAGCGACCGCGACCTTGGACTTCAGCTTGTCGGCAACGATCAGGTGACATTTACGTTTACGCGCGGCGGCATGCAGGGTCAGGGTGGCACGCCCCGCCCGAGCACCAATGTTCAGTTTACAGTTCGCAGCGAACCAGGTCGGGCTGGTGTTTACACGAGTGATGGTGACGGCCTCCGAACGACCGCCAACGGCACGCGCGTTGAACTGCTCCGCAACGGCATTGTCGTTCAGACACTCACCGGAGCCCAGCTCGCCGCCACGGCCACGACCTTTGATCCGACCACCGTCGGGTTCCAGATCAACTTTAACAGCGGGTTCGATTCGTTCCGCTTCTCCGCGGCCAATCAGAACGACACCGGCGCGTACGCCGACAACTTCATCATTGATGACATTACGACCACGTTCCCCAGCACGCGGTTCGGCGACTTCGTCAGCGGCCACATCGTTGGCGCCACGGTGGTCTTCATAGGCCCGGCCGGGGCCACCGCGCGGTTTCTTGATCTGTACGGGCGAGAGATGATCGCCACCACCAACCTCGGTGTGCCCGATGGTGCCGATGGGAATCCCGATGTCGATGCAAACGGCGATGGCATCCCCGATTTCAACGACGGCATCGGCAGGATCGAGATCACCGGTGCGAATGCGAACTCTGCGATCACGATCGTGGGCGGCGATTTCCAGGATCCACAGTTCTATCCGACCGGCCCAGAAGGCTTTCTTGATTCGTTGGAAGGGCTCGGTTTCGGCTATGACCTGACCAACGACAACCCTCCGTCGGTCATCGGCCTTCCCGATCTGAACGGATCGGTCGTCATCGGTTCGCCCTACGTCCGCAACCGCCAGAATACCAACACGTATCTGGCACAGCCAGCGGTCCCTCCCGCCAACCAGCTTTTCCTGAACCCCGACCAGGGCATCTTTGTCCGGGGCTCATCGTTCGGATCCGTGCAGATCCACGGCATTGTGCACGGATCAAGCGCCTTTGAAGGTTCACTCGATCGGTACAACGCCTCTGTGCAACTCGGCTCGGTGAGCGTGGCCGGTGATCTCGGCCAGTTTATTATCGCGTCTGATGCCGGATACTGGGAGTCGGATGATGCCGATTTCACCCGCAGCGTCGGCGCGAGTCTGACCGTCGGGCGCACGGTTCGAGAGATCGTTGTTGCAGGCCGCAACTCGATGAACATCCAGGTTCTTGCGGATATCAACAACCCCGCCCGGCCATCGCTGAGCTTCCTTAACTACAACGAACGCGAAGTGGTGTACGGCTTTGACCCGGCAACGGTCGATGGCCCACGCGTCACACTGGTGACATCAACACTCCGCAACGGTACGGGCAACTGGAACGACCGGACCCGCTCGCTCGGCCAGGCCGCGTTCTATGGAAGCGGGTACTTCCGCAATGATGCCCTCACCAGTGCCGAGTTCATCGGATACAACGGCACGGCCGTGCGCGTTCGCGGTGCCCTGGGCGGAGCCGACCCTGTCAACAACGCCATAGACATCGCCGATGTCTTCGCGTTCGCAGCCGACCCTACGCGCGAAGTGGTGATCGAGGCCGACACGGTGCGATTTGACTATGTCCGCATCGTTGATCGCAACGGCATCCCGATCGCGGCGAGCGATGCCGGGGCCGCCGGACGCGGGCCCGGTGGCAACACCGGTGGCTCAGCAGTGCTGCGCTTCCGCCCCGACCATGCCGATGTCTACTACCTCGTTCTCAACGCCCGCCCCAGCGACTTCAACATCGACTTTGGCTACGACTTCCTCCTCTCGGGCATGGCCCCAACCACCGTTGGGGCCGTGACTTCCGGTGCGGGCACCGGATCCATGATCTTCACCCTCAACTCCGGCTCTGTGGGTGCCATCCGGCCCGGCGTAGGGTTCCTCGATGGCGGCAATGGGCAGAACAGTCCGAACGTCGCCATCAACTCCACGCTCAATGATGACGACCTCATGCAATGGGGCAACGCCAGCATCAGCATCCCGGGCAATCTCTACAGCATCTTCGCCGGCGGTGATATCAAGGGCGCAACAGTGCTGGTCGGGCGCGACTTCGGCACGCTGGTCACCGGTCGTTCGCCCATCGTCGGATTGAACGCCGACGAGGGCGACCTGAGCGTCTTCAATCTGCGCGTCGGTCGCAACATCGGTATCCTGGACATCACAGGCGGGCTCGGTGTTGATCAGGATCCTGAAGGCAATGCCGACGAGCGCGGGCTTGCTGTGGGCATTCGTTCGGGCACGGCGGGTGGACAGGGCAACATCGGGCAGATCCTCGTTGGCTCCTACGTCAGCGGCACGGCCGTCGCTGTCACAACCTCTTCCAACTCCACCCTTGATCAGTTCATTGTTCGCGGCAATTTGGTCGGCTTTCCCGGCGGCGACTTCGTCACAACGCCCGGAGAAATCTGGGATGGCACACCCATCTTTACTTTGGGTGGCGGTTCCGACGTTCGCTTCGTAGACTTTGGCCTGATCCAGGATGACATCAACAGCGATGTCAACCGCCAGCTCAACTACAACCAGTCTCTGGAGTTTGTTGATGATGCGGGCGCGACCTTCACCATCAGCATCTCTGGTGGAACCGCGCTCGGCAATGCTTCCCGCGCCGAAATCCGCAGCCTCCCGATCAATGGGTCTGAGGGTGTCGCGGTCGGGCGCATCAATGTGCGACTCGAGGCTGGGGCAAGCCTCTTCATCACCGCCACCGGTGCCGGATCTTCGGGCGATGCGGGCGCGACGATCAGCATCGGCCGCATCGTGGTCAATGTCATCGCAGCCGGAGGTGTTGCACCCCCGGCGGCCAACCAGATTGTCATCTCCGATGCTCCGGGTGTGATCGCCGAGATCGATGTCGGACTTATCGAAATCGTGGGCGCGCTGGCCAACATCACCAACAGCACGGTTGGTCGGAACCTTCGCGCGGGCGATATCGTCGCGATCGATGCCGGTGGCCTTTCCACCATCACGGTCTCCGGCAGTCTGGGGCGCACGCAGACCAACGGGGCAGGTTCGCCGCTGCTAGGCCCGTTCCTGGGTATCGGCATGGCAGGTGACGCTGTTCGAGGCCCCATCCCCGTTGATCCCGCCGCGGAAAGCGGTGATCGTCTGGGAAGCGAAGGAGCCGACTGGGACACCGCTCAGATTCTCAATCCCATTCTCCTGACAGACTACATGGCGCCGAGTCCGCTCGAAGACCTCGGCTCGCCGGTCGATTTTACACTCAACGGCGTCATTGTTCGTGGCGGCGACCTTGTCTCGGTTCGCGCGGGTGGTGCGATCGGCGATGTGATCCTTGCCAACGGTCACCTTCTGAGCGTCGTCGCCAACTCCGATGGTGTTCGTCCCTTCGGCGCGTTTGAAGGTATCGTCGGCACTTTGTACGCCGATGTCATCAACACGGTTGATGTCGGTGATGGTCTCCTTGGCACTGGCCCAGGCCCGTTTGCTCAAGCGGGCATCTTCGCCAACGAAGAGATCATTTCCGTCACCGCAACGCGCGTGCCCAACGCGGTGATTCGCGGCACGATCGTCGCAGCCGACATTGACAATGCTCCCCGCACTCAGGTCGGCACCGCCAACCCGGTCAACATCGGTGCTGCGGTCGCGGGATTTGGCTCCTTGATTGTCAGCAACGGCATCGTCGATGGACTCCTCCTCCACTCGATGTCCATCGAAAGCTGGTGGAGCAGCCTCCGCGTACGCGACGTTGTTCAGTATCGCGGCGATATCAACGCCGTCACCCTCACCAATACGACGCTCTTCCGTTCCGAACTTCAGGCAAACCTCGTCAACACCGTATCGATCACCGGTGGAGCCTACGACGCAACATCCATCCAAGCCGTCGAAAACATTGCGCTGGTTACCGCCGATGATTATCGCAACACGACCATTCTTGGTGAGCCGGGAGAGTTCCACGCCAACTCGATCCGTGCAACACGGAACTTGGGGTCGGTCATTACCAATGGCCTCATCAACGACATGGCCGATCTCTTCATCGGAGTATCGGGCATTGTCAACGGTCGAATCGCCGCGGGCAACCTCATCCGTGTCGATATCAACGTCGCCAACATCATCAACCAAATCTCCGCCACCACCGATGCCAAGTCTGTGACGGTCGTCAGCGGACGAGTACGCACCTTCAACGTCGGTCGCAATATCCGACAGACTTCGCTCACGATTGCGGGTCCCCTTGAAAATATGACCGCGGGCGGAGAGATCACCGGTCTGGTTGTCCGCAGTTCAGGCCCCGACGGACGAATCGGCACCATCCGCGCCATCGGGCGCATCACGGGCGATTTCCAGACCTCCGGCCCCATCACCACCATCGAGTCGGTCAACTCGGATATCTCCGGTACCATCGTCGGCACCGATGTCGATGTCAACGTCGGAACCCTTCGCGCCGGGCGCGACGTTCTGATCGACCTTCAGATCCCCGGCAACGCAAACTCCATTATTGCTGGGCGCAATGTTGGTCGCGCCATCGATGGCAACGATCGCGCCCTCGATATCCGCGGCAACCTCGGTTCGGTCACCGCGGGCGGACAGATCTTCTCCGACCTGCTCATCGGGCAGAGCATCACCGGCACCATCACCAACGGCCGCTCGGTTGGCAAGCCCGGCAACGATCAGGTCGGCTTCGGCGACATCATCGCTTTCGGGCGCATCAACTCGCTCAGTTTCAACGGCGACTTCAACGGCAACATCTCAAGCCTCTCCGGCGGCATCGGGACCATCACCATCACCAACGGTTCATTCCGCCAAGGGAAGTTGATCAAGGCCCTCGACGGTTCGATCGGCACCATCAGCATCATCGGTGGCGATCTGCTGGGCGACATCTTCACCGATGGCTCCATCGGTCGCATCGAGTTGCTGACCGGCGCCGATGGGTTCAGGAGCCAGATCGGCCTCTCCAACACCAAGCTCAACTCAACCAGTGTCGACGCGTTCCGCAATCAGCTTCCGCCCGACACCAACAAGACCGCCAATCGCGATGGGCCGCGCATCACCGCGGGTCAGGATATCGAGAGCATCTTCCTCCAGAGCGGCACCATCTGGGAGTCGGTCATCTCCGCGGGCCGCGTCATCCGTGATATCACCATCAATGGCGGCGGCTTCCGCAGCGATCGTTTCACCTCCGCCACATCCTCCTTCGTCATCGCTGGTGATCGAATTGAACGCGTCTCCGCCAGCAACAACAGCGACCGCGTCGCGTTCATCGCCGGTATCACAGGTCTCGGCGAAGACGATGCCGTCGGCGGACTTGGTGGCGCGGCCGATGTGGTGAAGGAAGGCTCGATCGGCTCGATCAACCTCCGCGGCAATCGCAACCGCAGCATCATCGTTGCCGCTGGTATTAATGCCGGTGGCGATGGGCTCTACAACACCGGCGACGAAGTGCGGGCCTCGGGCATATCGAACATCACATCGGTTCAGTTGAACGGCGCACGCACCAGCTCCGTCTTCGCCGATGGCTCCATCGGCTCCACCAGCGGCGGTCCCGGTCTCACCGTCCGTTCCGATGGCAGCGGCCTCTCTCCCGCCGAGCCTGCACGCTACAGCCTGCGCACCAGCGGCGCGGTCGAGCTCTCGCCCGGTGTAATCTTCAGCTTCTCCACGCCGACCAACCAGCGCGGCACACTCCTGTTCACCGGCCCGGGTCGCGCCTTCTTCGATTCGGCGCTCAACCGCGTCATCCTCAGCGGCACAACCTCCGCCAGTTCCCTCACCGTGCAGGGCCGTCGCAACGGCCGTGACAACTCCAACGCCAACCTCCTCGACTTCAACATCCTCGGCAACAACAACGCCGAGATCGGCTCGCTCAACGTCAGGGCCAGGCTGCAAGGTGACTCGAACATCTTTGTTGACGGCGGGATCAACTCGCTCTTCATCAACCGTGCCAACACCTCGGGCATTATCGGCGCTGGCGGCGACATCGCCTCCTTCACCGTCGCCACATACGATGCGGGCAACGCCCTTGGCCGTATCGTCGGGCTCTTCCAGGTCAACAGCAACTTCGGCAGAATCGCCGTGCTGAACGAAGCCAGCGCATCGTTCCTTGACCTCACCACGCTCAGTATCCGCAACGCGGTTGCCGGCGCAATCAGTTCAGATTACGACATCGATACCGTCACCGTCGGTTCGATCAACACCGGCGGCATCCGTTCCGGCGGCACCATCGGCCCCGTCACCGCCAACACGCTCAATGTCGCCACCATCTCCGCCCGCGATGCCATCGGCACCATCAACATCGCTGGCGAGGTTCGCGATTCGTCCATCTCTTCCGGTGTCGATCTCGGACGCGACGCCGCGTTCGGCGGCACAGGTTTGAACTCCGACATCGTCTCCAACGGCACCATCGGCCCCATCAACATCGCCGGTGCTTTCCCCGAGTCGGATATCTCCGCCGGTGTCTATCGCGGCCCCGATGGCTTCCTCGGGACCGCCGACGATCGTGCATCCGACGGCCGCTCGGCCATCGGCCTTGTCACCATCGGTGGCCAGGCCGTCGGTTCAAACATCAACTCCGAGCAATACCGCATCATCTCCACAGGTTCGATCAACAACGTGCTGGTTGCAGGCAGCGATCTCGAGTTCCGCGGCAACTTCGCCGTTCGTCAGCTCGGGGCACTGCCTGTTCCCGTCACCGTGACCGATCTCAACATCTTCGAGGACAGCCGCATCTACCGCGCGCAGTTCTCATTCAATCAACCGATCGATGCCAGCACATTCGCCGCCGCCCTCTCGATCGCCGAAGTCCGCAACAACGGCGCAACCATCATCGGCCTCGCCGAAGGCATCTCCGCCGACTACACCGTCCGGTTCGATTCCAACACCAACATCGGAACCATCACCTTCAGCCGCAACGTGACCGATCGAAATCTGCCGCAGCAACTCGGTGTGCCCGCGGCCGGTGTCTTCCGCTTCATCCTCTCCGGCACGATCTTCCGCGGGGCCAGCCAGGGTGTCATGCTTGATGGCAATGGCGATGGTACAACCGGCGATGATTTCTCGGAAGATGGCATCGTTGGCGATGCGGGCGACAAGATCGTCTCGGGAAACCCCACCTCCCTCCCGACGATCGATTTCTATGCCGCCAGCGACCTGAACCTGTTGCTCGATTCCAACTACAACTCCGACAACAACCCTGATGTCAACACCACCTACACGCTTCGCGGCACGATCGGCGATCACCCCGACGCCAACGCCGATACCTTCCGCATCGGCAGCGATGTTGATCTTTACCGTATCACGCTTCGCGCAGGTCAGGTCTTGAAGCTCGGGCAAATCGGCGGTGTCGCCCAGGGCGCGTTCCGCGCTGTCTTCGACGCAACCGGCAACATCATCGCCAGCAACTCGTCCGCGGGCCCGGGGTTGGTCACGAGTGCTCTGTTCACCAGTCTTCCCGCCAACTTGAGCAACGACGTCACCGCCACCTCTGAAGTGCAGTACCTCGTCAACCAGACCGGCACCTACATCATCGCCGTCTCCGGCAGTGATCCTGAGGCACTCGATATCGCCAGCGACGATTCGGTACCCAACGCCATTCCGGTGGCCGGTGCCATCGGCGCCTATTCATTCACCGTTCAGGTCTTCGATGATGGCAACACCGGCTTCAACGGTGACACCGATTCGGGCAACGGTTCCTCGGTGGTCAATGCACCCCTCCCCCTTGAGTTTGCAGGTTCAGACGGACAGTTCGGAACAGTTGACGATGTTTCCGTCTTCAACACAGGTCGGTTCAGCTTCACGCTCGACCGTGGCCCCGATGGTCGGCCCAACACCGCCGACGACATCGTCTCCGGCTCCGATGATGGCGAGATCGTCTCCAGTCGTCGCAGCGGCTCAGATGGTCAGTGGGGCACGACCGACGATGTTGTCCGTGCCGTCGTGAGTGGTGCAATCGGTCTCCCCGGCGGTGCCGGCGTGCCCAACGAGATCGCCCCCGATGCCGATGTCTACCGCCTCAACAATGGCCAGCCGATCGCGCCCGGCACTCGCATCCGCCTGACCTTCCGACTCACCGATACTGGCGGAACCATCGGTCTTTCCTCCGGCCTTGGTGCGAATGTCGGCAATGTCCAGATCGCGGTCTTCGAGACCCCTTCGGACACCGGCTTTGCCGATGCCAAGCTCGTTGCCTCGCCCTCCGAGTTTCTGCCGATCGGCGGACAGACTCCGCGATCATCTTCCGATGGCAACAACAGCTACGGCTACGACTCAGCCGGCGATTTCTTCATGGAGCTGGTCCTCCCAGGCTCGCTCGACAACACCGGCATCAATGTCCCCGCCGCCTACGCCGCGTATGTTCAGGGCTCACTCCGCAGCGACTACACGCTCGAAATCCTCACGCAAGGCACGGGCTCCATCACACGATCAAGCCAGAACGTCCTTATCGAAACCCGTGGCGGCTTTGTCGATTGGCTCGAAACCTCCGGCCTTGTCACCAACATCGATGCCTTCACAACTTCCGTCCTCGGCTTCGCGGGCCAGATCAACGGCATCGATGTGGATGATTACGTGCTCGCGGCCGTCATCAACAGCCTCAACGACCTCTTCGCCGCCGCCAACGTCAACATCGTGATCTCGAACGATGCCTCCACCTTCGAGGGTCAGGATTTCTCAACCGTCTTCCTCGCCGGCAACACCGAGCCCAGCGTCTTCTTCAACAACGAGAGCTACGGCGTGAGTGAACACGTCGATATGCTCAACATCGATAAGAATGACCAGGCCGTCGTCTTCCTTCCCTCGCTCGCTCTGCTCGGAAATGATCCGAGCCAGCCCGGCATCGACAACCTCTCCCGTGCCCTCACCGCCGCGGTCGGTCGTCGCATCGGCGAGCTCATCGGCCTCCGCATCACCAATCCCACCGGCAGCAACTCCAGCCCGGTCTCGATCATGGCCTCCGACTCGGTCACCAACAATCCCGGCATCGGCGGTGTCTACGGGTTCACAAACACCAACAGTGTTCTCTCAGGCTTGCTTGATTTCAGCGACAGCACCAACTTCTTCCTCGGCAACCAGAACAGCCTCCAGCTCCTGCAGCGCATCCTCGCCCCTCGTGCCTGATCGTCCTTCAAGCCTGACCGCCCTTCAAGCCTGACCGCCCTTCAAGCCCCATCGCCCTTCACCTGTCACGTTCAACCTCCACACCACAGACCTTCACAATGCAGAGGGCCCGGGAACAAACTCCCCGGGCCCTCGTTCATTCCCGCCCGCACGAATACCATCTCCCAATGCCCCCTCGCGATAAAAATCCGTTCACATCCCGATCGTCCTCCAACGATGCGCCCAACCAAAACCACGTCCGTCTCCAGCGGGTCATGGCCGATGCCGGCGTCGCCTCGCGCCGTGACTGCGAGCAGATGATCACGCAAGGGCTTGTCGAGGTGAACGGTGAACGCGTCGATCACCTTCCTGTCTTTGTTGATCCGCTCAACGACCGCATCGTTGTCGATGGTCGCGCGCTCAAGCCTCTCCGGAAAGGCGCGCAGTCCTCATCCGACGGTCGCGGCGTGCTCCCGGGCCGAACCTACGTCATGCTCCACAAGCCCGACCGCGTTCTCTGCACCACCAGCGACGACGCGACCGACCGCAGCGGCGTCTCACTCGGCGGCGGCCGCACCACCGTCTCCGAACTCGTGCAGCATCCTTCCGGCGCACGCCTCTACCCCGTGGGCCGTCTCGAGTACCATTCCACCGGACTGGTCCTCATGACCAACGATGGCGCGCTCGCCGACCGTTTGACCCACGCACGCTACGGCGTCACCCGAACCTACCGCGTCACGATCAAGGGTCACGCCTCCTCCGAACTCGTCCGCGATCTGCGCCGCCGCGTCGCCGCCGATGAGGCCGCGCCCGAGCCACCGCCCGTCGCCGGTCGGATCGTTCGCGGCCGCCGCGTCGGTCCCGATACGTCCGAACTCGCACCGAAGGACTCGGTTCGCATCGTTCGCACACCCGTCGCCGCCGGTGCCGATAGCCAGGTCTTGGCCTCCGCCAACACCGTGATCGAGATCACCCTTCGCGAGGGCAAGAGCCGGCAGCTCCGTGCCATCCTCGAACAGATGGGCGCGCTCACACGCAAGCTCACCCGCGTCGGCATCGGTCCCCTCCGCCTTCGCGGCGTAGCGCTCGGTCAATGGCGCGATCTCACCCGTGACGAAGTCGCCATGCTCATGCAGGCCGGCGGTCTTTCCGATACACCCCTCCCGCGCCCGCGCCCTCGTCCGCCCGAGAAGCGTGCCCCCGCCCGCACAGTGGTCCGCACGGGCGACCGCTACACCCCACGCGAAAAGCCCGCGCCCAACTCACGCGGAAACTCGCGCGATACGCCCCGCGACAAACCACGCGACAAACCACGCGACAACCCCCGCAACAGCACCCGCGAGAACCCGCGCGCCAGTTCATCCGCCAACACCCGCTTCAACCCCCGCGCCAAGCCGGGCAACAGGCCCAGCAGCAAACCCACCGGGAAGCCTTCTCGCAGTCCCGGTACAGATCGTGGAGATCGCCGCCGGTGAACTTTCGCCCGCGAATCCTCTCTTCGGTAAAGTCATTCGACCCCACAGTGCGGGTCCTGCGCGATACGGCGATGGATGCCCAACGCTCGCGGCTGCCGCAGATGGCGGCCGCGCTCAGCTACCGCACCATCTTCGGGCTTATCCCCGTGCTCGCCATCGGCCTGTGGATCCTCCACGGCATGGTCGCCAAAGACAAGATTGCCAGCTTCATCGACAAGGTTGCCGGGCTTGTCGGTCTCAAGGGCATCAATGTCGATCCAAAGCTTGTCGGTCCGTCCCCGCCCGAATCGACCTCGCTCGATCCCTGGATCAACGATGTCCTCGCGCAGGTTGACAAAATCTCCTTCGAGGCGATCGGCATGGTCGGGTTGGTGATGCTGCTCTACGCGGGCATCGCGATGGTTGTCGAAATCGAGCGTGCTTTCAACCAGATCTACGGTGTCCCGATCGGTCGCTCATGGACGCGCCGACTGGTGATCTACTGGGCACTCCTCACGCTCGGGCCGATCTTTCTCTTTGCCAGCTTCTATCTCCAGCAACAGCTCCCATCAATCGCCGCGAAGTGGACCTACACCGGCAGTGAGTTTCTCACTTCGGTCTTGCTCACACTCGGCCAAGCCACGCAATACCTGATCTCCGTCGCGCTCCTGCTCATTGTTTATCAGGTCGTGCCCAACACCAAGGTCAAGTTCTGGCCCGCTCTTTGGGGCTCGCTCGTCGCCGCGATGGTCTTTGAAGCTGGCAAGTTCGGTTTCGCCAGATACGTCGCCTTCTCCGCCAGCGCCAACTACGCCCGTCTCTACGGCTCGCTCGCCCTCATCCCGCTCTTCCTTTTCTGGGTCTACCTCACGTGGATCATCGTCCTCTTCGGTCTCCAACTCACCTTCCAGCTTCAGCACGGACGCGCGAAGACCCGCGCTCAGCCCATCATGGATCTCGGCCCCACCATCGTCGAGCCTACCGGTGCCCTCACCGTCATGACCGCGCTCGCCCGCGCCTTCGCCGATGGCCAGACGCTCGATGCTCCAGCCATCTCCGCCCAGAACCGCATCGCCGACCCCATCGTCCGCCTCATCCTCTCCCGACTCTGCGAGCGCACGCTCGTTCACCGCCTTGAGTCATCGCCCGCGCGCACCGAGGTCACCGAACCTTCGTTCACACTCGCGCGTGCCCCGAGCACCATCCGCATCGCCGATCTGCTCGATCTCGGGCACGAACTCGCCTCGCGAGACCACAACGGCGATTCCACCACCATCCCCGACCCCCTCATCGACCGCTTCCACCGCGCCCAGATAGCCGCCGCCGGCGACGACACCCTCGCCGATGTCGTTCCCACCAAGTCCCCCCTCCCAGAGGGCGGGGACCAGCGGGAGGGCGAAAGCCTTCAGCAGAAAAGCCTTCATCATACGTGAGGCCGTCCAACTCCCCCCTTCATGTCCAACCCCTCTCACTGCCCTACGCTTCCACGACCACTGAAAGGACCTCTTATGGCCCGATACCCGTCGAAAAATCCCTTCGCGCCCGCCGCGATCATCCTCGCGACCGCGGCCGCCCTCACCGGGCTTTCCGGCTGCTACGAGCGTGTCGTCGGGGCCAAGGGCTTCGGTGCCGATCAATACAACGTCGCCGAGCCGTATCAGGAATCCGGCACCGTCGATGAATGGATCTTCGGCACCCCCAACCCCGCCAAGCGCAAGACCAACCACACGTTGCTTCCTGGAGGCTAGCCCTGTAGCGACGCTTTGAAGCACGAAGCCCTCTACATTCTCCCAGTATGGAATGGCCGATGCAAAGCGAAATCGCACGTCCGCAGACTCGCAGCTATGATGGGCCTAGAGAGTAAAGTGATTGTAAATTCCTTTCATCCCGTAGCCCCAGGCACCACTCCCGAAAACCGAGAGTGGCTTCGTGAAAGATCGAGCTTTCAGGAAAGCCTCAGGCAGGTCCGGGCGGAGATATTTCGCAGCGGTAAGATTCTCGGGGCAAATGGCACATCCGTTGAGGTTTGGCCGATAGGGCTAACCGATTCTCGTGGACAGATCCTCAGAGAACTCGTTGTTCGTGAGCAGGCGAAATCGTGCATCGAAACAGGGATGGCATATGGAATGTCGACATCATTCTTGATGGAAGGCTGCCTTGAATCGCATTGCCAAAGGCCATCGCATAGCGATCCACTGGTTACTTCCATTGATCCGTTTGAGACTTCGCAATGGGGATCGGCCGGGAAGTTGCAACTGAAGAACGCATCGGTTGAGAAATTCCACGCGTTGCATGAGATGTGCTCAGAGCTGGTCTTACCACGACTTGTGCTGAATAAGGAGAGCTTTGATTTCGCCTTCGTTGATGGCGATCATCGATTTGAACATGCCGTCTTGGACATTTTTTACTTTCGCAGGCTACTTGGGCCAGATCGATTGATAGTGGTTGATGACGCCTGGATGCCTTCTGTCCAAAAGGCCTGTCATTTCTTCGTGTCGGCGGATCTTTGTAAGGCTGAGACGTATGGACTTGGAGATGCTGAGGCGAAGTTCATAGTCTTACGAGTTACGTCGAAGGGAGACTGCAGAGAATGGGATCATTTCCGCGACTTTTGAAAGGTATATCCCGTGAACATTAGAATGTACTGCTTTTGTGTGATTGCAGCGGTTTGGGGCGTAGCTGTTCCTGCATTGGCTGCTGATATCACTGTCAATACAAAGGCGAGCTTTCTTAGTGCCTGCGAGATCGATACGGGCGCTCAATCGCCGCTTGTAATCACCTTATCCGATTACAATATTTCTCCTGGATCTGTCATTCGACTTGCGCAAATTGGTGATGCAAGAACCGGATTTAGTTCTCCAAACAACACTGATATCTTTAGTCGCGGACTTATGGGAGCGTTCAGCGCTTCAACTACTATCGCAGACCCCTCGAACCTAAACACGATCACGGGCGCACTTGACGCTGGCGTGGATACTGTTACTCCAATGGCATGCGAAGGCGCAAGTCAAGCCATTTCGTCGGATGTTTCCTACGATTTTTATACTGCCGGATCTGCTGCACAACTAATGCCACTTGGCACTACGTATACTGACATCCTAGTTCCCACCGGCGCAGTGTATCTTTTTGTATGCATGTATGACTCATTTTATGGCGACAACAGCGATCCTGATTCTGATTTTATGCTTCGGCGAACATCCACTGCATGTCGAGGCGATTGGAATAACAGCGGGTCGATATCCGTGCAGGACATCTATGACTTTGAAACCAGCTACTTTGCAGGTAACGGCGACTTTAACCAAAATGGTTTGACAAGTATTTAAGATTTGTATGACTTCCTCACGGCGTATTTTACCGGCTGCAGTTGAAGGATGGTGCCGTTGTTGATACATGGATTCTAGTGTGGTTTGGTTGTCCATTTCGATCCTTAGAAATTGCCTATCTGCGTGAACCATTCTTCAGACTGATGAGGTAGAACATATGGGCCTCGAAGCCGCCATCCCCGTAGACGGGTTTCTCACCACCAACCTCCAGCGGGTCATCAACTGGGCCAGGCGTTCATCGCTGTGGCCCATGCCATTCGCCACCGCCTGTTGCGGCATCGAACTGATGGCCGCCGCTTCGAGCCGTTACGACCTCGCGCGCTTCGGGATGGAGCGCATGAGCTTCTCGCCGCGACAGGCCGACCTGCTAATTGTCGCCGGTCGCATCGCGGTCAAGACGCTCCCCGTCCTTCAACGCATCTATCTTCAGATGACCGAGCCCAAGTGGGTCATCTCGATGGGCGCGTGCGCCTCAACCGGTGGTGTCTTCGACACTTACGCCGTCGTGCAAGGCTGCGACCAGTTCATCCCGGTCGATGTCTACATCCCCGGTTGCCCGCCCCGTCCCGAGCAGTTGCTCGAAGGCATCATGGCCATCCAGCGCCATATCGACCAGCAGGGCATCCCGCCCACCGGCCCCAACGGCAAGCGCATCCCCCTCGGCATCGCCCTCGAACCGACCCACAGCGTGCGCCCACAACCCGTCGGCCTCACCGTCGGCGGGGTCTGATCAAGTACCGACACCCGACCCATGCCATCATCGGGTAATGGGCAATCTATCAATCTTGCACGATCAATCTTGCACAACCAATCTTGCACGACGTTGATCAGGCCGGTTTCGCCACCATCAACTTCATCCTGCGCGCAGCCAAGGTGTTGAAGGTGAGGGTTTCAGACTTGGTACAGGACCGCTCGACAAGCCCTCATGAGTCTTGCCTCACTTCGGCCACATCGCCGCGAACACCGCGCCCGTGCCCAGTCCATACAGCACACCATCAAGCACGTGCATGGTCATTGTGCGCGCCGACTGGCCGAACCACACACCGTTCGGGATGAACGCAAAGCAATACGAGAGCACGCCCGCCGTCCCGAGCACTTGCAACACCTTGCTGAACCCCGCGCCCGGCGCGAGCGTCAGCGAGCCGATGTACCCGATCAGCCCGCTCACCACCAGAAAGACCGCAAACGTCACCAGCATGTTCCTCGCCATGCTTACCTTCTCAGGCCAGATGCTCAAGTGACCACGCGGCCCATCGGCCCACTGTTTCTTGAACTCCGGAGTCTTGGTCTCATCATGGTTCGACACAAACGGAAAGCCGTATGTTCCGGGCGGCAATCCCAGCGGCCCAACCGCCGCGCTGAACCGAGTCTCATCGGGAAGCCTGCTGTAGTCGTTCTTGTGGTGCGGCATGGCCATCCAGATGATCGCGCTTGCGACCCACACCGCTGCGGCCGAGACCAGGATCGGCAACCACAACTGAGCAATCGGGATCATCGACCACCTCCATTTGCACGGTCAGCAGTGAATGGAAACATCCTTCAGAGCGTAGTGGTTTATCACATCCAGACCCGTGTGGCAAACGCGCATCCTCAGATGCGTCGGCACGGGACGGTTCGCCAGACAGCAACGCCTGAACGGGTAGCGTGCGGCGTGCATCGCGAGCGTGTTCCCGTGCGATATACCCCTTCGACTCCCCTCCCCCTCTTCCTCCCCCGAACGCTGACATGAGTTGCAAATCTGAGCGGATACGAACATAGACAGACACCTAAGTAGATGCATCTACTTAAGTGTCTGGTGGAAACAAAATGAAGTACCGAAGAACTGATACAAACTCATAATCGTTGAAACACGAGACGCTCGATGGCGAGCAAGTCAAGTCATTCTGGCCCCGCGATCACGCCGTCTTTGCGGCACGGGCTCCTGACCAGCTTTCACCACTCCCGCCGCCTACTTCTTCGCCGGCACCACCGCCGCCCGCTCAAGCGCACGCCCGATGGCCGCGCGATCATCCGCGGTCAGCAACGCCCCGCCCGTATCGCCCAGCCATTTCGCGGCCTCATCAAGCGACATCGGGTCAAACGAGAGCCCCTTGCCCGCATCGGCCGCGGGCTTGCTCTCGGCATCCAGCACCGTCGCCCACGGGGGGCTTGCCGCCGCGGTGCCCTTGAGCCGCTTCAGCAGGCCGTCGCCCGCAACGTGGCGCTCAACATCGATCTTCCGCGGAATGAACGCCTTGCCCAACGCGGCCGCGCCCTCGGGATCATTGATGAACCGGTCCCACGCCTTGCACGAGTCGCTCGCCCAAATGTGGAAATACACCAGCGTCTTTTTACCCTGCGTCTTGGCCTTCTGCTGTGCTTCGACCATCAGCATGTTCGCGACCAAGGGTGTGGCACGCCCGCCCGAGAGCATGCTCAGAATGTAGTTCGCATTGAAAACATTGTTCGGTGGAACCATCGGCTTGCTGACCATCGCGTTGCCACCCGCCGACACGATCGCCTGATCGCTCGCCGGATCAACCACCGTCAGCGCGGGCGCGCCATAGCTCGGCCTTCCCGCCGCCTGATCACCCGGATCATCAATCGGTGTGTTGTATCGGCGCGCCAGATCGATGTTCTTGTCGAACTTGCCGATATCCACCTTCACCCACACATACTCGGTCTCGATAAACTGCCGGATCTGCGGGTCGGTGGTCAGCAACTCGTTGAGGTAGGCGCAGAACTCGCACTTGTTCTCGCCCCACATGATCAGCACGCGCCGATTATCCTTCTTCGCCTCGTCACGAGCCCGCTTGATCGTCACCGCCGCATCCGCCTTCTCGTCATACAACTTTAGCGGCAGCGTGAACCGGCTCTCACCACCACCCACGCGATGCACATCTTCCGTGGGCGCAGCCGGTGCCGTGGTTGCGGGCGTGGTCGAGGGGAGTGGGGGGGGTGGGGGCGGTGGGGGGGGTGTCGCGGCGGGCTGGTCCTTCGGTGGCTCCGAGGTCATCGCCGCCTCCGACGGCCTCTCCGTCGCCGAAAAATTCTGCGCTACGGCCAACGCCAGCATCATCAAAACCGCCGACCCGGCACACATCTTCACAACAGTGTTCATCCCGTTCTCCATATCAGTTCGACGCAACATCACTTCTTCTCCGCCCCGCCCGTAGCCCCGGCCGTACCCCCAGCCTGCATCAGTTTTTGAACTGCCGCGCCATCTTCAGCGCTCAGCTTGCCACCACTGGCGCTCACAAGCCACGCGCCCAGGCCCGCATCCACACCGTGGCCCCGGTGCGCTTCGGCACTTTCCTTCCCCTGACCATCGAGCACCGTCATCCACCCGGCCACGGCATCATCGCGCCCGGCCAGCCGCTTCAACAGCACATCCGCGCCAATGTTCCGCCCCACATCAATCTTTCTTGTGACAAACGCCTTATTCAAGATCGCCATCCCCTCGGGCGATTCGACCACGCGCTCCCACCCCTCGCACGATGCACACCCCCACGCGCCAAACCAGACCAGCACACGCTGCTCGCGCGCCACGGCTCGACCCTGCGCCTCGGCAAGCAACTGCGTGGCCGCCACCTGCCTCGGCTTGTTCGCATCAAGAAACTTCGCCACCATCACTTCATCAAACACCCGTGGCAGAATCCGCGGCTTCACCGCCGCATCACGCCCCGGCAGCGTCGCCACCCCCGCATCGCTCGCGGCATCAATCACCGTCAAATTTGGTATTCCGAGCGTCGGGATATCGACCCCGTAGTGCGTGCCCAGTTCAAGATTTTTGTCATACTTCGCGACATCCACACGCACAAGCAGATACTCGGTCGCGATCAACCGCTTGATCGACGCATCATCATGCAGCAAGGTGTTCATGTGCGCGCACACATCCGACCCATTCGCGCCCCACAGCACCAGCACGCCGCGGCCCTCCGCCTTGGCCTTCTCACGCGCTTGCACGATCATCCCCGCGGCATCGGCCTTCTCATCAAAGAGTGGTTCCGAGCCCAGCTTCGCCCCACCTGTCGCCCCCCCGGTGGCGCTGGTGGTGGCCACACCCGCAGGCGCCTGCCCCCACGCCGCCGCCCCACCAACCAGGCTCGCGCCCACCACCACACCCATCATCCAACTGTTGACTCGTGTTCCCATAATCATCCGGTCCCCTCAAGGTCAGACATCATAAGGCCAGGCGGCCCACCCATCCGTGGGCAAGCCAGCACCACCACGCACGAACCAATGGTAGGGTTTCGGTCGAATTCGTGCCGCCACCCCAACCCAACATGCCCCGAGGTATACCGCCCAACCCCGCTCGCGATTCAGGTCGGGGTGGGGGGGGGGGGAGGGAGGGGCGGCAGGCCCGGCATTTGCCGTCCAAGCGCGTTACCCTACCAACCAATCCGGAGCCCCGATGCCTGACCGCCGCGTGAACATCGCCGATCTCGTCTCGAACTTTCGCGCCCACATTAAGGCGTATAAGTCCAAGGACACGAAGGAAGCAGAGATCCGCCAGCAGTTCATCGATCCCTTCTGGCGGGCGCTCGGCTGGGATGTCGGCGACACCAAGGGCATCGGCCCGGCGGAGTCCGAGGTCATCATCGAGAAGAACGTCGAGACGGTGGACACGGGCGGGCTCCGCAGCCGCCGCCCCGATTACCTCTTCCGGCTCGGCGGGTTCGCCGCGGTTCATCGTCGAGGCCAAGAAGCCCGCCATCGCCATCGACGACGACAAGGACGCGATCTTTCAGACCAAGGTCTACGCCTGGAACAGCACGATCCCCTTCGCCGTGCTGACCGACTTCGAGCAGTTCAGGCTCTACGACACCACGCTCAAGCCGATCTTTAACGACCCGCGCCGCGGCTTGGTCAACGAGTTCTCGCTCGACTACGACAAGTACGAATCGAAATGG
>JBBSBC010000027.1:0-26606 GCA_038251595.1 Phycisphaerales bacterium | reverse complement strand
TCGGCGACGATGACGCCGGAGCAGGAGCAACAGCAGAAGATCATGAAAATCATGACCGTGGTGCTGTTTCCGCTGATGATGTACAACGCGCCGAGCGGGCTGGCGTTGTACTTCTTCATGAACTCCGCGTTGGCCATTGTTGAGAGTCGGCATATCCGCAAGCTGGCTGAGCCGAAGTTGCAGGCCGAGCAGGACCGGGCCGCGGCGGGCGGGAGCACGAGCATGTGGGACCGGCGCAACGGGAAAAGCAAAGGGAAGGGGAAGGGCGAGGCCAAGGCAAAGCCGGGATTTTTCGAGCGCATGCAGCAGCTTGCGGCGGAGAAACAGAAGATGATGGATGAGGCCAAGCGCGTGCAGGCGAAGCGGGATAAAGGCAAGCGGTGAGCGGGGGGAAGAAGCGAACGGGCCACGAAGAAGTCGCGGAAGCGCGGGCGATGGGCGCAGCGCTGGCCGCGTGGTTTGGTGCCAACGCTCGCGCGCTGCCGTGGCGGACCTCGATCGCGGGGACGCGCGACCCGTACCTGGTGCTGGTCTCAGAGACGATGCTGCAACAGACGCAGGTCTCGCGTGTGCTTGGGAAGTTTGATGCGTTTGTGCGTCGCTTTCCTACGCTGAAGGATCTGGCGGGGGCGGATGAAGCGGATGTGCTGGGTGCGTGGTCGGGGATGGGCTATTACCGACGGGCCCGGAACCTGCACAGTGCGGCACGGATGGTGATGATGGAGATGGGCGGCGTGTTTCCGCGCGATCCGGCGGAGATCAGGCGGTTGCCGGGCGTGGGTCGATACACGGCGGGGGCGATCGCGTCGATTGCGTTCGGGCTTGCCGAGCCGATTGTGGATGGGAACGTATCGCGCGTGCTGCTGCGCGTTCATGGGCGCGAGGTGGCGAGCGATGATAAGAAGATTCAGCCGTGGCTGTGGGAGCGGGCGGGGGAGCTGGCGCGAGTGACCGAGACTCCGGGCGTGGTGAACGAGGCGATGATGGAGCTTGGCGCGACGGTGTGCTTGCCGCCGCCGGCGATGCCGCGTTGTGGTGTGTGCCCGTTGCGTGCGGGATGCGCGGCGAATCGAGATGGAAAGCAACTGGAGATACCGAGGCCGAAGATTCGTGGCGCGAAAGTGACGATGCACTGCGGGGTGGTGGTGGTGCGTCGGAATGAACGCGAGCTGCTGGTGGAGCAACGGGCGCGCGAGGGGATGTGGGGCGGGCTGTGGCAGGCACCAACCATCGAGAGCATGGAAGGGCCGATCTCACAGGAGTTGCTGGGCGCGGCGGTGGGGATCGATGCGGGGCGACTGAGGCCCGAGGCGAGCTTTGAGCATCAGACGACGCATCGGCGCGTGGTGTTTCAGGTGTGGCGGGCGGACGTCGGCGCAGAGTTCGCGGCCAGGCGCGGGCTGTGGATGACGGTGGGCACGATCAGCGGGCTGGGGCTGAGCAATGCGCAGCGGCGGATTTTGCTGGAGAGTGTGGAGGGGGGGACGCTTTGGACTTAGGATGGAGTGCTGAGTGGTGAGCGTAGTGTTGTTTGAACTTTCGAGTGGTATGCGACATTCATTTGTTATTCGGACATGTTTTGCGATCCGATCGCCTTGCTCTTTGGCCTTGCGCTGCGCGGCACGGAGCAGCTAGAACGAGAGTTCGAGAACTACGTGGGCATGGGTGCTCGCTGCGAGTGCGTTCGGGCGGAGGCGCGACAACTGTGTCGCAGGTATGTATGCATGATGCGATCGGCGCCGAGTCAGAGCCCTTTCTCCGCAACCGCTTCGATGAGAATCGTTCGGAAGTAGTTATTATTAACAACAATGTGTTGTATAGATAAACTTGGTTCATAACTACACACACGCAATCTTATCTTACGTTTATGAACCCTTCCCCCGGCTCCCTCCCTCTGGGAGGGGGAGTTTTTTACGCGCTGGCGTCGGTGGCTCGTACGACCTCTTCGACGGTGGTCAAGCCGCGGGAGACTTTGCCCATGCCGTCTTGACGGAGGGTGACCATGCCGCGTTCCATGCAGGTTCTTCGGAACTCGGCGACGTTGGGGTTGCGGGCGATGATGTCGCGGAGCTGGTCGTCGATGGCGAGCAGCTCGTAGATGCCGACGCGCCCGGTGAAGCCGCGTTTGCGGCACTTGTCGCAACCCTTGGCGATGTAGACGGAGTTGGGGTCCATGCCGTTCATGCTCATGAACTCGGCGTGTTCTTCGGTGGGCAGCTCGTTGGCTTTGCAATGCGGGCAGAGGCGACGGACGAGCCGCTGGGCGAGCACCGCGCGGATGGCCGCGCCAACGAGGAAGGGTTCGAGGCCGATATTGACGAGGCGCGTGATGGAGCTTGGCGCATCGTTGGTGTGCAGTGTGCTGAGCACCAGGTGGCCGGTGAGGGCGGCCTGAATGGCGGTCTGCGCGGTATCGAGATCGCGGATTTCGCCGAGCATGATGACATCGGGGTCCTGTCGCAGCAGCGCCTTGAGTGCCTTTGCGAAGGTCATGCCGATTTTTTCGTGCATCTGGGTCTGGGTGACACCGTCGAGATGATACTCGACGGGGTCTTCGACCGTGCAGATATTCATCGTGTTCTTATCAAGCTGACGGAGCGAGGCGTAGAGCGTGGTGGTCTTTCCCGAGCCGGTGGGACCGGTGACCAGCACGATGCCGTGCGGCTCGTCGATGGCCTTCTTCCAGACTTCGAGCGTGTTGGGGTCGAAGCCGAGCGCATCAAGCTCGACGTTGATCGACTTGGTGTCGAGGATGCGCATGACGGTTTTTTCACCGTACGTGTTGGGAAGCGTGGACATGCGCAGATCGAGCTTGCGCCCGGCAACGACGCAGCGGATGCGCCCGTCCTGAGGCAGGCGGCGTTCGGAAATATCCAGGTTGCCCATGATCTTGAGGCGGCTGGTGATCGCGGCGGACATCCCCGCGGGCGGGTTCATCATTTCAAAGAGGACACCGTCAACACGGAAGCGAACCTTGAGCTTTTTCTCGCAAGGTTCGATGTGGATGTCGGATGCGCCTTCCTTGACGGCGGTCTGGATGATGTAGTTGACATAGCGGATGACCGGCGACTCGGCGGCCTGTGCCTCCAGATCGACCTCCTGCTGATCCCTGACCTTCTCGACCTGAACATCGCCCTCATCAACATCGGAGAGGATCTCGCTCAGGTCTTCCTGCTGCTGCTGCTCGGTGGCCTGCTGCTGGCCGATCATGTCGAGGGCGGTGCGGATATCGGTGGGCGGAACGACGACGAGTTTGACGCTGGAGATGCCGAGCCGACGACGAACTTCGTCGAGAAGGAAGACATCGTCGGGACTGGTTGAACCGATGACGACGCGCCCGGGCGAGCCGGGCGACGACTTGACGACGCGGAGCGGGATGACGAGATGGTTCTTGCAGAATTCAACCGTGAGGCGCTGGAGCATCGTGCCATCGAAACCGCCATCGAGACCCTTGTCGAGATCGACGCGCTCGAAGGGGACGTCGGCCATCTGGGCGACACCTTGGTAGACCTTGACCTCGTCGGCACCCTGCTCGATGAGCACATCGGTCAGGCGACGACCGGAGGATGCGCGGACGACCTGCTGGGCCGCGCTGGCCTGCTGGGGCGTGATGCTGCCGGCAACGACCAGGTGCGCGGTAAGCTCGCCACCGATGGCGTTGCCGGCCTCGGTCTCTTCGGCATCGGGGTGGTAGATGCTGGAGAGGGCCTCGCCGACGCTGTTGCGTGGCGCCTCAGGTGGCTTGATGGGAACGGCGGGATCGTTCATCGCGCCGCTGGGGCCAACCTGGCCATAGCCACGCTGGCCCGAGGGGACGGCGGGAAAGGGGCGGAAGGCGTCGGGGGCGCGGTCGATAGCGTGACGCGAATCCGGACGGTGCGAGTGCGACGGAGCAAGGTCGAGCGGGTTGAGCTTGCGTGCGGGACCGCCTTCATCAACCGGACCACCGTGCTGGTGGTCGGGCGAGTTGCCGCCTGCCTGGGGAAGTTGCTTGCGCGGTCGCTTGGCGGCATCGGAATCCTGGCCGTTGATGCCGAGGTCGTTCAGGATGTCGTCGATATCAAACTTCCCCACGGTACCTCCGAAGACAGGATGGACAAAGTGTTGAAGAAGATGGGAAGTTAAGAAGGTTGGACTTGTTACTTCTTGCGTGATCCGCCCTTGGCGGGCTTGGGTTTCATGGCATCGTCATCAAGGGAGATGGTGTAGATCTTGCCATCGCACTCGAGATCGACCGAGCGGTCTTTCATGGCGCTCACGGTCAGCAGTTCTTCGATGGTGTCGCCGAGTCGGACAGCCTGATCGTTGATACGGGCAACGGGGTTCGAGCCCGAACCGCCGAGGATAGCGTGGACCTTGAGATTCGAGAGGATGCCTTCGATCTGTCGGCTGCGCGCATCCGCATCGCGTCTGGCACGCTCGGTCAGGGCGCGGGCGGCGGCCTCGGAGTCCTCACCGGGCTGGGGCGTGGTGTTGATCATGTCCGAGAGTTTGAAGGGGTTCTTCTGGACCTGCTCGATGGGCACCTGCGTTTTGACCGAGCTCTCGCTGAGGTCTTTGAGCACGCGCTTGTGATCGCCGGTCTTGCCCTTGAGGTCTTTGGTGACGTCGTAATCGGGGGCCTTCATCGTGGCGAGTGACGCCATGGGGCCAATGCCGATCTGACGCATGAAGAAGAGGATCGCGCCGCCGGCGATGACGAGCAGCAGGAAGAAGATCAGGCTCTGCGAGAGCTTGGGCTTTGGCGCGGCGAAGGGATCGGCCCCTGATCCGGCCGCGCCGGGCGCGAGGGCGTCGAGTCGAAAGACTCCCCCCCCCCCACCACCACCCCCACCCTCAGACTTCGGATCGTTGCGGAGCCCCTTGCCGGGCGTATCCAGCGAGGCGAGAGAGGTTTCACTGTTGGACGATGTGGATGCGGACTTGCTCATTTGGTGGTTCCTCCCGCTTCGCTGGCCTCACCCTCGTAGTACACGCTGAGGACGAGCTTGGATTTCATCTCGCCATCGACCTTGTCTGAACGGACGATGGAGAGATCGGGAATACGAGTGATGCGTGGCAACTGCTCGAGGTCGAGCAGGAACTTGTAGAAGCCGTCAAAGTCGCCGGTGATCTCGATGTCAAGTGGCTGCTCGAAGGCCAGACCCGCGGGGGCCGTCTTGTCGGACTTTTTGAACTGCGGGACTTTGAGGCCCGCCTTGGCCGCGAGGTTGGAGACCTGACGGAGGACGTTGTCCATCTCCTTGGTGCTGGGGAGGCGAGACTGGATCGCGGCGATGGCGTCCTTGATCTGCTCGTTGGCGCGCTGGAGGTCGTCGGTCTGGGCCGTGGCCTCTTTGAGCTTGGTGAGGAGCGATTCCTTGAGATCAATCTCTTTGCGTGCACGCTCGATCTCGTTGTTCTGCGGCTTGAACACCAGGAAATAGCTCGCGATGGGGAGCGAGAGAAGAACGACAAAGAACACAAACTGCCTGAGGATCGGGGTCATTTCCGGTCACTCCTTGCTCGTCGCGCTGGTGTGGGTGGATCGTTCGGGCCGCGGCTTGGTCGGGTCGATATCGTCGGGGTCGTAGGGCTTGCTCGGTGAGGTGAGGCCGGGGATGCTGGGCAAGCGCGGAACGTGCAAAGGTTCGATCTGCCGCGCATCGGCGACGGTGCGGATCATCGCTTCGATACGGAACTTGCGCATCTCGACTTCGTCGATGACGACGTTGCCGGAGTACATCATTTCGACCTTCTGAAGCAGAGGGCACTGCACGAGCGACTGCACGTAGTCGGCGACATCCTCATCGGTGGCCGAGAGCCCGATGATCTCGATCTTGAACTCGAACTTGGTGGCGACGGGCTTGAGCTTGGGCGGGGGCTCGAGATCCTTCTTGACCTTGATGGAGGCCTTGGTCTGCGGACCCGCGATTGATCTGGGCTTGCCCTTGCCGTCGGCGTTGTTGGGCTTGGGGTTGTCGTTGAGACGCTTGCTCTTGAGGGCAAACTCGGTGAGCGTAAGCTGCTTGGGCATGCGGTTGATCAGCTCGGCCAAGAGGATGGAGCGCGGCACCTTCTCGATGAGCGCGGTGGTGACCTCGGCCTTGTCGAGCATCTCGGCCTTCTGCGCTTCGAGCTTCTTGAGCTGCTCGATCTTCTGCGTTTCAAGCGCGTACTCGCCGTTGATCTCCTGCTGTCGCTGCTTGACGCTGTTCCACTGTCTGTGCGTGACGAAGAACGCACCGACAATGCCCATCGTGACAATGGCAAAGAGCGCGAGCGAGATGAAGATGGACCGACGCTCCGACTTGCGGCGCAGGTAATCTTCGGGGAGGAACGAGCTTCCGCCGCCCCCTCCACCCGCGCCGACTCCTGAATCCGGGCGTTTCTTGAACAGGCTCATCAGTAGATCCTCTGAGAACGGTTACGAATCGAACGATCAAGGGAATGAACGCTGAGAATCAGAAGTCGGTCGGGCACATGCCGAGCCCGAAGACGGTGGTCCAGCCGGGCTGCATGGCTCCGAAATCAACACCATGACAAGGCTCCTTGCCGGTGCGGGCCATGCGCGCAAGCGGATCGGCCACGTGGGCCGGAGCCTTGACCCGGCGCGCGATGTGCTGACAAAGCCCGCGGTGGCGCGCCTCGCCGCCCATAAAGATGACACGATCGATCTTGCGACCACTGAAGAGAGCTTGGTGGTAGCGCAGGCAGCCGGAAATTTCGTCGGTCAACATTTCCAATGGCTCTCGGACGTCGAAGTCGGGCGGCGCGACCGGGGCAGGAGTCTGGCGTGCCACATCTTGCGTGAGGCCGGGCGCGTCACCGCCGGTGCGACGATCTTCGGCGACAGCGATATCACCGAAGGGCATGAGGACATTGTCAACCGGTGCTCCGTCCCGGGCCATCGCGGCCGCGAGGATGGCGAGGCCGCCAACGGGGAGCGGGGCTGTTGAACGCAACGTTGCGGGCCGCACAGCTTCGGCGACGAGGACAGTGGCGTTGAGTCGGCGTGAGCGTGCGGTGGTGAGGTCGCAATCGAGTGAACGGGCGACGGCGATGTCGAGATCGCGACCGCCAACGGCGATAACCTTGGCGAAGACGAGCGCGTTGCCGTGGGTGATCCAGGCCTTGGTGGTGCCGGTGGCCAGATCGAGATAAAGCGTGGCGATCTTGCTGTCGGCATCGCGGCGGTTGATCTGCTCGAAGGCGCGCATGGATGAGAGGCACTCCGGGTGCATGCCGACGGGTTCGAGCTTGGCATCGCGGATTGATTCCATCATCTGGCCGATAAACTGGCGTGAAGCGGCCATGCAGATCACTTCCTGCTTGAAACCGCCGACGGTCTGCTGAAGACCTTGCGCCGCTGCGCCATTGCTTGAAGCGGTGGCCCCTTCGACAATGACGTGACGATAGATCAGCGCTTCGGAAGCGCAGCCCAGAGCATCGGGAACGGCCTGACGGACAAGCTCGCTGACATCGACGGAGTCGGACTTGGGAAACTGCATGTGCTTGCAGAACATCTGCGCCGAGGGAATGGCGCACATGGCGCGCTTGCCCTTGAAGCCGACAGAGCGGATGAGCTTGGACACGGCCTTGAACTGAAACTCGAAGCGTTTGGCGGGATCGCCGAGGAAGTTCTCGGGTGTGGGAAGACACGCGGCCGCGACGAGCGCGGGCGGATCGCCCGAACTGAGCTGAAGCACCTTGAGCGCGGAGACACCGAAGTCGATCGCGATGGGCAGAACATTCCCGTTGATGGTGTTCATGGCGGCCGAACGAACTCGTCCGAGCGAGACCAGGGACATACCGACACCTCCCACCAAGTCGGACGGTCCACCAACCCCGTACCCCGAGTACGCAAGTGGATGCCCGAGTTGGACGATGACGCCGGTCCGTACCGGCGCGCTGTGTTTGGAGGATCGACCACCGAGCGATGGAGGTTGATCGACAGGTGCAAGCGGCAAGGTCGCCGAAGCCTCGCTACGCGGCACAGATGGACCAGCCCGAGTGTTCGGCAGGAAGTCTGGAGTTGGGGGTGGTCCGAGAAGGCCATGAGCCAAGGCGGGAGCAAGTGCGCGGCACTTCGGGCCGATAGTCAATATATCAGAAGGGCCAAGCAACAAAGGGCGGATGCGCATGCTGAGACTCACCACAAATCAGGCCGCGCCGGGGATGGTGATCTCGCTGCCAGTCCTGCACCCGGAGAAGCCCGGGCATGTGCTGCTAAAGCCGGGCGTGCGGTTGGATATGGCGATGATTGCCGCGCTGAGCGAGCTGCGCGTGCCGACGTTGTGGATCGAGTATCCGCCGACGGCGTATCTGCTGCAATATGCAAGCCCCGCGATCATGGCCGAGCACGGGCGGCTGGCGAGCGTGCTGGGCGAGGGGTTCGACCGCGTGCGCGAGGATATCCGCGCGGACTTTGATTTCCATGTTTTCTCAGATGCCGTTCGCTCGCTGGTTCATCGGCTGGTGGATGATCCGGATGCCGCGGTCTTCATCGAGGGTATTGCCGACTCGCGCCAACCGCTGCTGTCGCACTCGGCCAACGTGTGCATGTTGAGCCTGCTGATGGGGCTGAAGCTCGACGGATACATGGTTGAACAGCGACAGCACATCAGCCCACGGCGTGCTCAGAATGTTGAGAACCTTGGCATCGGCGCGATGTTGCACGACATCGGGATGCTGAGGATCGACCCGGCGGCGGCGGATCTCTGGTGGACAAACTTTGACGAGAGCGATACCGCGTGGCGAAGGCACACGCTGCTGGGGTTTGATCTGGTACGCGGCAAGATTCCCGCGACGGCGGCGGGTGTGGTGCTGCACCATCACCAGCGCATGGATGGTTCGGGCTTTCCGCGCAAATCTACACCGCCGGTCGTGCCGCGTGCGCTGAGCGGATCAGAGATCCATATCTTCTCACGGGTCGTTGCAGTGGCGGATATCTTCAGCCGGGCACGGATGGAGCCCTGCCCGCTCTGGCCCGGCGGGGCATCGAATGTGCATCAGCCAGCACCGCTGGCACCGACGGTTCGCGCGCTGCGACGCGTGCGCGACCAGGCGATGGCGGGGCTGATTGATCCGGTGATCTTCAAGGCTCTGCTGGCGGTCGTGCCTGCGTACCCGCCGGGTTCGATTGTCGAGCTCAACGATGGTCGGTCGTGCGTGGTGACAGGGTGGGATCCATCGCGCCCGTGCTCGCCGGAGTTGCGACCATTGATCGGGGCCGATGCCGCGACGGATCAACAACTGCTCGGAGCACCGATTCAACTGGTGCAGCATCCATCGCTCACGATTGTGCGCACCGAAGGTCAGATGGTTGCCGAGGAAAACTTCCATCCGTCACGCCACGGCGAGTTTGATCTGCGCTTGCATAACGGTGCGGGACCGGTCCTCGAATCGCTCGCTGCGTGAGGGCAACGTAACTCACTTGGCGAGTTCAGCGGGTGCTGCAGGTGTTGGCGCTGGTGAAGCTGCCGACGAGTGATCGGCATCACCGTTGGGCGTGGCCGCGGCTTCGTGCTCGGATGTTTCCGCCGCAGCCGCGGGTTTGGCTGGATCTGCGGTGGCTGGTGCGGGGTTGGTTGTCTGGGGCTTGGAAGACGAATCGGACGCGGGCTTTCCGCCGCCAGTGCGTGAGCCACGCTTGCCGCCCGTGGCTCCCTCATCACCGGGTCGGCCACCCTCGCCGGACTGACCACGCGCGGCCATTGCGGCGGCGGTGGGCACGATATCGCCGCTGGCGTTGATCTCAAGACCAACGATCGCAAGTTCGGAGAGTTTCCACGACGCCGTGCCTTTATCGAGGAGCTCGCTCGGATCGGGCTTGCGGAGCAGGACGCGCTCGCCCTCGTTGAGACCGACTTTAATCTCGGCGAAACGATCGGAGCGCTGACCGACCAAAACCGGGCGGCGGGCGTAGCGTCCGTTGTCGGACGCTACGTGTACGTAGCGGAGCAGGCCCTCGCTGAAGACGGATTGAATGGGGACCGTGAGCGCATCGTCGGCGCGGCCGAGGGTGATTTCGGCCTCGCAGCGCATGGAAGGCCGGAGGGCCGTTGTGCCGTCGGCGGGCTTGTCGATGATGATCTTGACGGTGTACTCACGGAGCGTGGGGTCCATCCAACGGCTGGTCTGCTCGGCGAGAACACCGACGCTGTCAACGCGCCCGGTGAAGCGGGCATCGCCCGCGGCATCGATCTTCAGCGAGCAGGGCATGCCCTTGCGCACGCGCCCGGCGATGGACTCGTGAACTTTGACGTGGGCGAGCATTTCCGAGGTATCGGGAAGGACGATCAGGCCTTGCTGAGGGTAAACTTTGCTGCCGACCTGGAGCGGGCCGCTGTCATCGCCCCAGCGTCCGCCATCGATGCTGCTGGCATAGACCACCAGGCCATCGGAGGGGGCATGCACGGTTGCTGCTTCGAGCTGATCTTTGAGTTTGTTGAACTTCTGCTCGCGAATCGCAAGCGCCTGCTGCTTGTTCTTGCGGTCGGCCTCTTTGCTGACCATGCGGCTGGCGTTGAGCCGACCGACGCGGTCAACCTCAGCCGCGGATTCCTCGACATCGGACATCTTCTGCTTCTGCTCTTTGGGATACTCGTATTCCCAGTAGATGTCGCGTGCGAGCGTGGCCTTGTCGTTGGCGGCGACCGCGCGTTCAAGTTCGAGTTGATCCTGCTGAAGCTGATCCTTGCTGTAGTAACCGGCAGCAAAGAGGCTCTCACTCTTATCCACTTTATCTTCGAGACGCTCGACATCTTTTTCAGAAGTATCAACGCTGTGCGTCAGCTCCTGCTGCTTGCTCTTCACTTCGCCCTGCATCCATTGCTCAAGGCTCAACTGCGCGAGCGCGAGCTTGAGCGTCGCGGCACGCGTGGCCGAATCGTTCTCGCTGAGCTGAATGGCATGGGCCTCGTTGGCCTCGACCACCGCGGCGCGTGCCGATTCAAGATAGAGCGACTCTTCATCCAGGCGTGTCTGCGTGCTCTCGGCGTTGAGACGCACGAGCACATCGCCCTTCTTGACGTTTACGCCTTCAGGAATGATCTCGATGATGGTCGTTTCCTGCTCCACGTTGCTGCGCAGTTCGACCTGATTGCGAGCGCGAAGATCGCCCGTGGTGGTGATGCTGATATCAAAGTCGGTAATCGCGGCGTCGTAAAGATCAAGCTTGCGCGGCCCGTTTGAGTCGCTCCCCGCGACCTTGCCGGAAGATGCGCCACCCGACCGGGGCTGCGCGGGTGCATCCGCGACGGCCATTCCCGCCAGAGCGACAAGCGCCAGACCACCGGCCACGCTGGCGGCGGTGAACCACCGACGCGTGCGCTGCGCACGAATGTCTGCCGGACTTGGCGGCGAAAAGATTGGCTCGCGGGACTGATCAGCCATGGTCAAACTCCAAGCAACGCCAAAGAGCAAAGTGAGACACTAGGTTAAACCGGCAAGGGACCTGTACGGTTTCGTTGCGTCTATGGTATTGGACGCGAACGCCCGAAACTTGGTTGATTGTGGTTTGATCCGAACCATCGCCTGTAAGGCTGAGGCCCCGATGCCCCCCCCCCCAACACACCCCCACCACCCACCACCCACGATCATCCTCGCCGCCGCCGCGGCCAAGGAAGCTGAAGCGGTGGCGGCGGCTTGGCCGACGATCGCGGTCAATCTGAGAGATTGGACCCTGGCGCCAATGGATGATCGCTTCGCGCTGTTGCGCACAGGTGTGGGCAAGGTGAACGCGGCGGTTGCGGTGGCGCAGGTTCAGGGTGCTCAGGTGGTCATCAACCTCGGGATCTGTGGAGCACTTCCGGATGAATCAGGCGGCTTTGCGCTGAACATCGGTGATGTGGTTGTGGCGAGCACGAGCGTGTATGGCGATGAAGGACTGGTGACTCCCGATGGGTTCATCCCAATCTCTGCGATGGGGTTTGCACCCGGTGGAGGTGCATTCGACGGGTGTGCGGTGAATGGCGATACACGTTGGATCGAGCGTGTGATGGGCGTGGTCGGAGCGAGCGCACACTCGGGAGTGATCGCCACGGTCTCGACATGTTCGGGAACAACAATCCACGCAAAGGAGATCGCCCATCGTACAGGCGCGATCGCCGAAGCGATGGAAGGCGCGGCCATCGGCCATGCGCTGGCGCGCCTGCACGGCCCGAAGATTTCGTTCATTGAAGTTCGGGTGGTGAGCAACACGACTGGCAATCGCAAGAGGCAAGTGTGGGACCTGCCGCTGGCGCTTGATCGACTGCGTGACTTGTCAGGCAAACTGCGCGCGGGGTTGTGATCGACCGCCGCTCAGGGTGCCGGGCGGGCCTGCCCGACCCATTCTGGCGCAAAGAGCTGATACGTGCTGGGCACACGCGGAATGAGAACAACAATCGCACGCGCGGCTGGTTCTGGCGTGGGGCGTTCCTCACCTTCGGCGGTGAACGTGCCGCGATCCAGGCCGAACAGGGCTTCGCCGAGCGTGGGCACCAGCACGCCCACCGGTCCTGCGCCCGGCCCGCCACCGCCCGACCACCCCGCGCCCGGCCCGCCCCCAACCGGAGAATCTGCTTGCGAACTGCTGATGCCCTCGCGGCGCGGCGTTGCAGCTCCGTTACGAACCACCTGACCAATCGCGGGCGCGATGGTTTCTGCGGATTCCTGCTCGTTCGTGCCCGAGTCGTTCTCTGAGCGTGGCTTGGTGATTTCGCGCCAGTCAACACCAGGGCGTTCCGGGATGAGGATGTACGCGAAGGCCCCCGCGCGCCCTGCTTCGGGTGTGGCGGGTGCGCTTCGCGCTGAGAGCCTGAGCATCATGCGTGAAAAGAGCAGACCCTCTTCGCGTTCCGCCGCTTGTGGGTCGAAGCCGCGCGAGCCAAGGAGGGACTCACGCGATCGGCTCGCCGCTTCTTTGTGCTGCGGCACGATCTCGATGTTCAGCATCGCCGCGACATCGGCAAGATCGGCCGAATCGCTTTGAGCCGGCACGATCGGTGAGAGCCAGCAACGAGCGAGCAGCCGCAGGCGACCGGGGTCGAGGGAGAGACGCTCCGCATCGAGCGCGATGATCTGGCCGCGCGGCCGTTCGGGGCCACGCACAATCTCCGTCCATTGTGCCGCCTGACCGAGCCACTGTCGCTGGGTTGCGCCGGAGAACCGAAGCTCCACGCTCAGCTTGGTCCAATCGGAAAGGGGCACACGGATCAGCCTCAGGCCGTTGGCCCCCCAAACCCTCAACCGCTCTGGATCGGTGGGTGGAAGATCGTCGAGATACGGCGCGAGGGCCGCGGCGATGCGGAGGTGATCGGCGGTTGAGATCAGCCAACTGACTTCAAGCCCAGCACCGACGCCCTCTTGGCGACGACCTGAGATCTCAGACATCGGAGACTGCGTGAGGTCGGGAGGTGTGGGGATTCGATCGGTACCGGTCTGTTCGGCCTTCCCCGAGCACGAAGCCAGAATGGCCATGTGAACACAGAGGCATATGAAACACAGATGAAATCGGCCCCTTGCCGTTTGCATATTACATGGTACGGGCCAGGGTTGATGTGGGCGAACTAAATTCAAAATCTGAGCAAGCGTCGCATTCGGATGTATGGTTAAGCGGTATGAGAGAGGGGAAAGGTGTGTTGAACATGAATGATCTGAAGATGCGTTTGATGGTTGTTGTCGCCGCGACAGGGTCGTCGTTGGCTGGGGCGGGTACGGAGCGCGGGGCTCGCTGGGGTGGTCCCGACTTTGCCCCGCGGAGCGCAGATGCACCTGTGGTCGAAGGCGGAAACGCGCCCCGACTTGTGGGCGAGTCGCTGCCAGAACCCACGGCGGGCTTAACGCTCGAGATGCTAAAGGCGCGCCGGCTCGCGTCGGTTCTGTTGCCCGCAACCAAAGCTCGCAACACACCGGAAGCAGACTCGGCAGCCTTCTCACCAGCGGCGGGCACGCCGCCGAAGCGTGATCCAACATGGATCCAAGTTCCGACCAACACGCTTGGCACGGGCCAACCACTCTGGATGCGTCGCGATCGCCAAGCGGCGGAAGCACGGTTGGCGCAGGCGCGCGCAGATATCGCGGAGCGCGAGGCTGGATGGGGTGGTCTCGACTTTGCCCCGCAGAGTGCGGATGCAGCGGTTGTCGCAGTTGGCGATGCCCTCTGGTTTGTCGGCGAGTCGCGCCCAGAACTCGCGGCCAGCTCACCGCTGGAGAGCATCACACCGCGCCAACGCGCGGCGGTTCTATCGCCCGCAACCAGGGCTGGCAACACACCTGAATCAGACGCGGCCGCCATCGCACCGGCGGTGTTCACGCCGCCGACGCGTGATCCGACGTGGATCGAAGTCCCGGGCAACACGCTTGGCACGGGCCAACCACTCTGGATGCGTCGCGATCGCCAAGCGGCGGAATCACGGTTGGCGCAGGCTCGTGCGGATATCGCTGAGCGCGAGGCCGCACAACTCGCGACGCAGCAGGACGACTGGAACAACGTGGTGGTCTATGGCCCGCACGCGCCGCGATGGGTTGGAAGAAACTGGTACAGGCCCGGACTCATGGCGCCTCGTGTCGGTCCGTTCGTCACGACGATCGGCGAGTCGGATGATCTCTACGATCGGGCACAGTTTGAGTTTGGCCGCGTGGCAGCGCCACCGATCAGCCCGATTATCGAGTCGCAGCAACAGGCACAACGTCGGTTTGGCGAAGTGGCGCGACCGCCGATCACCGAGAGCCAGAACCAGCGAGACGCGGCCCAGATCAGGCTGCGTAAGGGTGCGCCGCTGCCGAAGTAACCGCGATGCCGCTCCGCTGGCGATGGTGCGTGCTCGAAGCACATCCGCTTACACGCTTTCGCATTCATTGATGCGGTCTATGAGTTGCCGGACAAGTCCAAACTTGTACTTGGTATGCGGGAACGAGATCCGTGGCAGATCGAGGTGATCATCCTCAACCTCGAAGGGTTTGCGCTGCACAATCTTTGATGGTGAGCCGTTGGCCGCGCCCGACTTTTTGATGAGTATGGCAAACTCATCGGTCAACCGGTCGAGATCGACCTGAGCGAGAGGTCGCTTGAGGCGGATGACCAGATCATCCTTCACGTACCGGGACGAGTGGTAGTTGCGATAGAACTTGACGATGTGGTCAACAGCCTCCGCGGGTGTGTTGAACATGCGGTAAAGGCTGAGGTCTTCGGGGTTGATCCACGAGCGAGCGAGGAGCATCTGCCGCATCGCCGCGTCGAACTCCTGCCAGTACGTTTCACCCTTTCCTTCGACCATGACGATCGGAATCATGGAACTCTTGCCGGTTTGGATGAGCGTGAGCGCTTCAAAGGCTTCATCCATGGTGCCGAACCCGCCGGGAAAAAGGGCGATGGCCTCGGCCTGCGAGAGAAACATGAGTTTGCGCGTGAAGAAGTACCGGAAGTGGATGAGCTTGTCATCGCCAGCGATGACATCGTTCGCACTGGTTTCAAACGGAAGCCGAATGGCCACGCCGAAGCTGGCCTGGCGTCCCGGCCCCTCGTGCCCCGCCTTCATGATGCCATCGCCCGCGCCGGTGATGATCATCCACCCCGCCTCGGCCATCAGGCGGCCGAAATCGCGCGCGGCGGCGTAATCGGGGTGGCCCGGCGGCGTGCGGGCCGAACCAAAGATCGAGACCTTGTGCGGCACCGCGTATTGGCCAAACACGCGGTAGGCGTATCGCAGCTCCTTGATCGCGGTGGTGATGAGCTTCAACTCGCCGGTGTCGCGCCCGTCGGGAATGAGCTTCAACCCCGTGGTGAGCAGGTCGCGGATCATCCGCGCGTTAAACGACCCAGGCTGTCCGCCTACTTCGGCAATCAGTTCATCAAGCCGCGCACCGATGGTCGGGTCGTCGGCGCGACGAACCGAGGGCTTCTCGGGCGGCACACCGACCGGAGGCGCAAGCGGCGTGATGGGCGGATCAAGTTCCTGACGGTTGTGCTGTGGGGTCTGTTCCTGGTTTTCCATGAAGACCGGATAGTATGGGCCTTCGCGCACGGTTGCGCCCGCCCAAGCCCTGGGCAACTATCTCGGTTCACTTGGAACAAAGACCGTCGAGGCGTTTCGCAATCGTTCAAGCTCGCGCCGCGCGGCGGACTCTCGATCGGACCCGTCGCTCAGGCGTGCAGCCCGCGTCTGCTTTGAGCCAGCACCAGCATCTTCACCCCCCCCACCACCGATCACATCGCCGAAGACACGCCGCGTGGTCATCAGCGGCTCAGACCTCACGACCGGATCGGCCACCGTGCCGGTGATGGTGGTCGAGATGATCTCGTTGCGCACGGCCTCGAAGATATCCGACCAGAAAGGAATGCGCGTGATCGATCGTGAGTTGAATCGCATATCCACTTCGAGCTCGGGCCATGTGACGGTGCCATTCCCCACGATCGCCAGACTCTCGGAGAGCAGGCTGATCTCGTCGAACACAGCCGTTGGTCCATCAACATAGAAACTCGACTGAAGATAGTTCAGTCGATCGCCAAACGGGAGCATGAGGTTGCTCACCTTGACCAATGGAAGCACGATGGGAAGCCTGAGCACATCACCATTGGCAATGCGGATGGCCCCGTGCCCACGTCGCGATGCTGTGTCGCCGATGACCGATGTGAGCGTGAGACGGGCATCGATCGTGCCGCGACTGTCGTCGCTGAGCGGTGAAGGCCGCGGATCGGGCGGTGCGCTTCCACCCGCGCCCTTGCTGCCCGCGCTGGTGCCGGATTTAAACCCGCTGGATTCAATATCCGCAAGCAGTGGTGCAAACTTCACCCCCGACATGAGCGCCTTGATACGTACCGACTTCCGCGGCTCTTGCCCCGCAGCGACTTCTGAAGTCTCGGTGCTGAACTCCGCGGAAACCCGCCCGCCATGGCACCGGGCCGAGGCAAACGACTCATCCAGATCGCCCGAGGTCAGCCAGCGCACCTGCGCAAACGCATCGGCCAACTGCACAGAGGCCAGACGCACGCGCGTGAGCGCGAGATCAACACGCGCGCGCGAATCGGCTTGGTCGCTTCCACCCACGCGCACCTTCGCCTCGCCTTCGGCACGATCCATCACGACGCCGATATCGGCCGATGCGCCCGAGAAAGCGATGGTGCCCGAAAATGTTGCATCAAGCTCTGTCAGCGGCGGATCTCGAACAACGAGTGTGGCGTCGCTCAGGTCGATCGGTCCATCGACTTTCAGGCCCGATGAACGCACACCCTCGCGTGCCTCCTTCGGCAGCAGTTCGACCAGCGAATCCGATAACGCTGGTGCCGCCATCGTCAATGCGGTCTCCAACGTGAAGCCGGTCGCTTCATCGAACATCCACCGGCCATTCGCGGCCGCGCTCCACTCTTCCGCACCAACCTCGATATTCTGAAGCTCACCACGCGCGCTGGTCGGATCGACCCCCCCCGCAACACCGGTGTTGACATCAAAGGTGATCCGACCGGATGTTCGCGAAAGATCGATCGCACGATCGCGCCGAGTGAACCCGAACGAACGTGGCTCAACGACCCCGGCGATGCGTACCCCTGTCTGCGCACCGCGCCCCTGCACAGTCTCCGGCGAGTCACCACCCACGATGAGCGAAGCGTCAAACGAACCGCGTGGTTGCACACGGTCATAGTCACTGGACATTTCGGTACCTGCAAACTTTGTGATCAGCTCGTGAACCAGCGGAGCCTCAAACCGCCAGTCTCGCATGGTGCACAGCAGATCGGCCGGAGCCGCAAGCCCCGACCCGCCCGACGAAATCGCGGCATGACCATCGACCCGCACTTCGCCCGCAACATCTTCGTTCAGGCGCAGTCTGGCGCTGAGGTTCTCGAATCGGAGCACATCCGATGGCGCACCCGTGTCGTTGCTGCGCGATGGACTGGAAACCAGCCCGATCCCGCCGCGAAGGTCATCAAGCCAGACCACGCCGCCCAGGGCATGGGCACCGACATGCTCGGAGTGGTCAACATGCACGGAGACCATGCTCGATTCGTTCGACGATTGTTCGAGTCGGATATGCGCATCGACAAGACCCGTCGGCTGTCGCTTGCCGCGAAGCTCGGCCAGCGTCTCGGCCTCCGCCGGTTTGAAAACCGCAACCGCCTGTTCGACAGGATCGGCCAGATCAACCCCGCGCAGCGCAATATCCGCGAGAACCTGCGGTCCCGTTGCCCCCGCTTCAGCGCCATCCCTGCCCATGTCTTCAAGATCAATCGTGAGATCGATCTCCATCCGCCCACACGGGGCCGCCTCAGTCAGCGGGCGCTCCAACTGGTCAACCGGCAATCGCCCGACCTCCGCTTGCAACGAGGCAACGTGAACACTCCGCGGCGTGACTTCGAGCGCCCCCGACAACTCGCGCAGACACATCGCCACACTCGGAACATCCTCGCGCTCGCGAAGCAGGCCGGTGATCGGCCGTGCGGCAAGCTTGTCAAGTTCCACCACCACCGACCAATCGAGAACCGGAAGCGCGATCGGTCCAACAACATCCGCACGAGCGCGCGCCATCGCTCCGGCACGCGGAGCGGTGATGGCCACGCGGCAGTCAACAAGCCCTTCGATCTTGAGATTCTGAAGAACTCGATCCGCCGAGAGCGTGCCGCCCTCGCCTTCATCGCCCGGAACCGCGTTGAGCAGCAGGCCATCGACCGGTATATCAAACGCGACGATGCGAACCTCGGGGATCATCGGATCAGTGTCGTGTTCCCCGAACTGAACACGAGCCTCAAGCTCGGCATACCCACCGCTCAGGCCCGCAAACTCGCCACGCGTAAAGACCGCATCGTTGTCGGTGATCAGCAGACGAACATCGCAGGCAACAATCGGAAACGGAAATGGCTCGGGAACTATCCCCGCGCGCTCGAACTCAACTTCAATATTCGTCGTCCAATCATCCAGCGGACCGAGCGGACGGTTGATCTTGATGCCAATATCCGCCCGACCGCCGAACTCGAACTCCGGCGGACCATCGGTGTCGCCGCCATCTTCAGGTACCTCCGGTTTGCGCGGCACAATCAGCCCCTTCGCGACCAGCGTCTGATAGTGCTCGCGACAGAACAGCGCATCGAGCAGGCTTCGATACCCCGGCCGCATCGCATCAAGCATGTGGTCATCAACAGGCACTCCCTGCACACCGATCGTCAGGTCAACCTTCGCATCGTCGGTCAGCGGCGTGATGAGGCCCGATGCCGAGAGCTTGGCACCCGTCGGTCCTGCCCCGCGAATGCGGATGAAGCGGATGTTCTGATCGTCGAAGCTCACCTCGCCCGACATGTCGTGAAAGCGATACGGAAACTTATGAAACGCCGCAACTCCCCCGCTGAAATCAATCTTGCCCTCGGGCACCTCAAACGATGCGGCCTTCCCATCAACAGGGTCACCACGCGTGATGACCACGCGCGCAATGACATCGGCCGTGGGTCCGCTGAACCAATCAAGGTATTGACGAACAGGCTTCGGCGTGTACTTCAGGAACGCGGGGTTGCGCGAGACGTTGATCCGATCTGCCGTGATCTCGCACCGCAACGAACAGTTGAGATCCGTGCCATACGTATCGAGCCGCACACGCGATGGAAACGTCTGGTCCTCAATCACGCACATCAGGTCGGCGTGCAGACCCGACGTGCTTAGCGCAATTTCTCCGTTCACTTCGCGCAGCGAGAGGTACGCGCCCGAATCGCCGACACCCGGAGCCGGAACAAGCGCTTCCATCGAGATCTTCTCGACTGTGATCACCGAATCGATCCCCGTATCGGGCGAATACGTGAACGTCGCCTCGCTCACGCGCCCCTTCATGTTGAGCCGACGCCAGATGTCACGCATGAACATCGGAACCGACTCGGGCGGCCACGCATCAAGAGAGACATTGAACAGACGCAGCGATGCCTTGTCGGTCGCCAGATCAATGCGACCATCAAGAATCATGCCCCGCCGCTCCACCGCCGCGGCGGGCGAACGCCCCGTCTCCTGAAGCCTAAGACTGTACACCGGTTCGCTCAGGCCCGGCGCGGCTGGTGAAAATGAACCCGACACCGGCAGCGTGTTCAGCAGCGTGTACCCCCCACGCCGCGGCGAATGCTCCGCGAACTCCACCTTGCCATCGATCACGTCGATCCTCGGTGGCTCGACCCGACCCGCCCCGGTCTGTGGTGACGGTTTCAACGACGCGATGTTGAGCGAATCATCGTCGATCGACTGGCTGAGGCGGAACGTCGGTTTGGTCAGCCGTATCGCCGTGATGCGCGGCCCAGTTGGTGCGCCGGGCGGCGACGATCTGAACCATCGAAGCACCGGAAGCCCGCTCCAATCAATATCCGCAACCGCGCTCTCCGCCGTCAGCACCTCGCCCCCAGGGCCCTTGACACCCGGGGCGCGCAGCGTCAAATCATTCACAATCAACTGGCCATTCAGCCCGATCACCGCGCGCCGCGCTCGCCACTCTCCACCTGATAGCTCGCTCACCGTCGTGCCCACCAAACGACCGATCATCGGTGACCGTATCAGCAGCAACGCAACCACCACCCCCACCATCGGCACACCCACAACCACACGCACCGCCCAACGCCAGCGCCGACTCCCACGCGTCGGCACTGACCGCGCAGCAGGGTTCGTATTGACTGGTGGGCTTGCGGGCGTGCTGCTCATGGAATCGTGTCGCGGCACTCCGGCCGCGACAGACTATAAGGGCGGCCATCGCTTCAAACTATGGCGCAAGAACAAGGGGGTCCGCGCATCAGCCGCGGAGCCCCTTGGGAAGCGCTTCAATACCCGAGCAACCGGCGGCAAAGAGCCGCACACGCCGCATGAACTCAACTCAACCCTGCTCAGACTCAGGCGAAGCCTCACCATCATCGCCCGACTCGGTCTCATCGCAGTCTGCATCATCGTCTGCGCTGTCCGGCGCGGCAAAGGCTTCCGCCATGTGCTCATCAAGCTCGACCGACAGGCTTTCAGAACGCTCCTGCACACGCTCCGCCATCCGATCAATCAGATCCTGACACTTGCTCATCATCTGCTCAGATGCACCAAGCTCGCTCAGCCGCATCATGCACTTCATGCCCCGCGCTTCGATCTTCGCCAAGGCATCATCCAGCGCATCGGCCATCATCTCATCAACACCCTGCTCCATCGCCTCGATATCTTCCTCACTCGGCTCGCCCTCCGCAAGCGCATCGATGGCATCCTCCGCGTCATGGGCCGCATCGCGCAGCTCCTGGCACATTCGACTCGATGCCTTGCCAAGCTCGCGCCGCGCCGCGTTCATAACCTTCTGGCAACTCTTGCGTGAGAACGATGACGATTCGGAACTCGATGGCAATCGATCCGCACTTCTCCCAAGCGCCGGACACGCGCCGGCGAGAACCAGCGCAGCCGTCGTGGTCAGGCACATTCGACGCATGGACATTCGCAGACTCATGGTGCTTTCTCCCAGGGTGAAACAGGCATCACAACCAACACGGCCCATCCATCGGCGCCCGGCGGCACATCCCCGTTCGGATGAAGCACCGCCGCGCGATCCCTCGCGGCGAGAATGAACTATGCCATTCAATTCCTCTTTCCGCCAGCCCGCTTCCGCACACCCGCCTCGGCGTGTTTATCCTGCACCAGCATGGCCAAGGTCCGACAAGTCTTCGTCTGCCGCTCCTGCGGCGGTGTTCAAAGCCGATGGATGGGCAAATGCCCGGATTGCAACGCATGGGATGCGCTCGAAGAGCAGCGTGTTGAAAGAAGTGCGGGCAAAGACCCGCAGCGCGGTCTCATCGAAGGCTGGCAATCCGCGCACCAGGCCGCAAGCGACGAGCTTTCACCAGAGCTCGCATCCGCCGCGCAGGCCGTCCCCATCGGTTCAGTCGGCAACGGTCAGGAGCCGCGCGCTCGCCTCCGCACCGGCATCGGCGAGCTCGATCGCGTCCTCGGCGGCGGGCTGGTCGCGGGCAGCGTCGTGCTGATCGGTGGCGACCCGGGCATCGGCAAAAGCACACTCATGCTGCAAGCCGCCGGGGCCATGGGCAGCCCTGCTGGTCGCTCCACAGAACCCGCAACCACTTCGCCACTTCGTGTGTTGTATGTCTCGAGCGAAGAGTCCGCCGAGCAGGTCCGCATGCGCGCTGCACGCCTCGGGGTCGATGGTGCCCCAAACCTCTTTGTTCTCAGCGACACCAATCTCGCACGTATCGTCGAACAGACCCGCAAACTCCTCCCCCACATCCTCGTCATCGACAGCGTGCAGATGGTCTACAAAGCCGATCTCGACGCTTCACCCGGTAGCATCGCCCAGTTGCGCCGATGCTGCGCCGAACTCGTCTATCTCGCAAAGCTCAGCGGCATCGCCGTCGTCCTGGTCGGACACGTCACCAAAGACGGTCAGCTCGCCGGCCCACGTCTGCTCGAACATCTGGTTGATGCCGTCCTCTACTTCGAGGGCGATCGTTACCACGCCCACCGCATTCTTCGCGGCGTAAAGAACCGCTTCGGCACCACGCTCGAGATCGGCATCTTCGAGATGACCGGCTCGGGTCTCAAGGAAGTTCCCGGCGGACTCGCCGTCGGTGTGCTCGAAGGGCCTGCCGCCGGGGCCAAGGTCGGCGCGGTCGTCTGTCCCATGATGACCGGCACACGTTGCGTGCTCGTTGAAGTGCAGGCCCTCACCGCCACCGGCTTTCTCGGCGCAGCCAAACGCAAGAGCAGCGGGCTCGATGCCAACCGTCTCGCCATGCTCATCGCCGTGCTCGAACAGCACGCCGGTCTCCGCCTGGCTGATCGCGATGTCTTTGCCTCAAGTGTCGGCGGTCTGCGCGTCACCGAGCCCGCGGCCGATCTCGCCCTCCTCCTCGCCATCGCCGGTGCCCACTTCAAACGCGCCCTCTCCCCCGGCACCGCCGTCATCGGCGAAGTCGGCCTTGGCGGTGAAGTTCGTGCCGTCATGCAGACCGAACAACGCGCCAGCGAATCAGCGAGACTCGGGTTCAAACGCATCATCGTTCCCGACACGCGACAGAAGCTCAAGATCCCCGGTGCCGAGATCATCCCCGTCCGCACCATCGCCAAAGCCATCGAAGAACTCCGCTGACCCCTGCCTGCTCCCCTCTACCACGCGCCCCGTTCACCAGAAAACCAGAAACACAAACAACCCACCCAGATTGATCGCCAGCGACACCACGATCAGTCCACCCTTGATCCACATCCCCCGCGGCATCGGCAAGTGCCGATCCGTCAACCCCGTCACCACCACCACCGCGCCCGCCACCGCCACCATATACGCCACCACGATCAACCCCAGCCGTACAACATCCGCGATCAATCCGCCCGAGACAAACGCCCGTTTGGTAATCACCGCGATCGCCAGCGCCACGCCCAGCGGTGCCACCAGCCTCGCCAGAATCCTCCACCGCACCGGCCACGCCGGTATCAGCCACGGCCGACGTGGGTCAAACCCCGCCCCGCATTCCGGGCATCTCGCGCTCACTTGCCCTGCCCCAAACCCACTGAGGTCATACGCGCAAGCTCGACAGATCGGGTGAAGACGCAGTCGCTCGGCCATTCCCCACCAAGATACCACATCACTGCGCACCATGTCGGCCACACGACAGTCCCGCGCTCTTCCCGTCTCCCCTTACCCCCCCACCCCACCATCACGCCTGATCCACCTCACCTCTCAAAAATAAACACGGACCCGCGTATCACCCGCGGGTCCGTGCACTCCACTATTCACTTACCACTCCCCCCATCCCGCCCGTTCACCCACCACCATTCGCACGCGCCACCGCCGCGTTGATCCGCCCCACCACATGGTCGCGGCATTCATTCACACGCGCCACCGCCGCATCCGCAGCATCATTCAGACGAAGCGCCTGCTCAGCGCTCCCGCCCGCCGTCTCCAGCGCGGCCAGTGCATTCGTCTTCATCGTCCCGATCCGTGCAACCGCGTTCGCCGATCGCTCGTTCACGCGCTCCACCGCGCCCGCACCAACCTCGGTGATCTGCGCGGCATCCGCACCCTGCCGATCAAGTCGTCCAATCCGACCCACGGTCGTCTGCCCGATCCGCCGAAGATCGTCGCACGCCTCGTGTACGGCAGAGCCGATCCCCCGCAGAGCACGCCCCAAAACCCGCTGCGCATCCGTCGGAGCCGTCGGCCCACCGCCAGTTCCCGGATCGGTCGGCCCGGCAAACGCCGCCGTCGTCCCGATCGACGAAGCCATCACCACAATGCCCACCAACGCAGCGCGTACCGATGTCCTGATCGTCATTCACAAACTCCTTACGTGTAAATTGACCGAACCGTTCTCTGCACGCCCGATGCTCTTTACGCAAGCCCAGGCGCGTTCACTCCGCCAAACGCGGCCATCCTCACCCCATTGCACGCCCATTCTCGAATCGCTGCATCTTCATCTTCGCTCGCGCCGCACGCAACGCCCCCCACCCCGCCCGGTAACCCCTTCCACCAGTTCCCCGGAGGTCCCGGCATGTCCGACCCGCAACCAAAGCTCGCGCACCCAGCCTTCACGCTCATCGAGCTGCTCGTCGTCATCGCCATCATCGCCATCCTCATCGGCCTCCTCCTCCCCGCCCTCGCCGCCGCTCGCGGCAACGCTCGCCTCACCCGCTGCACCGTCAACGTCCGCTCCATCGGCCAGGCCCTCACCACCTACGCCGACGATCACCGCGAGGTCTTCCCCCACTGGTCCGCATGGCAGATCTGGGAAGGCGATGGCACCGGCGATGATGCGCCCGGCCCCGGCTGGTGCGAACAGGTTGCCCCCTACGTCGAAACCATGGAAACCTGGATCGATCCCGCGCGCAAGATCCCCGAGGCCCCCTTCGCCTACTTCCTCCAATCCAGATACACCGCCCTCCTCAATCGCAACCGCCTCTACACAAGCCTCTCTCACACCCAGGTCGTCTTCAGCCAGCAGTTCGTGCTCGCGGGCGATGAAAACAACCAGGTCTTCTACCCACGCCCCTACGGCTTCAGCACCAAGGCCCCCGAGTGCGATGCCGACGATGCCCGCTGGCCCGCACTCTTCTTCGGCACCGATCAGGGTGCCGCCGAGCTCACCCCCCATCAGGATGCCGGCGGCGGAAGCAACCTCGTCTTCCTCGATGGCCACGCCGCGGCGTTCAAGAAGTACGAACGCAACACCATGACCTGGCACGGGCGCGAGATGCGAAGCTGGTCCGAGACACAGTGATCTGGAAGTCGGCACTCGCCGCGCGGCAAAAGCCTTGCAGGCGCTCAAGCTCAAAATCAGGATTTCCCGACGCATGCTCGTCCATGAATGCGCAGGGACCTTCCGCTATTCAAGCACCCGATGGATTACAAATGAGTCATGTCCTGCCGACTTTCTTTGCTTTTCATGCTCACCTTTCCGTCGGCGTCAACCACTCCGGCAACTCCGCCACCCTTCCTCCCCGTCCCACGCACGCCAACATCGAACTCCCCATCATCAGCACCTCACCCGCCACGCGCCGCTGCACGAGGTTGTTCCCTCCCCCGCACTCATCCCCTTCCATCACCGCTCTTCCCTCCGCTCTCACCACCTCATACTCATGCCTGATCTTCACCCGCGATCCCCCCACCACCTTCGTCCGCACCTCCACCAGATCGTCGTAGTACGCTGGCCGCTTGTACGAACACTCCAGCTTCACAATCACCAGAAAGACCCCCGCCGCCTCAAGCTCCGCATAGCTCACCCCCGCCTCGCGCAGCAGCTCCGTCCTTCCCATCTCCAACCACGGGATGTACGCCCCATGATGCACCACCCCCATCGGGTCGCACTCGCAGTATCGCGCACGAACAGTCATCACGCCTGACGTAGGCACGGGCGCATAGGGCCGGGGCTGAGTAGGGTTCATCACCGCATCGTACCGCCCGCTGGCAAGTGCCGAAGCCACACTACATTCCCGCCCTATCACCGCATAAACTCTCCACAATGATCGTCCCCGCCGAAAGACTCGCCAAGAAAGTCCGTGTCCGCCTTCTTGAGCCAGGCGACTCTCTCGCCCACCTCACCGGCATGTTGCATCGTGCATACAAACAGCACGCCGATCGCGGCATCAAAGCCCTCGCCGCATTCCAACCCGAAGAGGTCACCCGCAAGCGCGTCGCCGGTGGCGATTGCCACATCGCCACCTACCTCGACAAGGTCGTCGGCACCATCCTCTTCCGCGGCCCGGGCCAACTCTCCGGCACACCTTGGTTTGAACGCAAAGATGTCGCCACCTTCAGCCAGTTCGCCGTCGAGCCCGAGTTCCAGGGCCGCGGCATCGGCAGTGAGCTGATGTCCCTCGTCGAATCACGCGCCCTCAGCGCCGGCGCCACCGAGCTCGCCCTCTCCACACCCGAGCCCGCCGCATGGCTCGTGCAGATGTACGAGCGCCACGGCTACCGCATCGTCGAGCGCGTCAACTGGAACGAGACCAACTACACCAGCGTCATCATGAGCAAGCCCGTCGCCCGTGGTGTCTCAGGCTTCCAAACCTGAGTCTGTGGTCAACCTAAGTCTGCCCCCGTCCCCCGTTCCAGGCACCAGGTGCGCCTTTGTGCGCGCGCCGGCGCAGCCCACCAACCCCCAAATCCATTTCCCAAATATTTTCTTTACGCCAGCCCCCACAACAGCTTAAAGCACC
>JBBSBC010000026.1:0-26957 GCA_038251595.1 Phycisphaerales bacterium | reverse complement strand
CAGCGCGACCACGTTGAAGAGGATCGCCGGCGAGATCATCGGGAGTGTGACGTTGGCAAACTGGCGCAGCGGCCCCATCCCGTCGATCCGCCCCGCCTCATACAACTGTCGCGGCACATCCTGCAACGCCGCGATGTAGACCACCACCGCCTGCCCAACACCCCACAGGCTCATGATGACCAGCGAGGGCATCACCCAGTTCTGATCAATCAGCCACGATGGGCCGGTGATGCCCGCGCGCCCGAGCAGCCGGTTCACCAATCCCAGTTCGCCATTAAACAGCCACATCCAGACCATCGCACTCGCGATGAGCGGCACGAGTGTCGGCAGAAATATGCACGCCTGAAAGAACCGTGAAAAGCGAACCTTGCCGTTCAGCAAGGCCGCGAGCGCAACCGCAACCATTGTCTGGAGTGGTATGGCCACCGCGCAATACAGCGCGGTGTTCTTCACGACCCGAAGAAACGTCGGGTCATCGAGCATGCGCCGATAGTTTCCAAGCCCGTTCCACAGCGGGGGCTCAAGCATCGGGAAGTCGGTGAATGAGTAGTAGAGACTCATCGCCATCGGGAGGAACATGAACGCGCCCGCGCCGATCAGCCAGGGGCTGACCCAGAGCAGGCCGTGCAGGTTGCGCCGGATTGATGTGCTCATGAGACCGCCCTTCGCCTGCGTTCGTCGGCCGCGCGATCGAGGAAGCCTTGTGTGCGGATCTGCAACGCCGCGAGCGCAGCGTCGGGTTCGACTTCAAGCCGCCAGAGGCGCTGCACGACGGAGTCGCACTCATCCTTGAACTGCTGCCATACGCGCGTCGGCGGGGCGATAAACGCGCGCGAACTGTTGAAGATGTTGTAGTGAACAGCTATGCCCTTGTTCGGATGGGTGCTCAGAAAATCTTCACTGATCCTGGCCAGTGGTGAGGGTTTGAAGTGCGCCCGCGCAAGCTGCTCGGTCATGTCCTGTCGCTGCGTCCATGCGATAAACTCCATGCTCGCTTCGGGGTGCTTGGCACCGCGCGGGATAGCCAGCACATCGGTATCGATGAGCCCGACCGGCTCCGAGTTTGCAACTCCCGCCGCGACAGGAAACGGCGCGACACCGTACGCCAGATCGGGCTTGAAGGCCTGAATGAGATTCGCGATCCACGGACCCTGAACGATCATCGCCACCTTGCCCGTCAAGAATGGATTTTCGGGTGTGAAGTAGTTCCCGAATCCATCCGCAAACTTTTTGACCCGATCGACCCCAAGTTCGCGCGCATACATCTGCATCCAGATCATGGCACGCACGCACTCGGGCGAACCAACCGTCGATCGATCACCCGCTGGGTCGTAGATACTGCCGCCGAAGTGGTAGGGCCAGAGCCAGCTCCACCAGCCCGGCTCACGATGCAGAAAGCCCGCCCGCAGCAGTTCGCCATCTTCCCTCATCAAGACGAGCTTGCGGTGCGCATCATCAAGCTCTTCGATACTCCGTGGCGGTCGCTCCGGGTCAAGACCGACTTCGGCAAACAACGCCTTGTTGTAATACAGCGCTACCGAACCCGCCGTATTGACCGTCGCCCACCATTGTCCCTTGTGCTGCATGACCTGCCGCACACCTTTGGCATAGTTGTCCAAGCTAACCCCATAGCGTGGGGCAAGCTCGTCGAGCGCCATGATCGCGTTGCTCTCGGCGTACGGCGGAATGTTGAAGGAATACAGGCCGATCACGTCGGGTGGATCGCCGCCCGCAATCGCGATCATCGACTTCTGTCCGATGTCACTTGTGACCGCGTACCTCACAAAGATGCGATTCTGCGAGGCGTTGAAGGCATCAACCACCTTCATCATCGCCTCGCCCTCGTGGCGTGTCCATTTTTCCCAATAATCAAGGACGATGCGGTTGCGTTCGCGCGGGTCTCTTGATCCACGCGGGCCAAACGCCGCGTAGCCCGTACCACCCAGCACCATTACGCCCAAGGCGGTGCGTCGAGTCAAGGATGCTGTTCGCGATGAAATCATGATTGGAAAGTTCAAATCTCGCTGACACCCGCGTGAGTGAGACCAGGCAGCGAAAACTTGGAGTATTCCTGCAAGTGAATACGCCCACCATCGGTGGGTATGTTGATGTACGACATCATTCGAATAGTACGTAACGAACTTAGGGCTTAAGGGCTGGCGGGGCTGCCGGAGCCGGCACACCCTTTGATGCACCCTCAAGGGCCGCATTCACACTTTGAACAGTCTGTGTCCAGTCATCAATCGGAAATCCGGTTGGCTTTCCGGTTTTGGGATTGATCAGCCCTTCTGATGTGTTGATGGGGTAAGGCCTCATGTACAGCTCTTTCTCCATCACTCCACGCAGCACCTGCCAGGTCTCACCGGTTTCGGCGCAACGAATCGTCACCATCTGCGTCAGCTCATGAACCTCGCCGCTATTCGCCCTGCGATAAACAACTCCAGCGGCAAAGATCATCAATCCCGCGGCCAGCACCCACCCGAGCATTGGTCGATCTCGAAGCACTGATCGTACGTTGGCCAATGAGCTTCTCCTTTTATCGAGTGAACAGCGGGACCGACTCAGTTATAGAACAAACCCCAGTTGTAAAATGTCGGGGCAGATCCGTACGGATCTCTCGCCACTGAACTCACGCTGTTCACCCAAGAGTACGCGCGAATGCTCTGATCACCGAAGAGCATGTAAATCTGATTCACACGCTGCGTGATGTTTCCTTGGTTCGCGAGCTCTGTCCGCGTCTTGCCCGAGTGCTTGGGCACCTCGTCGTATGCATCGCAAATCCACACCATCCAATCGGGGTGCTTGACCGCACGGTACTTCTTCCCCGTAATCACGTTTGAATCGTTGAACCAATACTCCGTGTAGGACTTCGGGTTGGCCACAACTTCCGCAACCGGCTGGCGCAGACTCGCCGCATCAGGGTTTGAGGGGTCTGGGTCGATGAAGATCCGGCCGCCGCTCGAGAGGTAGTCGCGCACGGTCGGGTCGATGACGGATGTGCCGGCCGTTGCACGCGGACAGTGGTAGATCTTGGAGTTCGTGCCGGGAATGTAGTCGCCGTCATTCAGCGCGCGCGGCACAATCCAGTGGTCATAGACGTTCGGCAGCCGCAGTTTCAGGTTGAACCAGTTTGGATCCTTCTGATCATCCATGTACATCTGAACGGCCGTGCCGATCTGGCGCATGTTGCTCTTGCAGATCACATCGCGCGTCGTATCGCGTGCAGATGAGAGCGCGGGCAGCAACAGCGAGACGAGCAGCGCAATAATCGCGATCACCACAAGCAACTCGATGAGCGTAAATGCACGCTTCACCGCCATCTTGCCCGAACTCTGAATCCGCACCGCCAGTCGGACTCCGACACGACAACAATTATTGCTCGTCATGCGATACTCCTTTACGTGGGCTGGCGCTCATAGAGCGCCGTTCCGTTGACCGGCGTCGCGATCACCGCGGCGCTGACTCCTGCCACCCCATCAACCGTCTGAACATTCGTCTTCCTGCCCGTCACACCCCACGACACAACAATCTTCAGTTCATTGGTACCGACAAACCGCTCGGCATTGATAATATTTCCCGAAATCTCATGTCCATTCACGGTCACCTTCATCAGGCTGTTGACCCCGAACTCACGCGCGTCGTAGCTCAGCCGCACCGTCTTGCCACGCCAAACCCGACTCGCCGAAACGCGCCCGAGCGATGCCAGCGGGAACGGATCAATCAGCAACCCTTCCCAACTCGCCCGCATTCCCACAATCCATTCTAGACAGACGTGGTTCAACCATGCCGCCGAGCCGGTGTACCACGTCCATCCCGCCTTGCCCGGCGTGCTCGACTGCGGCCCATCCACGTTGCCGGGCGTCACATATGGCTCTGCCCAATACGAGTCCGCATCCGCACCACAGCGAGTCGGCGGCGAAATTGCCCGCCAAATCTGCTCCGCAGCTTCAGAATCACGCCGTTTGCACGCTGCGGCGAGGGCCCAGGTCGCTGCGTGCATGTACACGCCGCCATTTTCACGAAGCCCGGGGGCATAGCGGGTGATGTACCCCAGCCCCGCATCCGGCTCGGTGTAGGCGGGTGCCGATAGCAGAGGCCCCATCGGTGCAAGGAGATGCTTCTTCACGCTTGCCCACGCCTCTTCTTCGCGGTTCAGCGTGGCCGCGTCGGCAAGAATCGCCCACGTCTGCGTGTTGAGAAAGACCTTGCCCTCTTTGTTGGTGTTGGTCCCAATCCATCGACCGTCATCGCGTGTCGCGGCGCGGTACCACTTGCCCCCACCGGATACATCCTCATCCCAGGCGAGTTCATTGACCACACGAATAAGATCTGCCCGTGTCTGTCGATACGTCTCAGCAAGCTGCACATCACCCTCGTGCTCGACGACAAACGCGAAGTTGTGCAGCAACATCACCAGGAACTGCGCGAGCCAGATGCTCTCGCCCTTGCCCTCAACGCCTAGAGCCGACAGACCATCGTTCCAATCGCACGCACCGATGAGGGGCAATCCGCGCGGGCTAAACCGCCCCATGCTCTTGGTGATGCTCTGCTTGCAATGCTCCAGCAGCGTCGCGCCCGCCGCGTCATCAACAAAAGGGATCGTGCGTTCGAGTATCGCCCAGTCACCGGTGTCTTTGATGTATTGTGCCGTAAGAAACGGAAGCCAGAGATAGTCATCGCTGCACGCGGTCCTGAGCCCGAACTCCGCAAGCGGGTGCCACCAATGAAAGACGCTTCCATCCGCAAACTGGTGCGCGGCGTGCAGAAAGATCTGATCACGGGTTCGCGTGGAGTCACGCGGCAGCCAGATTTGGCTGTCCTGCAACTGGTCGCGAAAGCCAAACGCGCCCGACTGCTGGTAATACCCCGTGCGCCCCCACAACCGTCCGCTGATCGCCTGATAGGGCAACCAGTGTGAGTTCAGCAGATCGAAGTCCGGCGACTCACTGGCAATCTGCGAAGTTGCGAGCAGCTCGTCCCACATCGTGCCCGCGGCCGGAGCGACACTCTGGGCCGCATCGAGCTTGGTGTAACGATCAACAAGTTCAAGAACCTCGCTCTCGGTCTCACCGATCGCGAGCACATAGGCAAGCGTCACGCTTGCGCCGGCTTTGAGCGTGAGATCGCCACCGAGCGATGCGCTCGCATCGCCAAACCGCCCGAAGTTGTTCAGACTGTTGACTGCGGGAATCGCCCGGTCCTTCATTGCCTTGGGGCTTGCGAGTGAACCGTATCGCCCTATGAACGTGGTCTTGTCACCAATCGCCAGGGGTCGCTCAAACACCGCGCCCGTCACCGCGTGCGCCGCGACGTATGGCCATGGCTTGTTCCAGTGTGCCTTCTCGCGTTCGATCGCGCCCGTGTCGTTCCGAAGCGGGGCTTCCCACATGTTCTTTTTTGCGATGATCGCGTTGCGGGCAGCGTCATAACTGGTTGTGAAAAACAACCGGTGAAACTCGCGCTTGGCATCCGGAGCTACGCCGCAGCACCATTCAAAGAAAGATGCGACCCGCAGCTTTCGATCCTTCGCCCCGTGATTCGTCAGCTTGACAACCCACACTTCGGCGTTGTCGTTCGGCGCGACCGAGAGCTTCCACTCCGCGGCAATATCGCCTCGACGAGTGACAAACGTCGTCGAACCCTGCGTGTGCTCGCAACGATATTCGTCGAGCATCCCGTGGCAAGGTGCCGGAGAAAGCGACCAGACCTCGCCCGATTCAAGATCGGAAACCAGTACAAACTTGCCATGGTCATCACGGGCAAGGTCCATCTCCCAACGTGTCAACACGTTGAGCTGGCTGTTATCGAGCCAACTGAACCCACCACCGTTCTGACTGACAATAAGCCCATATCGGCCGTTGCAGATCACGTTCACCCAGGGCATGGGTGTGCCGGGATCAGTGACCGTGAAGGTCTTGCCGGTCGAGTCAAAATGACCAAACTTGTTACCGAGCATGGAGAGTCCAAGCGTGCCGATCGGGCCGCAGCAGAGAAAGTACGGGCATCGGCCGGGAGTGACTGAAAGGGCTTACATCACTATGGCGCAGATTGCCCCATATGTCAAATGAACAAGCTTCAAGTCGGCGCAATCCCCAAGAATCCTGAAGAATCTCCCCACCGGAGGAGTCCACCAATGCAAAGAGGGCGGCCCAAGACAGGCCGCCCTCGGAGGGATTCGCAAACTTAAGGACTCAGATCAGCGGCGGCGGCGAGCCACGAGAAGACCGCCGAGGCCGAGAAGGGCCGCCGCGCTGGGCGCGGGAACCGCGAGGTTGCTGAAGTTGGTGAACAGAGCATCAGCCGAGTTCAAGCCGGAGCCGAAGTTGTTCTGGCTGCCGACACCGATGTAGAAATCGTTGAAGGGGATTTCCGGAATGCCACCTTCGGTATTGTTGAACTCGACCAGACCGCTGGAGACGTAACCCGAGCCGATGTCGTACAGGTACTCCATTGTGGAACGCTGACCAGCGCCGATGGGGGTGAAGCCGTTGCCGCTGCCGGGACGGTGGATCATGCGGAGGCTGACGGTGCCGTTCTGGATGATGCCGGGTCCGAAGTTGAAGTTCGGGATGACCGAACCATCAGCCTCGATGCGCCCATCGGCCGTGATGACGCCGAAACGGCCGAAGCCGAAAAGGTCGAACTGAAAGCCCGATTCGCTGACGCCGCTCACCGGGTCGGTGGTCAGGTTCATGGTGACCGAGATGTCGAACAGTTCGTTGTAGTCAAAGTCGCGACGCGTCGCGCCGCCATCATTCGAGTAATACCCGGTGTGCCGATTGGCAAATCCGCCGGCACCGGGATCCGACTCTTGAATCCGGTACGACGTCGGGTAGTTGTTCGTGACCACCAGAGTGCTGGCGGGACGATCGTTGAAAATGCGGTTGAACGCGACAATGCCATTGATGTCGGTGACATCGGCAGTTGCCGAACCAGCGATAGCGAGGCCGGCAACCGCGCACAAAAATGCACAAGATCTCATACTCTCTCTCCTGTAAAAAACTCTTCACACATCGCGTGTCTGGCCTCCACCAGACTACGCACTGAAACCGTTTACATCTTGCCATGGCCATTGCCAATATGCAAGTGAAAATCACGATTTATTCAGTGGATTGACCACCCGACGAATCGCCGAACGTCCGAAAGCCTTTCATACCAAGACGTTCCATCGCTTCGCGGATCGCGGGATGTTTATCAAACAATTTCCAAACAAGCCCACTTCGCGCGTTTTCGATGGCGAGAACCAGCGGACCTTGGTCAATCGCCACACAGTCCGGCGCGACCCACCCCGTGGCAACATTCACCGCATCCTGAAACCCGTACATGCCTTTCCCTTCCGAAGGATCACGCCAAATCAGCGGGCGACCATCCGGGCCTTTCAATGACCGATAGTGCCTGAGTGCCGCAATCGCGGCCACAGGATCAAACATCACTGAGGAGCCAGCACCATACGGAGCGATCGTGCCATCTCCGAAGTTGTCCTGGGGCACGTACGTCGAGTAATCCAGTTCCGGCCGCATGTCTGTGAACTTCAAGGGATCAGGAAACACGCCCGGCACGGCATATCCGGTGACCGCATCCGAAGCGGTCAGCCCCCAGGCATTGGGGCCGAAGTTGGGCGATTGCGACGCACGCCCTTCGGCCTTGCGACGGTGCAGCAGCACCGCCCTCCGGCTGTTCTCCCACCAATCCACACTGGCCCGACGGGCAACCCCATGACCGGCCGGATCATCCGGCCCCATCGCGGCATAGTTGATGAAACAATGTGCGAAAAAGTTGGTGAACAACGCGCCCGACCACGGAAAGTACACCATTGGCCCCGTGTCTTGAAACTCACCGATCTGCCGGCGCAGCCTGTAGTAGAGCAATGGATCAACACGATGCGCAGGGTTCGACGCTGCGCCTGCCAGCAGACAGACCAACCTGTGCTCATCACCAGAATCAGCCCAATAGTACGGCAAAAGCGAGCCTTCGCCCGTAGGGTTCTTGAAGTCGGCTGGTTTCCAGCCCAAAGAAATAAAGCCCTTCAAGTGATGCTCGTGCGGACGCGGGTTGTTCTCGGCGAAGAATGTCCAGTCCGCCTGATCAAACAATCGGTCGGCACGCTCGCGAGCCTCGCCCCCGAAATACGAACCGGCCGTCAACATGCCTGCAAAGAGGAGTGCTGAGTCCACCGTGCTCACAACATCCTGATCAATCGGCCCCGCCGTTGCCCCATCAAGGAAGTGGTAGAACAGGCCTGCCTTCCGGTTGTTGGGGTTGCCCTCAAGCGCACTGAGAATCATGATCGCTCGCGCGCAAGCCTCATCCTTGGTCACCCACCCGCGCTCCACACCGATCGGTAACGCAGCCAACTGAAACCCAACACCCGCCGTACTGGCAAACTTGACGCTCGACCGGTCAACCACCATGCCCGATCGCGGATCGCACGCCTTCCAAAGAAAAAGGAACGCTGCGCGCTGAACTTCATCAAGAAGCTGGTCATCGGCCTTCGTGAAACGAAATGGCGGGCGCGTCATGCCCGGCGGTGAGGCAATCACCAGATCCGCAACCGCGGCCGGATACCCATCGCCCTTGTCGCTCAACGCCATCCCTGGACCCTTGCATCCCCCCACCCCGCCCAGGGCCGTGCCCGCCAGCATACACGCGCACGTGAAGCCTCGGTATCGGTACCGAAAGAGCTGAACAATCCCCACCCGCACGTTGTTAAGCAAGTTCATAAAGTGACGCTACTCTATGCTGGCGATGTCCACAACCACGATCCCGAGGGTCTCACTTGGTCAACAACAGGCCAGCTTCGATGAAAGACGTCGCCAAGTCCGCAGGCGTTTCAACCGCCACCGTGAGTCGCGTGCTCAACAGCCCCGATCTGGTCGCACCCGAGACCGCTGCCAAAGTTCAGGAAACCATCCATCTCCTCGGATACCGACCCAATATCTTTGCCCAAGGGCTAATGACACGCAAGAGTCGCCTTCTCGGTATCGCCCTTCCGGATATTCACGGTGAGTTCTACTCCGAACTTCTCCGCGGGGCCGACAGCGAAGCTCGCCGACTCGGCTATCACCTTCTCATCAGCTCCGAAGTTCGCGATGCCGAGAGCAGCCTGATCTCGCCCGGATCCGGATTTATCGCCGGTGTGGCTGTCATGCTCACCGAGCCGACGCAAACGCTCTGGAAGCAAGTGCGTGCAGCGACCCTCCCCCTCGTGGTCATCGATACCGATATCTCAGACCCAGATGTCGATCGCGTTCTTGTTGACAACACCACCGGCACGCGCGATGCCGTTCGTCACCTCCTTGTTTCCGTCATGCCCGAGCTTTGTTTTTTCATCGGCGGTCCAAAGAACAACTATGACACCCAGCAGCGCGCCAAAGTCTTTCGCGCTTCGCTTGCCGAACGAATGCCCGGTCTTGCGGGTCTCGATGAGCATCACCTGCACTTCGGAGAATACAGCGTCGAGTGGGGCCACACTCGCGGCCTGGAGATCCTCTCCAAGCACCGCGCAAACCCGTCCGTGCAAGAACCCATCGGCATTCTCGCCGCGAACGACGAGATCGCCTTCGGTGTCATGCTCGCCGCGGCCGACCTCGGTCTCACCATCCCAGGCGATGTCCGAATCATCGGCTTCGACGACACTCGTTTGGCTTCGCTGCTCAGGCCTGGGCTGAGCACCGTCCGCGTCCCGATGGCTCAGGTGGGCGCTGCCGCCATCAGCGCGCTGGTCGATCGAATCGACGAGCCTGACCGCGAAGCGACGTGCACTCGACTCCCCACCGAACTCATTATTCGTGGGACCAGTGCGCCAAACAGGCACTGATGACTTCCACGCAAACGCCGATACACTCTCCCCGCTTCACGCGGAGACCTTCATGACGTTTTCCAGCAATTTTCTATGGGGCGCGGCCGCCAGTTCCTATCAGATCGAGGGGGCAACAACCGCCGATGGCGCGGGGCTGTCGATCTTCGACCCCTTCTGTCGCCGACCGGGCGCGGTCTTCGGCGGTCACAACGGTGATGTCGCCTGTGACCACTACCACCGCCTCGACGAAGATGTCGCGCTTATGAAGCAACTCGGGCTCAGGGCCTACCGGTTCAGTGTCTCTTGGCCGCGGGTTCTCCCTACAGGTATCGGCAAGGTCAACGAAGCCGGTCTCGCATTTTACGATCGACTCATCGACGCGCTGCTGGCGGCCAACATCGAGCCCTGGCTCACCCTCTTTCATTGGGACTATCCGCTCGCGCTCTACAACCGTGGCGGTTGGCTGAACCGTGAATCGGTCGCATGGTTCGCTGAGTTTTCGCAAGTCATCGTCGATCGCTTCTCAGACCGTGTGAGCAAGTGGATGACGATCAACGAACCGCAGGTCTTCATCAAGTTCGGATACGGTGATGGAACTCTCGCGCCAGGCCTGAAGCTCGGCCTTGATGAGCAGACCCGCGCGTGCCACCACGCGCTTATGGCGCACGGAGCATGCGTGCAGGTCATCCGCGCCCGTGCCAAACTGCCGCCCACCGTCGGTTGGGCTGTCGTCGGGCGCGTTGATGTACCCGCGACCGATTCTCCCACCGATATCGAGGCCGCGCGTCGCGGCAGCATGAACATCACCCAGCCCGATCTTTGGAACAACACCTGGTACGCCGACCCCGTCATCGCGGGCCACTATCCGGAAGATGGTCTCAAACTCTTCGGTCCCGCCGCCGCGCCACCGGTCGAACGCGGCGATTTGCAGCTCATCAATCAGAAGCTCGATTTCTACGGTGTCAACATCTACGACGGTCGGCCGGTAAAGGCCGATGCGAATGGCAATCCCGAACCCATCACGTTCCCGCCCGGCTCTCCACAAACAGCCTTCCGCTGGTGGATCGTGCCGCCCAGCCTGCGCTGGGGGCCGCGATTCCTCTTTGAGCGTTACAAGCTGCCGATCTACATCACCGAAAATGGGCTTTCAAACATCGACTGGGTCTCGCTCGATGGCAAGGTCCACGATCCGCAGCGCATCGACTACACGCAGCGCTATCTGCTCGAACTTGAAAGAGCCATTAGCGATGGCGCGGATATCCGCGGCTACTTCCACTGGTCGCTCCTCGACAACTTCGAGTGGGCCGCCGGTTACAAAGAACGCTTCGGCCTCATCCACGTTGACTTTGCAACGGGAACGCGCACGCCTAAAGACTCCGCCACGTGGTATCGCGGCATCATCGAGAGCAACGGACGCGCCTTGCACGGTTGAATCAACCTTGCTGCAACAGGGACCGCGCACCGTTGGTAGGATATCGGCATGAAGCCACGTCTTGCCGCCATGTTGCTGATCCTGCTGCTTCCTCTTGCTTCCGCACGCGGCGATGAGCCCATCTGGCATGACGACTTTGAGTCCATGGCCGGGTGGAAGGTGCAGACCGCCGACGGTGTCGAGCTCAAACTTACGCAAGAGCCTGGCCTCAACGGTCAATGCCTGCGCATCGATTACGACTTCACACGCGGCTCTGGATACGGAATCATCCGCCACGAGTTTGGCGTAGATTCACCACGGATCTTGCCGGAAAACTACCGCTTCAACTTCGCCCTTCGCGGCGAAGGACCGCCAAACACCCTCGAGTTCAAACTCGTTGACGAATCCAACGACAACGTCTGGTGGGTGAATCAACGCAACATCGAGTTTCCCAAGCAATGGAGCCGGAGAACACTCCAGAAGCGTACATTCTCGTTTGCATGGGGGCCGAGTGGCGGCAAGCCGATCGACAAACTCGGCGCGCTCGAGATCGTCGTGACATCATTCAATGGCGGGAAAGGGACGGTCTGGCTCGATGATCTTGCGCTCCAGAGTCTCCCGCCGATCCTCCCCTATGAAGGAACACCATCGATCACCGTTTCGTCGAGGGCCGATGGTGGCACCGGCCCGCTCTCCATCAATGCCGACAACTTTCTCGGCTGGCGCAGCACACCTAGTAACCACGATGCTGAGCCCACCGCGACGATCGACTTCGGTCAGGCCCGCGAGTTTGGCGGCCTGATCATCGAGTGGGAAGATGCACGCCACGCGGCCAACTACCACGTCGATTCCTCAATCGATGGCGCTGAATGGAACCGACTTGTCACAATCACCGATAGCAACGGAGGCCGCGATTACCTCACGACCACCGATGCCGTCGCAAGATTCATTCGCGTCAAGACCACCGTTGCGCACAGTGCGCTCACTGGCGTGGGCGTTCGCACGATCCGTGTCATGCCCCCGAGCTTTGGCGATTCATCGAATGAACTGATGAAGGTCGTCGCGGCCGATGCGCTTCGCGGCTGGTACCCCAAGCAGTTTCTCGGCGAGAAGTCGTACTGGACCATCATGGGTGTTCCAGGCGACACCAAAGAGGCCCTGATCAACGAGGAGGGCGCGATCGAGTTTGACAAACTCTCGCCGAGCATCGAGCCATTCATCACGCTCAACGATCGATTCATCACCTGGAACCAGACCTTCAACACCCCCTCACTCGCCGAGGGCTATCTGCCGATTCCCTCGGTCACGCGCTCGTTCTCATCCGCAGGCAAGCCGGTCTTTGATCTGGTCATCACCGCCTTTGCCTTCGGTGAGCCCGGCTCATCATCACTCGCCATCAGGTACGAACTCAAGAACACCGGAGCTCTTCCCATCAAGGGCAGCCTTCATCTCGCCCTTCGCCCGTTTCAAGTGAACCCTCTCGAACAAGCCCTCAATGTGCCTGGTGGGACAGCGATCTTGCGCTCCATCACCCTTGCTGACCAAAGCGTTCGAGCAGAGAACATCCTGCTTCTTCCGCTTGATAGCGGGACAATTGGCCGCGACTCGGTGTATGCAACACCCTTTTCTCAAGGTGAGATCGTCGAGTATCTGGCCGCTGGCGTGTTGCCTCGTGCAAGTGAGGTTTACGACCAGAGCGGGCTGGTCTCCGGAGCGCTCTCGACAGACTTTCACCTGCAACCTCGGACCTCTCATCGCACGCACTTCGTCGTCCCGTTTCACAAGACCATCCCGCAGTTGCCCGCATCGGTCAAGGGTTCAACCGTCTCGCAGAGATTCGACGAACTGCTGACCAGCAATCTCAACACATGGCGAGCCCGTCTGTCACGCACGGAGATCCGCCTTCCGGCCGCGCAAATGCCCCTGTGGAATTCGATCCGTTCCAACCTCGCCTACATCCTCATCAATGCCGACGGCCCGGGCATCCAACCCGGCTCGCGGTCATACGAGCGAACCTGGATTCGTGATGGGTCGTTGACTTCCGCCGCCCTGCTCGCGTTCGGGTTTGAGAAAGAACCCGTGGATTTCATAGATTGGTTTGCTCCGTACCAATATGAGAATGGCAAAATTCCTTGTTGCGTTGATTCACGCGGTCCGGACCCGGTTCCCGAGCACGACAGCCACGGACAGTACATCTACGCCGTTGCCGATTGCTTCCGCTTCTCGCACGACAAGGCGTTTCTTCGCCGCCACTGGCCGCGTGTGGTCAAGGCCATCGACTACATCGAGTTTCTTCGCAACCAGCGCATGACCGCCGAGTATCGTGATGGCTCGCCTGATAAGAAGTCCCTCTACGGCCTGATGCCCGAATCCATCAGCCACGAGGGATACTCCGCCAAGCCGATGCACTCGTACTGGGATGATTTCTTCACCATCAAGGGCATCACCGATGCCGAGTTTATCGCGAGATCACTCGACGAAACCGGCGCGGCGGACCGGTTCGCATCGCTTCGACAATCGTTCCAGTCCACGCTCCTCGACTCGCTCGCGCTCGCGATGAAGATCAAGGGCATCGACTACCTGCCCGGCTGTGCCGAGCTTGGCGACTTTGACGCAACCTCGACCACTGTTGCCCTCTGGCCCTGCGGCCAGTTCGGCCACCTGCCGCGGCCCGCGCTCGACGCTACGTTTGATAAATACATGGGCTACTTCCGCGATCGGCGCGATGGAGTCTCGGGCACAGACGGTGCCAGGTCCGATGCGTACACACCCTACGAGTGGCGAATCGTCGGCTCGCTTGTGCGGCTTGGCCGGCGCGACGATGCTGTTGAGGTTCTGGACTTTCTTATGAAGGACCAGCGACCCCTCGCCGCCGATGGACGCGGCTGGAACCACTGGGCCGAGGTCGTCTGGAAAGACCCCGCCACACCGAAGTTCATCGGCGATATGCCCCACACCTGGGTCGGGTCCGACTTCATCAACTCCGTCCGCTCGATGCTCGCCTTCGAGCGCGAATCCGACAACTCGCTGGTCATCGCGGGCGGGCTGCCGATCGATTGGTTCCGCTCGCACGAGGGCATCAGCGTCAAAGACCTTGGCACCGAGCATGGCCGACTCACGTTCGAGATTGCCACCAGCGGAAAGACCACGACGGTCAATATTCTCAAAGGTGTCACGCTCCCCAAGGGCGGCGCGGTCGTCTCGGTTCCCGGTGCGGAGTTGATCGTCAGAGCACGCATCAACGGGGAAGAAACCGCATTCACCAAGCAAGGTGAGTTTCGCGTGTTTGGCCTGCCCGCAACAATCGAACTCGACTACCGCTAACCGAGCGATTCTACGCACATGGCTCCCCAACATCCGCCAGCGCCTCCTTGCATTTCCACCGTGTCTCGCGACACTCCATAAGGTGCGGGTGCTCTGTATCCAGCAACTTCGCGGCCATCGTGGATGCCACCGAGGAGCGGAGGAGTTGTGTCGGGCCAGTGGTGCCGAGCTACGTCCACCCCTCGAGGCGTTGCCCGCCAGCATCCCCATCTTCCCACAGCGCGACATTAGCACAATATGCCTGACAAACCCCTCGACAAACCGAGGAGTTTGGGATAGGTTGTAAGGCCGTAAGAGGCAGAGCGCACTTGCTGCACCCGACGCCGCCCTCCCCCCACAGGACACGACGTTCTGAAGGAACTCTCTCATGCCAATGCGTACGCTCTCGCGTTCGTTCCCCTCCCCCCGCGTCAACCTCACCTCGTGCTTTCGCCCGGCGATCCTCATCGCGGCCGCCGCGGCGATGTCGCTGGCCACTGCCGCCCACGCCCAGTGGATGGTGACGAACCTGAACCCGGCGGGGGCAACAACCACGTCCGAGGCCTTCGCCACCACTGGCACGCAGCAGGCGGGGATCGCCCGTATCCTTACCGCCGGCGTGCCGCAGGCGGGGATTTGGGGCGGCACGGCCGCGTCGTTTATCAATCTGAATCCGGCGGGGGCAAGCAGTTCCGAGGCCTTCGCCACCACTGGCACGCAGCAGGCGGGGATCGCCACCATCGGCGGCGTGATTCGGGCGGGAATCTGGAGCGGCACGGCCGCGTCGTGGGTGAGTCTGCACCCGGCGGGGGCGACCGAGTCATACGCCTTCGGCACCACTGGCGCGCAGCAGGCGGGGTTCGGCATCTTTGGGGGCCAGTGGCGGGCGGGAATCTGGCGCGGCACGGCCGAGTCCTGGAGCAATCTCAACCCGGCGGGGTCAACCGCATCGGCCATCTATGCCACGACGGGCACGCAGCAGGCCGGGGTTGCCCAGATCAATGGCGTGTATCAGGCGGGGATCTGGAGCGGCACGCCGGGATCGTTCGTCAGCCTGCACCCGGCGGGGGCGTCGTATTCCATCGCCAAAGCCACGACGGGCACGCAGCAGGCGGGGTTTGCCGACATCGGCGTCGTACAGAGCGCGGGGATCTGGAGCGGAACAGCCGCGTCGTGGGTCAATCTCAACCCGGCGGAATCAATCGGGTCAGATGTCTTGGCCACCAACGGCACGCACCAGGTGGGGTACGCCTCCTTCCCCTCCGTGCAGAGCGCCGTTATCTGGAGCGGCACAGCTGGTTCGTTGGAGGTTCTGCCAATGCCCCAAACTGGGTCTTGGCCTATCAGTACCGCCTACGGCATCTGGAGCGATGCGACCACCCTCTACATCGCGGGCTTCGGCTTCAACGTCAGCATCAATCGCGGCGTGGCCCTGCTCTGGACGCGCCCCATCCCCACTGGCGCGTGCTGCACCGGGACCACCTGCGCTGTGCTCGCCCAGGCCGCCTGCACCGGCACCTTCCCAGGCCGCGGCACCGCCTGCGACTTTCCTTCCAACCCCGTCACCTGCTGCAAAGCCAACTTTAATCAATTCAGCGGTCTGACGGTCCAGGACGTGTTTGACTTCCTCGCCGCGTGGTTCAGCAACGCGGCGACCGCCGACTTTAACGGTACCAACGGCGTCACGTTGCAGGACCTCTTCGACTTCCTTGAGGCTTGGTTCGCGGGGTGTTGACATCGCTCGCATCGCACGATCGCGACTCTCCGGCCACCCGTGCTTTGAGGCCTAGCCGTGCTTCGAGTCCTGAATCGGTCGCCCATTCGACCGCGGCTTTAACCTCGTTTCGTGCCCGGCTTTCTAAGTGAAGGCTTGACGGAAGAGGAACGGATAGGGTATGTTCTGCAACCGATGCGGCGTTCGCACCGGTCTGTGGTGTCCCTGAGCATGGTCCGGTGAGAGCCGGCCCGAGAAGAGAGAGAGTGAGAGAGATGAAAATACCGTGATCGGTCGGTCCATCGTTTCGCGCGCGGCCGGTGTGGGCGTGGGCATCGCGCTTCTGTGCGGCGCGGCGGGCCAGGCCAACGCCGCCATCTACAACGTAGACTGGATGAACTACGAACCGTACGTGATGAATAGTCAAAGCGCGCCGCTGCCGACCGGGCAAACCTTTGCGCTCGCGGGCATGGGCAACGTTCGAGTGGACTAAGACTTCGTCTTCCCGATTGGGGGATGGCGCGCGAGCGTGCCTTCGCTCGTCTCCGGCAGCGTCATCAGTGGCCCAGATAGCTACTCGTGGTCGGATCACGAGGATCTTCGCGCTGTCAACTTCAACAGTTCAGGAATCGTGGCCTGGTCCGTGACCTACACATTCCTCGACGGACCGGTCTCCGCTGGCGACCTTGTCCTGGGTGTCTTCGGCCTGGGCCGCATCGACCTCGACAGCCCGGGGCAGATTACCACCGCAACGGTCGCGCAGAACGGCACCTTCCTTGGTGAATGGGGGCCCGCGAACTTTGGTCCCAATGCGTTCACCAGCGGCGTCGGAGCATTCGGCCTCCAGAACGCCCTGCCGGGTGACTTGACGCCGGGCAACCCCGCGTTCAACTCGAAACTCGCCATCGTTCGCATTGACGACACCGTGTCGTCGCTCACGGTCAACTTCAATCAGATCGGGCAGGATGGTGTTGGTGTCACCCTCGGCTCGCTGCTGATTCCCGCACCGGGTGCGGCGGTCCTCCTCGGCCTCGGCGGGCTGATGGCCGCACGTCGCCGCCGCTGACTGGCCGTTGATTGGCGTGAGCGTGCGTGCATCAGGCCGTGCGAAGTGTGCATCCATCCACGAGTTGTGCGGCCAGCAGGCTCCCACAATCTTGAGACACCAAAGACGGCCCCGGATCGCTCCGGGGCCGCCTGTGTTTTCTCAGGTGATATGCACCGATCTCGCCCCTCTTGCCTCTTCAGGCAAGAGGCCTCGACCGTTCGTAGCCATGGCATGGATTGAGGCTCTGCGAAGACACCCCCGGACAGTTGGGCGTGGCCGTGGTGACCTCTTGCGCGGCGGTCCAACGCGGCCATTCAGATCAGTTGCGGAAACGACCGGCCGCGGGCTACGTGCCGGATTGCTCATCGATGCGCGGCCCCAGCAGGTTCTCCGCCTCTTGTTGCGTGCCGGACTGCCGAGCCTGATTCTTGAGGGTCTCCGACTCGCTCGCGAGTCCGCCCTCGGCTTCGGATGTTGCTTCGCCCGATCCCACGGCGCTGGGCGCACGTCTCGACGGCGACGGGATGGAAGACCCTGCGAGTTCGTCGGATGGGTGACTCAGCGGGAGGGCCTTCGCGACATGATCCGAACCCTTTCGAAGCAGCGTCACCGGCACACCACTCGGAAACACGACTTCGCGAGCTTCATCGGGCATCGAAATCCCATGCTCCTGATACGCCCGCTTGATAAGACGGATCACCGATGATCGCACCTTGAGCCAACTGTTTTCTCGCCCATTGAGCCAGAAATACACCTTCAGGTTCACCGTCGCCGCGCCGAGGCTGTCCGCCAGCACCCAGGGCTCAGGCTCTTTGAGCACTGCGGGGTGATCGGCCAACACGCGGCGGGCAACCTCCTGGGCACGGTCGATCGGATCGTCGTACCCGATGCCGATCGTGAAGTCCTCGCGCCGGTTGGGCATCGCCGTGAAGTTGCGGATCGTGCTCACATACACCGTTGCGTTGGGGAGCTGCGCGAGGTTGCCATCGAGCGTCATCAGCACGGTCGTGCGGATGTTCAGTTGCTTCACATAGCCCGTGATGCCGCTGATCTCAACGAGGTCTCCGGTCTGGAACGGACGCTGTACGCTCAAGAAGATACTCGCCAGGTAGTTCTCCGTGATCCCACGGAACGCGATACCCAGAGCCAGCCCTACCAGGCCGGTTCCGCCCACCAGCGTCAGGGCCAGTTGCGTCAGCCCCGAGATGCGAAGCACCACGTACGCACCGAGGAATAGAACGATCACGCCCGCGCCCATCGCAAGCAGATCGCGCAGCAGTTTGGCGCGGACGCGCTCGCGGAGCACTGACCGCACCCCACGGGCTGAAACCCACGCGGCCACTGCGAACAGCGCGAGCGTGATGATCCCGAACACCAACATGGGCATCGCCCCGGCAATATCCTGCCGAAGCCCTGAAAGCCCGCTGAACGCCGCGCTGAAATCCCAGCTCGATGCGCGGACAACTTCCATCTGGTTTGCCACCGCGGCCACACCTTCGGTGTTCCGCGCCAGATCTCCCGCCCACTTCTTCAGCTCTGCGGACTTCGCCTGACCCTCTAGAAAAACAACCCCGCTCTCCACTCGCACGTGCGACTCGTAAAACCAACCAGTTGCATCGAGCACGCTCTTCAGCCGGTCACGGATCGCCGCATCATGTGCGACCGGTTCGATGGCCAGTATCTTCGCGCCGGAGGTAATGTCCGCCGCCGTGGCCGGGGCGGGGTGGGACGGAGGAACGTCGCCGAGATGTGCCGCGTCCTGCCCTCTCGCGATCGCGGCAAACCCCCACAGCGCCCAGCCGAGACACACGGCCAATACAAGTCTACGGCCGCGGCGCGCGGGTTCGGGCATGATGGGATCTCCAAGTTGGGGTCCCCGCGCTTGAGCACTGGGTGCGTGTTGTGCTCGGCCACCGATAGACGCGCGCCACGGCGAATGCTGGGGGGAGATCATGTTGACGCCATTTCTGAAGTGTGCGCTGGGGTCGTACGTTGAGCGGACGAAGGTGTGCTTTCGCCGCTGACGATGTACAGTGTCTGGGTGGGAAAGGCGAACTTGATGCTGCCGCTTGCGAACGCACGCGTGATCGCAAACAGCACAGCCTGCTGGGCGTCCATGTGGGCGTTGTAATCGGGCGAGTTGATGTAGTAGACAGCTTCGAAGTCGAGCGAAGATGCGCCGAACCGATAGAAGTGGCACCGATCAAATCGAACGTCGCTTTGGTCGGTAATGGCCCCGCGAACGATTGCGTTGATGGATTCGAGCTGATCGGCGCTGGTGTCGTACACCACTCCAAAGCTGAGCACGACGCGTCGCTCGGACATTCGCTTGAAGTTGCGTATGCGGCTGGCCAGCAGATCGGTATTGCCGAAGACCAACTGTTCGCCCGAGAGGCTTCGCACGCGCGTCGTCTTCAGCCCGATATTCTCAACGGTTCCCATCTCGGAGCCGACGACGATGAAGTCTCCAACCACAAACGGCTTGTCCAGTATGATGGTGAGCGACCCGAACAGGTCGCTCAGGACATTCTGCAGTGCCAACGCGACGGCGATGCCGCCAATGCCCAGGCCCGCGATGAGCGAAGTCACTTCGATGCCGGCGTTCTGGAGTGCGAGAAGCAGGATGAGCGAATAGACAACAAAGACAATGAGCCAACGCAGCCCAGCAAGGTTGGCCGAAGTGGCCCGTTCATCCTCCGGGGACTTGCTCTTGCTTGAGAGGACGAGCAGAAGCCAATCGACCAGCACCGGCGTGAGCCGCAGGAACTGCACCGCCACGGCAACAATGAGCGCAATCCGGGCTATATCATGGACGCGAGGGACGCCCGCGAAGGGGATCGACGCGCACACTGCGGCGATGACCAACGTGGTGAGCCGCATCCAACTCGCGTTCAGCCGACCGACGAGCGTTCGCCAGGATCGGTCGCCCGGCACACCTATTGGGCAGCGACGACGCAGAACGGCCCGAATGATCGGCACACCGAACGCCACGAGTACGAACGCGCTCGCCGAAGCGAGCCACTCGCCCAGGGAATATCCGAGAAAGACCCGATCCATAAGAACTACTCCGTGACTTCGACCGAACGCCAAAACAAAGTCAACCCCACTCTCTTCGCGCAGATTCGAGTCGCGGAACCAGTCAGTTGCGTCGAGCACGCTTTCAGTCGGCCGCCGATCGCCGCATAGAGCGCAACGCGTTCAATGGCGAGTGTCTTCACGCCGGAGGTGATATCCGCCGCCGTGGCAGGTGCGGGGCGGGGCGGCGGAACGTCGCCGAGGACTGGCGCATCCTTCCCTTTGGCAAACGCGGCAAGCCCCAAGAACCCCCACGCGCGACACAGGGTCAACACAACGCTGAGGCGTGGGTGCAGGGGTCTTGTCATGATTCAATCTCCAGCGGGAAGTCGACGCGAATGAACATAATGCGCGAGTGGTTCTTGGTTGACCACCCCACACGCCCGCTCCCGACAATGCGGGATACAACTCGCGAATCAGTTGCACGAGATACCCATTTCGCAGCGCAAGGTCTCGACGCTGAAGCTCAAAGACCTTCTTTCCGCCGGGGTGACTTGCTCACAGCCGACTTTGACTTGGGCTGAGCCATGGACTTCGAGACCGATTTGGGTCCGGCCGAGGCTTTGCTCGGGCGCAATGAACGTAATGCACTGGTGAGGCGACCGGACCCACTTTGCGACACTCCGCCCGGCCGCTCCGGGCCCGCTGCGGGACCGGGTTCGGCACGCATTGGTGATCCCGGCAAACCTGATGCGATACGTCGGCGCTTTCCGATCCGATTCATACAGAGATCCTTCCTTGATAGATGAAGGCACGGAGGACCGGGCTCAAATATCGTAGGGCGAGCCCATGAGATTTCGCCATTACCCCTATCACGCTGTGCCCTGCCGGTGAATGCTAACTCATGGACTTTGCGGACAACGCGTGCATCAGGTCCGACAACTGACGCGCTCCTACTGTCTCTTCTCGCAGCACGACCGAAACCCACGTGGCTCGCAGAGGGCGAGAGCGACTGTTCGGACACTCTGGACTGTTCGTGATTGGCGAGAAACTCTCGAAGGGCGCGAGCTACATGGCCAAACTGCTGAGCATCTGGCAGGCTCTTCGAGCGAGTCTCTGGTTTGTGCCCGGCGTGCTGGTGCTCCTCGCCGTGGCACTGGCGATCGGGCTGATCGAGGCTGATGCACGCATCGACAATCGCGTGTTCGACACATGGCCGCGACTCTTTGGCGCAGGCGCAGCGGGGGCAAGGGGGATGCTCGTGGCCGTGGCGAGCTCGATGATCACCATCGCCGGGGTGGTCTTCTCGATCACGCTCGTCGCGCTCTCGCTGGCCTCCAGCCAGTACACCTCACGCGTGCTCCGCAACTTCATGAACGACCGCACCAACCAGACGGTGCTCGGCGTCCTTGTTGGCGTCTTCGCCTATTGCCTCGTGGTGCTACGCACGATCCGCGAGGGGCCCGATATCGAGTTCGTTCCGTCGCTGGCGGTGCTGGGCGGGGTCGTGCTCGCCTTCATCGGGATCGGCTACTTCATCTACTTCATCCACCACATCGCGACGACCATCCAAGCGTCGCACATCCTGGCGCGAATCGCCTCCGAAACAGTCGAGCGCATCGATCACCTGTTCCCCCAGGGTGTGGGGAATGAGGACGACTACTACACCGACCAGGGTCCTTCGCACACCGATCCGCGATGGCGCTGGCACGCGGCACCGGCTGGCCGCACAGGATATGTCCAGCGCGTCGAGGCCGATTTGCTGCTCGGCATCGCTCGGGACCAGAAGACCGTCGTCCGCATGGAGACCCGCGTCGGCGACTTCGTTGTCGAGGGGAGGCCGCTGGCCTCCATCCTCACATCGGACGATTCCAGCCCGCCCTCCCAAGAGATCATCGAACGGCTGAGGGAGGCCTACGCCATCAACGCCCAGCGGACCACGGATCAAGATGCGGCCTACGGCATCCGCCAGATTGTCGATGTCGCGCTCAAGGCGCTCTCGCCCGGGAGCAACGACACCACGACGGCGGTTATGTCGCTGGACTACTTGACCGCCATCCTGGTCCGACTCTGCGAACGCGACATCGAATCGCCGTGCCGGTTCGACGAGGGAGAGTTGCGGGTCATCACTCGCGGGGCCACGTTCGCAAGCATGGTCGAGCTGGCCTTCGACCAGATCCGCCAGAACGCAGGGGGTAATGTGGCCGTGCTTTTACGGATGGTCGAATCGCTGCGCACTTTGGAGGAAATGACGAAGCGTCCGAATCGCCGCCACATCCTTCTCCATCAGGCACAGGCGCTGGAGGAAGTCGTCCGACGGACCATCCCCGCGCCGCCGGACCGCGAGCCGGTCGAAGCGCGAGTGAAGCGTCTGCTCGAGTCGCTCAAGGCGGCCGAGGCTGCGATGGAAGCGATCGGCATCGAGCAGACACCGTCGTATATGAAAAATCTTTAATAATATCGGTCGGGATATCCGGCTCGCCGGATCTCGCTAGGATCGTTCAAGCGCATCCGTCCGGGGACGGCCGCGTGCTCTTGAAGGGATACTTTCCATGAAAGCACGGAAGAACCGAAAACTCCTTCGTACGGTCTTACCGGGATTGACGGCAATCCCCGCGGGGGGGCCGAAAGTTGGCACCACGCGCCGTTCCGGAGAATTGCGTGGTGGCGCGGGACGGCTCGGCCGCGCGATTCAGGATTCCCGATCCACCGAGAGCGCGACACCTCCGCCGAAGATGCAGAATGCGAAGGCCCGCGCGGTGGCTCGCTGGGAGAATGAGGGTGGCCGCACCGCGAAGGCCACAGTGACCGCCAGTTCGACAAAGAAGAGTCCGGCAGCCAAGTCGGTCCGGAGCGCCGCGGATAAGCGAGCCAAGAAGACATCCAACGCCTCGGATGATTCGGCACCGCCTACCCGCGCCGCGAAGAATGGGCCACGCGCCTCGGTGCTCATCGGCCAGAACGGTCCACAGCGACGGAAGGCGGAGTCGAGAGTCAAAACCTCCAAGATAAAGCGGGCCGGTATTGAGAGCCGTCTGCTCGGCCATGTTTCCGCGAGCGGCAAGCGCGCGCAGGCCCGCCGCGACTCGAAGAACTGACTCGTGCCCTGTATCCCACCGAAACGGCTTTGTCGCAGCAGCGGCAAGAGCCGCGACGGTGCCGACCGCCACCGTTGAGGCATGGCGAGCCGTGCCACCGACCATAGTTCATTCTCAGGAGAACTCCACATGCTCGTTCAAGTCAATACAAGCAGCAACACGCACGGCTGCGCCGACCTGACGCTTCGCGTTGAAGAAATGGTCGCGGCCTCTCTTGATCGTTTCGGGGAACGAATCACCCGGATCGAGGTCCATCTAAGCGATGAGAATGGCGACAAGACCGGCAGCAATGACAAGAAGTGCGTTCTCGAAGCCCGCCCCGCGAGCATGCAGCCCATGACCGTGACCCATGTGGCAGCGACGTTCGATCAGGCCGTGGACGGTGCCGCCAAAAAGATGGAAAGGCACCTCGACGACACCTTCGGGCGGATTCAGGACCGCCAGAGGCAGGGTTGAACGCGGCAGCGCATGAGTACCTACGATCCGCACGTACCACATCACCGCCGCCAGCATCCGCGGTCGGGGTTTAATCCTTCTCCTTCATCCCGAGCGCGGTTTGGTTTGGTGCGTACAAGCGAACGATCGTCGCCAGCAAGAAGTCCCAGAGCGTCCCCGGCGAGGGAGTGGCCCCCCCGAGCAGGCGGACGAGTTCCTGCACGGCACATCCTTGCGAGTATCGCTCTTATTGTGGGGTGGCCGCGTAGGTCTTGATGGTGTCGATCATTTCCGACCCCACACCCGGTTCGCCCCCCACCTGTGCATGAGCCGCACCGTGCCATAAAAGTTCCGCATCGCGGCAACGACCCCCCGCCGTTATGGAGCGCGAGCCGTGTGGGCGCGACGCTGAGGGCCGGTCGGTTGTAATCGGAAACCCGGGCTCCATCGCTTGTGGTGCTTCCGCGTGCCGAAACGGAGGACGGCGTGATGTACGAAGAAGAGGTAACGATCGCGACAATCCTCTCATCAAAGAAGGGCAAGAGCGATCAGTCCCCGACTCACATCCCCTCCACCCCTCCCGCTTCGCTAGGGTGATAGTGAGACCGTTGGCGACGTTTTAACGCCAGCGGGTGTGCAGTGCGTGCGATTCAACGAAGGGTCCAGCGTGAGGCGAGCCCCCAAAAAGTCCGCAACTTGTGCACTTCGCCAGCGATTCGGTGAACCGCTGACCGTCCCTCATCTCTCATGAGCCCCACGCACTGCGTACCCATGCACACCCCTTCACATTGGCTCACGGTCCTCTCCGTCCTGATGGTCGGCTTTGCCCTCCAGCCGGGGTGTCAATCCTCCATTCGCACGACAGATCCACCGCAAACCGCCACCGAACAGTTCCTTATGTCCACTGCGGCATCGCGTGCGGTCGATCAGATCTCCGTCGAAAGCCTCCGCGGCCGCACGGTATTTGTCGACACCACATACTTCGGCGCATCTCAGCAGAACTTCGTCGTCGGTGAACTCCGCGCCAAACTTCTCCTTGGCGGCGTCGAACTCCTGCCGGAGCGCGACCAAGCCCAGGTCGTTCTTGAAGTCCGCAGCGGCGGCGTCGGCATCGATCGCTCCGACACCCTAGTCGGCGTTCCCTCCATTCTCCTCGAGGCCGATTCCAGCGGCCAAGGCAGCGGAGCACGCATACCTCTCGCCACTCCGGAACTCGCCCTCTTCAAAAATACCGATCAGCGCGGCATCGCCAGCATCGCCTACGTCGCCTATTGGCGCGAAACGGGCGAAGTCGTCGCCTCTTCTGGCCCCTTCGTCGGCTGGACTCACCGTGACGACTGGTGGTATTTCGGATTGGGCCGGCGTACCTCCGGCGACATCGCGCCCACCTCACCCAAGGCAGAATGAGCCTTCGGAGCAAACCTTCTCATGCGTCGATGGCTGATCAGAATCACGCTCATACCGATCGTCGTCGCCGCGGTCGCGCTCATCGCGATGCAGGCCGTCCTGATGAGCGATGTCCCGCGCAACTTCATCGTGCAAGAACTCGACGGGGCAACGGGTCTTCGCTGGTCCATCGCCGATCTTTCGATCCATTGGAACGGCCAGTCTCGCCTCCAAGGTATCAAGGTGTCCCTCCCGGAAGACGCCACGCCGTTTTTCACCGCCGACACCGTCAGTGCCTCGCACACGGCGCTCCTTCGTCTGCTCACCGGGGCTCGCGTAAAGGTCAGTTCCATCACCGTTGCCGATGCCGCTGTCACCTGGCGCGAAGACATTCGGTATCGGTCCACGCTCGAGCGCGCCATCGCGATCATCAACGGCCATCAGGCTTCGGATCCCCGTGATCCTTCGACCGGGCCTATCCCGATCCCCGCCATTTCCATCACCCGCACCCAGATCCTCTACGAGCGCGCCGGAGCGACGACGTCACTCGGCCTTCTTTCCTTTGATGGAAAGCCCGATTCCAATCGCTACATCTTCGAGGGCGCAGTCGGTCAACCCAACACCTTCCAAGGCAGCATCGTGCTCACCGAGCCCTTCACCCACACCCTCGAGGTCGATCTCCGATCGCCCGCCGTTGTAATGGGTCCCCTGCTGCCGGATCTTCCTCCGAATCTCGCCCTCCGGGCGCAGTGGCATGGCGAGTTTACCGACGGTCTCAGCGGGCGCCTCTCCATCCATTCGCTGGAAGCCGACCGATTCCAACTGACCGGCCCCATCGATGTCTCCACCCGCTTCACCGGCGGTTCATCCATCACCGCGCTCACACCCGAGCAGGTCACCATCACCGACCGCGATTCGGGACGTGAAGCGACCATCGCGAGCGGTCGCTTCGAGATCACGCGCGACACCATTCGGGCCGAGCGGATCCTTCTCGCGACCGACGACCTCCGCGCCGAGGCCGAAGGACTGTGGAACCTCGCTTCAACAGACGGCTCTGCCTCCGTGCATTGGCTCACCCTTTCATCATCAGCTTCCACCACCACAACGCTCAAACACCAAGGCAAACTCGACCTGCATCTCGACCTCAAAGCACTCCGGGGCGTAAGCGCATCCCTCACCATCGCCTCCACCGGTTCGATTGATACCTTGTCTTGGTCAACGCACGCCACGTCGAATCTCGCCGGACCGGACCTTTCGCATATCCGCGCAACAATCGAGTTTGCGGCCCTCAGTCTCAGCGCTCAGGATCAATCGTTGCAACTCGATGGAGCCGCCCTCACGCTCTCCTTTGAAGATCCCGTTCTTCATCTCGAGTCGCTCTCCGTACCCCACGCTGATGTCGAAGTAACCGGGACCTTCAACCCGGGTCTGATGGAATGGATCGTCGATCTTCACGCGTCCAGAATCGATCACCCATGGGCCGTCCAGCTCCCCGGCTCTCTCCGGGTCACAGCTTCCGGTGCGTTCAATCGCATCCATGTCGACGCCTTCCGCGTCGAGACTCCCTCCTTCACCCTCAATGCCTCAGGTGACTACCTGCCCGACAACGCCGAGCCGCTCGACGCCCGCGCCTCCATCACCCTTCCCTCACTGGCGCTCGCCCTCGACACGTTCGCATCTCTCTCCGTCCAATCCCTCACCACACCGCTTAGCTGCGGCGAGGGCGCTGCTGTTCTCACCACCAGCCT
>JBBSBC010000025.1:0-27070 GCA_038251595.1 Phycisphaerales bacterium | reverse complement strand
GCGCTGCCCTGGGTATCGAACTGGTACACGCCACCATCAGGGGCGGCGGTGAAGTCGAACCAGACCCCACGCTGAACCCCGCAGGCTGGAGCTGTTTCATCGGGGCTAGAGACCGCCAAGCTGTTGTCGCCGAATGCTGCGGGCTGGCCAAGCGTGACCGTGATGGCCGAAAGACAGATGTCGTTGGTGGGGGCCGGCGTGCAGGGGTTGGGAGAACAGACGGACCCATCGCCCTGATACCACGCGGCGTTTCCGCAAGTACCGCTGACAACCAGGACACATTGCCCGGGCGGGGTCGAGGGAATGCAGCAGGCGCCTGGCAGCGGGCAGGGATTCGGCGTGCACACGGTACCATCGCCCCGGTAGCCGCCGATGTGCGTGCATGTGCCGGTGGCGACGAGCGTACACACCGCACTGGAGCCATCGCAGCACGCGCCCTGCGGCGCGATTGATACGGTCAGCGTGAAGCCGTCCCCCACGAACACTTGGTCGTCGTGGCCGACGCGAATCACGACCAGCGTACCAGCCATAAGTGTGCCCGAGTCGAACTGGGATCGGTTCCCGCACGCATTGTCGTTGCACGCTGTGCCGAATGCGCCAGCATAGTTTTCTGGCCGCGCAGGACAACCCGTGTGGATCGAGAGCGTAGTGTCGATGTTGTTCACGCTCGAGCAGGTTGAGAACCGGTACGAGGCCGTGACCGCGGGCGTGAAGTAAAAGTAAACGTCCTGATCATCGACGCCGCAGCCGCTGCTGGCACTGAAATCGGGAGAACTACCGAAGAAGTTGTCGGTGACAGTTCCGCCCACGCCGGGGATGGTGTTCGCCGCCTGGTTGTCGCCACAGGTGTTGTTGGCAGTTTGGGCAAGAGCACCCGCCGCGCCGAGAAGAACACCGGCCATACAGAGACTGAGTGACCGCCATTGATGCAAACGCATGTGAGGTTCCTGTAAAGTGAAAGGGCATCACCGCACGCGCATACATGGAGCACCGGTTCGATTTTTCAGTCTACTGGACTGGGCAGGTGAACACAAGGACTTCCGATGCAACACCTGAATAAAAAGCTGACATCGAATGCGCTCTTGACGCAACACGCACGCCGAATCAGGGACATCCGGCGAAATACGCCGTCAGGTAATCAAAGATGTCCTGCAAGGTCGGATCACCGTCGCCGTTGACATCGGCGGCGCATCGTGCGACCACAGGCCCGTTCGTGATGTCGAGGGCTCGTTCGATCGCGCGCGGTTCGGCGGCGATCCGGAAGGCGAGATCTGGCCCGACATTGCGCCAGCGAACCGGCGCGGGCGGCACGAACGACTGTGAAGTGAAGCCATGACGCGCACACGTTTCGCAGCGGCCACCAATCGCGAAGTACGTACGCGCGTTCTGGCTCCCTGTGCGATCGGCACCGGCGCTCAGCCACCAGGTTTGGTTGCCGGGCAGCGTGAGGTTGAGGTCGCCGAAGCGCAGGATGTAGCCCCGACGCTCAACGCCGCCGATGACGAGTGTCTCGTTGGTGGGGATCACCTCCGGGTTGGTGAGCGTCACAAACTGTGTGCCGGGCTTGCGGCAGTCGTTGCGGTAAATCTCGACAAACCCGCGGATCGGGTTGCAGCTTGACCACACCCACGCATCGATCAGGCACAATCGCTCATCGTCGCAAGGCTTGATGACAAAGTCATCCGCACCGCGCGGCCGCTGCGAAGGGCTGAGGTTTTCGCTGAGAATGCCGCCGCCCGCGGCACCGAGCAGCGCGGGGCCGTTGTCCCAGATGATCGGACACGCAACACCGTGGAAGTTGTACGCCATGTTCACACAGCCGATGCAGCACTCATCGAGTTGCGCCCACGCATCGAAACTGGATGGATAGCAAGCCACACCGCTTCCACCGTAACCAAGACCATCGGCCTTCACCGGCGGCGAGCCAACGACCGGCCCGGGCGCAACAGCCCACGATGAGAGGTCGTTCGCTGTGCATGTGCCCAAACCCATGAGCGACCACCAATACGTGCGGCCGCCCTCAAGCCAGAGCTGAGTCTCCTCTTCGCAGAAGTCGAAGTCGTAGCGGACAAGGAAGAAGCCGTCGGCGTTTGGCCCGGCCAGCTCAGTCGAGACCAGCGTCTCAAAGGTGCGGATTGGTGTCCCCGAGGGGCGGCCATTGCAATCCTCGAAGAGTTCCAGCCGCGCTTTGCGCAGCGGGGCGATCAGGTCGGTGAGCATGAAGCCCTGGAAATCGAAGATGCGGTGCATGCGGCCGGGGCAGAGGTAGAAATCATCCGCCACCTTCGCGCCACCGCCGCTGTCGCGCGCGCCTCCGCCGAGGTGCGAGAGCTGGCCATCAATGCTGCTGATGTTGGCGGCGACGGGTCCCGAGTCCCAAAGGCACTGGCAGATGTCGGGGATGGTGTCGCGGTTGCAGTCGTTGGCGAGCACACGGACGACGGCCTGACAGGTGGAGACGCGGTTGTTGCAGTCGGTGACGGTGAGCGTGACGACGGTGTCGCCGACGGGGAATGGACCAGCGTTGTCGATCAAGAGTGTGACCGCGCAGGACTGGGTGGCGGCGAATGACCCGTTGTCAATCTGCTGGGCGGTGACGGTGCGAGAGATGCAGCTGAGTCTCGAATCTAGGACAATGTTCCGGCACTTGGCAACGGGCGGGCACGGATTCGGCGTGCACGTTGATGTAAGCAGGACGCGGCCGGCGCAGGTGTTCTGCGGTTGGACCATGCACGCGCCGGTGGCAGGATCGCAGCAGGCCGCCGGGCACGGGTTGGGGTCACAGACCGTGCCATCGCCGCCGTAGCCGGATGAGCCGCCGCAGCCTAAGGGTGCGGCGATGAAGCACTGGGTGGTAAAGGAGGCGCAGCAGGCGCCGCGAGGGCACGGATTGGGTGTGCACACGCCGGGGAAGAAAATGCCGTTGCCGGAGTCGCATTGGAACTGCGGCTTGAACTCGCATGAGCCGGAGTTGAGATTGCAGCAGGCGCCGGGACACGGGCTGGGGGAACAGGTACCGGCGATGAAGGTGCCGTTGCAGGCGTCTTGGGCCACGAAGGTGCACTGGCCCCCGAGGTCACAGCACGCGCCCGGGCAGGGGTTGGGCATGCAGGCCGTACCCGGCGGCAGCGAGAGTCCACCGGGTATGTTGCAGTTGATGGCCGAACTCAGCCGACAGGAAAGCGTGGTGGGATCACAGCAGGCAGTAGCACACGTGGTAGGGGTGCAAACAGTGCCCCCGCCTTGGAAGGTCTGGGAAAATGGGATGCTGCAATCGGCGGCGACCTCGATGGTGCATGTGCCGCCAAAGACGCTGCAGCAGGCGCCGAACAAGGCGGGGCAAGGGTTGGGGGAACAGACCGTGCCCGTTGGGACCACGAGTCCGCCCGCAGTGTTGCAGTTGGAGATGGTGCTGAGGGAGCAGGTGAATGTGGTCCTGTTGCAACAGGGGGTCATACAGGTGGTCGGTGTGCAGGTGGTGTTTGAATTTTGAAAAGTCTGGGTGATGCTGTCAATGCAATCGGCGGGAAGCGTGACGGTGCATATGCCGCTGATGTTGTTGCAGCAAGCACCGGGCAAGACCGAACACGGATTGGGCGAGCAGGCCGTGCCCGGCGGCAGCAGGGTTCCGCCGGTACCGTTGCAGCTGATGACCGAACTCAGCCGACAGGAAAGCGTGATGGGATCACAGCAGGCAGTAGCACACGTGGTAGGGGTGCAAACAGTGCCCCCGCCTTGGAACGCCTGAAAAACTGGGATGCTGCAATCGGCGGCGACCTCGATGGTGCATGTGCCGGCAAAGACGCTGCAGCAGGCGCCCGATTGAGCCTGAGCGCTCGTTGCGATTGTGAGGAAGGTCAACGCCGCGGCTATGGCTGCCAAGCGTGCTCGACTACAAATATCCAAACGTGCGGCGCAGGGTGTCACGGCGATTCCTTTCGGAAACAAATCGAAAGTCTTGCCGACGATCGTGGGCGGCCAGGGAAGATCAAACCATCTAGTTAGGCGCGATGCAGCCCTCGGCGCGGCCATGAATCTCGCCGGGAAACGCACGGATTTTCTCCGTGGCGTTATTTGAACCCATTTGCGGCCCTGAAGCAAGGTTCTTGACGGATTTGGAGCGACGAATCGGATGCCAGCGGCTGATAACCAGGGAGCGGCAGACCGATTGGGCTACGAGCAGGGGGCATACGAGCGGCAAGTCCCCTCCCGCTCGGAGAGAGAACAGAGGCCCCGTTCTGCCGCGACATCACGCCCACGGGTGCTGGGGCGCAAGGGGCCACGCGAACACTTCGGTGACGATCCAGGACTCGATCATCGCGCCGCGCAGGGGTAGGCGACGAGCCGCTTGGTGGTTCGGATGCCGAGCAGCGTGCAAGCCAGCCCGGCGATCGCTGAGAGATCGCGAAAGTGTCTGATTGTTTCTAGACGCGATCGGACAGTTCAAAGTGTGACTTTGAGTGTGAAGAACATGCTCTGTTCGGCACTCGCCGGCGACGGTGCGCGAACACGGGCGGCGAACTATGCGGCGGCGGATTTCGGGGTCGGCTCGGGCAACGGCCGGATGTCTCCGCCGGACAACTCATATTCCGGCCAGTGCGTGACGTGGGCCAGCACGTCGCTGATCGTCGTGAACTTGAAGGTGTTAAGCACCTCGCGGAGCTTGTCCTCGCAGCCCTTGATGCCGACGTAGTACTTGAAGTACTTTTTCCACGGGAGTTTCAAGCGCGGCTGCGCGGGGTCGATCTCGCGCGGGTGGATGTAGCTCATGCCGGGGCGGCCAGCGGCGTGGTTCTGGCGGTAGCCGTGCTTGATGAGGGGCATGGGGAAGAGGCGGAGGTAGCCCCCGCCGCTGAACGGCATGGTTTTGCCCATGAAGTCCATTACGGAGACAGGCCAGCATTTCATGGTGGGGACAACTGGTGTAGAAAGAACGCTCCCGCTGGCACGCGCTCCCGTCTCAGAGGGGGAGGGAAGACGGAGCAGGAACGGATCGCGTGTGAATCCTGCTACGCCGCCGTGGTCGCGCGCGGCGGGGACGATGCTGACATCGATCTCGATCCCGTGCTTGGCGAGGATGGGGTAGGCGTAGCTGAAGGCCTCGCGCTTCATGCTGAAGCCGGGAGCGCGGAAGGTGTTGACCTTCTGGCCCGAGACTTCGCGCAGCACCTTGACGCAGCGGCCGATGTCGGCATCAAACTCTTCGGGAGTTTGTTCGTAGACGACACGATGATGGTAAGTATGGCAACCGATCTCATGTCCGGCATCGGCGAGCCGCTTGATGAGCGATGGGTATTTTTCGGCGACCCATCCAACGGTCAGGAAAGTGCCGCGTGCGCCAGTTTCATCGAGCAGACGCATGAGGACTTCGGTATCTTTGACAACAAACGGCGGCGCGCTGTCCCACGTAGCTGGATCGTTGTAGGGCGTGTCGGCGGCGCAGATGTGCCACCACTCTTCGAGGTCTACGCAGAAGGCATTGATGGGCGGCTGTGGCATGTGAATGTGTAGAGGATGGGTTTGATCAAAGAAGAAGGCATCAAGGCATGAGGCATCAAGGCATCAAGTGGGGCGAGGAAAGTGCTTGATGACCTTTGCCGGGTTGCCCTGCACCATCGTGTAGGGCGGCACATTGGTCACCACAACCGAGCCGCTTGTGACCACACTGGCCTTGCCGATGGTGACGCCGGGCATGATGACGGAGTTGACGCCGATGAAGCAATGGTCTTCGAGCACCACGGGCTTGAGGACAACGGGGACGAGGCCCGACTCGCGCAGGTAGTGGGGGGCCTTGATGTGCGACATGATGACGCAGCCAGCGGTGATGCGGACATCGTTGCCGATGGTGATGTTTTCGGGGAAGGCGGTCTCGATGATCGCGGTGGGGTCGATGAAGACGTCGCGGCCCATCTTTACGCCGCGCATGCGGTGGATGGGCAGGATCACGCCGCGGGGTGCCCAGCGGGCGAGATTGCCGAGGAGCCAGTTGCGCCAGAAGTAGTTCCACGCGAGCCAGACGATGGACTTGTTGCCGCGATCTTTGGCGCTGGAGGAGGCATCGCCGAGCAGGCCGCGCGTCTTGGTGGGATAAGCGCTGTTGACGGTCGCGGCCGCGGCGCGCGGTTCAATCGGCGCGGCCGCCGCGATCGTCGCCGGGCTGGGCGGGGACGGATGCTCGCGCTGATGATCGGCGATGCGCGATTCAAGATGACGAATGACATCGACCTCGCGCACCAGACCCATGCCGGCGAAGATGCTCGGGGCGTCGAGTTGGTGCTCGTTGATCAGGGCCTGAGCTTTTTTGGAGAAGACCAGCGAGGCAGACTCGCGCGGGGGGAGAACGTGTGCAGAACCGTCGCGTGCGGCGGGAATTGCTTGCTGATCGGAGGCGGGTTGTACTGCCGAGACCCTCCGCCCCCCCCCCGCACTCGCTCCCACCTGCGAGCGAGAGTCGGAACCCTCGTGCTGAGCGGCACGGTCGCGCAACCTATTCGATGAGCGCGGGGGCGTCCCGTTGGCGTGCGAGGGTGGATGCGCGGCCTGAGCGCTTCCCCCCCCTCCGGCCCTCGCTCCCATCTGGGAGGGGGAGCTGACAACTCTTCCGATCAGTTCGCCGATCGGAACTTCGGTGCCTTGGGCGTGGATGATGTCGATGAAGCCTTCGGCTTCGGCTTCGACTTCGAGAACAGCCTTGCTGGTCTCGATGCTCACGACCAGCTGTTTGACGCGGCAGGGTTCGCCGTGCGCGATGTGCCACTGCTGGATCGTCACGGTGTCGTCGTTGACGGTCTCGCGCGGGACGCGGATCTCGGCGAGCTGGTTGGCCGCGGTGCTATCTGGGGAGGTTGGCGAACTCACGCACCACCTCCAGGGCTTTGGTCACGATATGGTTGGCGCCGGGCAGGCAGTGCTGCTCAAGCGGGCGCGCGGCGGGAATCGGGTTGGGCGTGGCGCAGAGGCGCTTGCACGCGAGGCCAAGGTGCCCGAAGCGTTCGGCGGCTTGAGCGATGATCTCGCTGGACATGCTGACAAAGCCCTGGCCCTCTTCGACGATGAGGAGCTTGCGGGTTTCGTGAAGACTCTCTTCGATGACATCGATGTCAAAGGGGTAGAGCCGCGTGGGCATGAAGAGGTCGGCGATGAGGTCGTCATCGTCGAAGAGGCGGATCGCGGCCTCTTCCGCGTCGATGCCTACGCCGCCGAGCGCGACAATGGTGATGTCGGCCGGTGCGCCGCCCGCGCTGATGGGCCTGAGCCGCGCGGTCGGGAAGGTTTCGTTGGTGAAGATGAGGTCGAAGCCCGGGGGCGGCTCGGAGCTGACGGTCTGCCCATACAGGATTTTGTTTTCGATGACGAGCGTGGGGCGATCAACGGTTCTGAAGAGGTCTTGGTAGAGCAGCGTCGGCGAGTAGCGGTGGTTGAGAATGAGCACCTGCGTGTCGGGGAGGCCGACAAAGTGCTTTTCGAGACTCTGCGAGTGCGTGGCCGCGTAGCCGCGTTTGCCGCCCATGGGTGTGCGGAGGATGACGGGGATGCGCACCTTGTCATTGAACATGAAGCGGAACTTGGCGGCGTGGTTGATCCACTGATCGGTGCAGAGGGTCATGAAGTCACCGAACATGATCTCCACAACGGGGATGATGCCGCTGAGCGCGAGGCCATTGCCGATACCGCTGATCGCGTGCTCGCTGATGGGGGTGTTGCGGACGCGGGTCGGGTGCTTGGCAGAAAGGCCCATCGTCGCCTTGAACGCTCCGCCGTAGGGAGACTCAATGTCTTCGCCGATGATGACGAGGTTGGGGTAGGTGTCGAGGCCGTGTTCGAGGCCCTTGCGAACCGCCGCAACGCCCTTCTCTTTTTCAAAGCTCTTGCGCTGCCAGTGGTACTCTTTGGCCGCGCCGGGCTTGTGTTCATCCATGCGGACATCGCCCCATGGCGCGGCATCGGCGGCGGCGACGGCCTCTTCGATCTCGGCCGCGATCTCGGATTCCATCGACTTCCAACGCTCGTCGTGCTCGTACCGCTTCATCAGCACGTTGATCGGGTCTTTGTCGAAGAAGGGCTGCACGTACTCCTGCGTCCGGTTGTCGTCGCCCTTGCTGTGGGCCATGAGGCGGAAGGTATCGATGCGATGCCAGGCGGGCTTGCCGGTGGCGCGCATTTCGTCGATGCAGGCGCGCATGTTGTCGAAGAGTTGCGGCCACTCCCAGGTGTTGGAGTGGTGGGTCTTGATGCCGAAGGCCTCGGCGCGGGCGTTGATGTCGCCGGCCAGGGTTTGCGTCTGGCTGGTTGATTGGGCGAAGAGGTTGTTCTCGTTGACGAAGAGAACGGGGAGTTCCCACTTGCTTGCGATATTGAGAGATTCGTAGAGCGCGCCCTGGCCCAGCGTGCCATCACCGATGTAGACGACGGCGATGCCGTTGGTCTCCTTCAACTTGTGCGCGAAGGCCTGGCCGGTTGCGACTGGGGCGATGCCGCCCTGGATGCCATTGGAGTAGAAGCCATCCTGCTGGGTGTGCTGCGAACCGCCCCGCCCGCCGCAAACGCCGACGGATTTGCCCATAATCTCGCCGATGAGGCCGAGGATGTTGCGGCGGTAGGAGAGGAAGTGGCCGTGGCCACGATGGTTGCTGAAGAGGGTGTCGGCATCGGTGAGGCAGCGCGCGACGGAGACGCCGACGAACTCCTGCCCGATGCAGGTGTGGACGGTGCCGAAGAGCTTGCCCTCACTGAACAACTTCAAGAGCCGCTGCTCGACCAAGCGGATGGTGAGGGCGGACTTGAGCTCGTGCGGGTATTGGCTGAGGGGGTCGGTCATTGGTTTGAGTGGAACCCTGAGAGCACACAGCAAGCTCAGCGGAGGATCAGGCTTGTTCAAAGGCCCGGCACTGGGCCTCTGTGATCCGACTCTGTGCTCTGTGTGTTTTCAGAGATTGAGTCGGCGATCAGCGAGCCCTCGCCTTGGCCTTGCTCGCGGTCTTCTTGTGCTTGCCATTGGCGGAGGCGGCGGGCTTGGCCTTGTGCGCCTTGCCGTTGGACCTGGCCTTGGCCGCCGCGACGGTCCTTGCGCCAGTGCCGTACTTGGCGAGGTATTCGCCCTCGATCCACTCATAGGTCTTGGCCATGCCGTCGCGCAGGCGCGTGTCGGGTTCCCAGCCGAGTACCTTTTTAATGAGCGTGTTGTCAGAGTTGCGACCGCGAACCCCCTTGGGGGCGTCGAGCTTGTACGTGCGCTCCAGCTTGATGCCCGCGATCTCTTCAGCAATGGTGACGAGCTGATTGATGCTGACCAGTTCCGCCGAACCGAGATTGATCGGCTCGAGGAAATCGGAGTTGGTGAGCTTCTGCACACCCTTGAGACAGTCGGTGATGTACATGAACGAGCGGGTCTGCTCGCCATCGCCCCAGATCTCGATCTGGTGCTTGCCGGTGTGATTCGCGTGAATGACTTTGCGGCAGATCGCGGCCGGAGCCTTTTCGCGCCCGCCTTCCCATGTGCCGAAGGGTCCATACACATTGTGGAAGCGCGCAACGCGGGCCTTCAGCCCATAGTCTTCGCGGAAGTGGCGGCACATGCGCTCGCTGAAAAGCTTCTCCCACCCATAGCCGTCTTCGGGCATGGCGGGGTAGGCATCTTCCTCTTTGAGCGCGGTCACGTCGGCCTCCTGCTGCTTGTCGCCGTTGTAGACGCACGCGCTCGATGAGTAGAAGAAGCGGCCAATCCTGGCCTCCTTCGCGGCCATGATCATGTGCGTATTGGTCAGCACGCTCAACATGCACAGGGCCTTGTTGTTCTCGATGAACCCCATGCCGCCCATATCCGCAGCCAACTGGAAGACGTATCCGCCCACGGCACCCTTCACCGCGCGCCGGCAGTTCTCAAGATCTTTGAGATCGCCCTTCGCGCCACCAATGTTCTTGACACCGCGGTGAACCTGATACCACTCATCAAGCGGTTTGATATCGACCGAGCGAATAGCCGTGTAGCCCTGACGCAGCAGGTCGGCGACGAGGTGGCCGCCAATAAAGCCGCCGCCGCCGGCGACGATGATGGGGGTGTCTTTACGAAGCCGTGGGTTGCCGATCATGACTTTCTCTCGGGAAGGGGACGAACGGATTGAACGTCATTCAGGCACAGGCCTGAATTGGAAACGGGAGTACGGAGTTTAGACCGGCTTTGTTCGCGGCCCGAGTGGTGCGGGCGTTGGGCTGGTCTGGTTTGTTGGATGGACGCGGCAGCACCCGGGCTTGCCGCAACCGGTCGGCGCGGCCGCGGTGCTTGGAACTGGCGGAGCCACCTCTGCCGTGGACGCGGCGGGCTTGGCAACAACATCAAGAGGACGATCGGCGGTGTGGGTGAGTGGCGGACGAAAGGGTGGACGCATCATGGTCGCATTCCTAAATACGAGGTATGGAAACCGGTGCATCGTCCTACGCCCCAAGACCCTGCCGGATCGCGCCCCACGGAATCTTCCAACGACTTACCCAGCATGATCTCTGGCCGCGCTGGACAACATCGGCACAGTTTGATGCCGTCTGAATCTGCCGTAAGGGATTGTGTACGGGTTGCCAACGACGACCAGCACGTCGGGCCGCTGGCCGGATCTGCTTGTTCCGCCGCGGTGGCCGGCCCGTCCGCCGAACCGCCCTTTAATAGATGAGCCTCAGGACCGGACTTGCGTCTGATAATCCCCCCGAATCGGCCAGTATTAGCCAATGTCGGGATTGGCTTATGCAGCCGACCTCATGGCCGCGAAGCGGCGAGGGCCGCGATAATTTTCGTATGCAGTTCGGGTGGTGCCACAACAACTCCCCGATTGTCTTCGAGGCCGCGCCCCTTGGAAAAATCGAGTGGCTTGTTATCGATGTCGGTGACCACACACCCCGACTCCTCGGCAATGAGTGAGCCAGCGGCGTGATCCCAGATGCGCTCGACGTACCCCGGCTTGGTCGGAAGTCGCAAATAGGCATCGGCCTGATTGCGGGCGACGACCGCGTATTTGCACTGGCTGTCGAGCCGAACGGTGCGAAAGCCCGGCGCGGCGCGGGTGAGGATGCGCGTGGCCTCGTCGTGGTCGGAATGTTCGGCCTCGACCGAGATGGCCATGCGCGCTGGGCCGCGAAGTGCGGGCAATCGGGGCTGGATGCGAACCGGATCGAACGCGCCCTTGCCGCGAATGGCGTGGATCAGCAGGCCGCGCGGATCGGGAACATCGAGGGCGGCGGTTGAGGACATCGGCAGGTTTGGGCACCCCATGACACCGATGCTCGTGCGCCCTTGCTCAATGAGCGCAAGCGCGATGCAGTATTGCTGGTTGCGGAGAAAGCCCTTGGTGCCATCGATCGGGTCGAGTGTCCAGAACGTGCCGGTCGCGGTCGGCTCACCCGCACCCAGATCGATGCAGGCAAGAACCTGTTCTGCCGCGGCATCGGGCCACGCGCCCGAATCGCGGAGCGCGCTGATGGTGGCCTGCAAATGGGCGGCGTGTTCGCGCTGGCGGAGAAACGCAGCGGATTCTTCGGCAACCAGGACGATCGTGCCGAGACGCGAAGAGAGCTCGCGGGCCACAACCGCCTGTGAGGCGAAGTCGGCGATGGTGACCGGGGAGCGGTCATCTTTGGTCATGGCGCGCAGGCGACCGAGTTGCGACTGGACGTGGCGGGTGACGATCGCGGCTTTTTCGACAGCGCGCAACGCTACCGCAACAGGCGTGTCTGCATCTGCTTTCGGCTGTCGATTCTGCACACGGTTCCCCGTCTAATCACTGTTTGCAAAAATGACGAAGAATGCTATACTGCTACTTACCGATTGTTGAAAAAATGGGAATTAATACGGATCATCGATCAGTGTCGGGCGCGATGCGCGCTTTAACCAATTGTCAGTCATGCGTTTATAGACCCAGTGCGGCTCGGTTCTGAGCGGTGATCCGTATAAGAGCACAAATGTCAAAGTTACTCCTATCTATATTTTTGAGCGGGCTCACTTTTGCGCTAATAAGCACTATTCATGTGTCGTCTGAAAGAGTTGAGGCGCAACCACCCGGTACCGTGATGGCGCCAGACATTGTGCCTCGAATACAAGAGGCAAGGCTCCGCACTGCACTTGAAGTAAGTCATGTGCTTGGCGTTGCAAGCCCCCACATTAATATTAAATGGGCAAGCCAAGCTGTGCCCACAGTTATCTGCGTACAGATCGAACCCTGTGATGACGATGGCCGCGTTGCCAACCAAGAACTTCCGCTTCCAATTCCACTTCAAGGATTGGTATTCGGGTATTTAATTGCAGTACCCGAGGGGCAGGTTGTGCTCAACCTGTCCGATGTTGGCCTACAAGGTCGGCACCTTGACAACGTGCGTGTATCGGTTTACATGGCCAAATCTCTAACGGCCAGAGTGAAGCGCCCCCCCCCCGAAAGCGATGGTCGTCGAGGCGTTGATAAACTTATTGCAACCGTTGACGTAACATTCAAGAATGCAACTACGATCGAACCATTTTGGATGTCGCCACGAGAGAGTGATTGTTTAAGGATTTGTCCAAATGCTGGAAAGCTCTTATTACTAAACGTGCCCGAGGGTGCCGTGTCCGAAGTTGATCAGCCAACGAACCACGAAGCATTCATTACCCATTTTTTCTTTTTGACACCAAAGGCACGATAATTACATGAAATTTTATCGCTTGAGCGCACTTAAGATTATTGCGTCCGTTTTGTTTGTCACCACAGGCAGCAGCTATGCACAGCTGGAGCCTTCAAAGGGGATCCCTGAATCTGATGGGGGGTTATCAGCATTTGCTGGTGGCGTTCCGGCTGTATGCAATCTCATAGAAACAACGGTGGCCGATCCGGCTTGGGACTTCGCGGTCTCGAGTGCGGTCCTCAGAGATGATACTCGAATTTGCGCGCCGGTTTGTTCGGCGCTGCAGGGAGCGAACGGATTTTTGACATGGCCGCCTCGTGTGGCCATTGATCAAAACGGGAACACCTATTCGGGACGATTGTTGAACATAGTGACGTTTGTATTCAACTCTTGCGAGTCGGACGGCTCAGATCAAACTGTTCGAACTCAGTACTTCAAGCGAGCCAATGCTGCGCCTGGCTACGCATTCACGATTGGCGATCTTGCTTCCGCACCTGCTGACAGTGTTTATGTTCGCGCTGGCAGGCCATTTCGTCTCTACAACGCCGCCGGGGCTGTTGTAATCGGAGCAGTTTCTGCACCAGCGATTGGTCCGGCGAGCTTTATGTCTGCGTGGAATGATGCGTTTGCACAGACTGCTGGATGCGCGAATATTATTCCCTCTTCTATACAGCGAATTGGAAGTATCAGCACTCCGGGAGCAGTGTTCGAATCCTATTCAATCGTGATTGGGGCAGAACCCGTAATCTTAGAAAGCGCGTGGCAGTGGTCGACTAATCAAGCCAGTTTTCATACCGACCGATATCGAATTCCGAGTCAATCAAGAATGGTTCTGCGTCGAGGTGGTGTCGCGAAACTGGACGTATTTGTACCATCCGATTTTGATACATCGTGCTACGAGGTTGGGTAAGAGTTGTCTCACACCTTTAATGGTGCAGCCGAGTTCATCAGTATTCCGCCGGTTCTTACATTATCGCAGGCTTCTTGGGGATGTCGCATCGCGTCCGTCGCCACTTTGACATCGCCAACGCCGCGTAAACGGATATCCCTCGAAGTAAATCTCCCTCCGACGGCCGCCGTAGGAGAGTACTCCGTTACGGCCAAGCTTTTCGCGCATGGAACGTCACGCGAGGTGAATCGGCATACTGTAAATCAGCTTGCTGTTATATTGTTCAACCCTTGGTCTACTGCCGACACTACTTATGCCTCCACTTCTGCCATAAATTGGTACTTGCTGAGGGAATCCGGCTATGTGTTGAAAGGCGAGGGGTATTTTGGTTGAAACTTCTCTCAATTCGATCCCACCGTTTTTAATGGTACGCTCGCTTTGTTAAGCGGACTTAACTCGACGCAGCGAGCGGATCCGATTCAAGTTTGCCGTTGGTTGTCTCGAAAAGTTAATGGCAATGGTCCAAACGCTGGCGGTGTCCTCCGCGGGGTTTGGGGTAGCGACATGACCGAAGATGATCGAATCGTATGTTTTGGAAATCGTGCATGGACAGGCGTTGAGCAGATTTTTGCACGATATCAAGCTTCGGGCACCACGGTGCGTGCTGGACAGTGTTGGAATTTTTCTGGCTTGATGGTAGGAACGATGCGGACCTTAGGAATTGTTAGTCGTCCAGTAACTTGTATCGGGTCTGCGCAGGACAAGAACGTGCCGCGAGACAACATCTACACTAAGTACTGGAAATATGCCAACCCTGAAGTTCCTGGCGACCGCACTATTATCGTCGATGGTAGTCGTCAGATCGATCAAAGATGGAACTATCACGCATGGGCCGAGGGGTTGATGGCAAGACCTGATCGGCCACAATACTCGGGATGGCAAGCCGTTGATGGAACACCAGAAATTTTAGGATCTTCGGGTTTTTATGAACTTGGTCCCGCGCCAGTCGCCGCTGTCAAAGACCGAGCAAATGGTAATTATGATGTTGATTTTGTCACATTCGAGGTCGATCCGGTGATTGTGAACCGGTGTTTGCGAAGATCTGGCACTTCTTCTTTTACTATTTCACCTCAAACTCCCCGCTTACTTAGACAGGTGGCAACACGATATACAAACCAGCTGATTACCCCCGTGGTTTCTGGCAATCCCGATCCTATGGATGTCACGAATAACTACCGAAACGTTCCATTGCCCCTTACTCAAGGACCCGCTACGCAGTTCCCACCAAGCTTGAATTTAGGGGCCGATGCAACCGGGGCCGTTGTATTGGTTAACAATGATGACGTTGAAAGAAATTATGTTTATACAGTTGCGGCGACCGCATGTGAATACAATGGTGAGACCTTAGGTACCTTGGGTACGTTTACGGGATCGGTGACGGTTCCGCCACATGGCAGCGATACAGTCAGCATTACACTATTAGCAGCTTTGCTTGTACCTTGGTTTTCGCTAGCAGATCACGTCGTTTGGGACATCGCAGCAGAATGTGCTGAGACAGAAGCGGTTGACGTCACTTCCGCCGTTTCGAGTTTTGATGCGCCCAACGTTACTGTAGCCTTGAGTACGGATACAACCATTCGACCAACAACTTGGACGCGTTCGCGAGTATTTATCACGGCACCAACTGAACATGAGCTAACGAATGTCCGACTGGTAATCAAGAGTAGTTTCACGATTCTGGTTGACGATAGCATTGAAAAAACAATTGATGTCGGAACTGTTCCCGCAGGAACGACTGTAATCGTAGAAGAATGGTGCCGAGCTTTGATACCATCACAGGTTATGTTGATCGGCGATGTGGTCTGTGATCAGCTCAGATTGCGACGAGGCGCAATCGAGATTGAGATTGCCGGATGTAGTGCGGATTTCAATAATTCAGGTACTGGATCGATCGACGATTTGTTCGCTTTTCTCGAGTCGTACTTTATCGAGTCTGTGTTGCCGTGTACAAATGGATTGAATGCTGACTTAAATGGAGATCGTTGTGTCTCCCTCGATGACTTGTTCACGTTCCTAGGGTTGTATTTTGCCGGATGCTAGGGTTGAGCAAATGTTAATCCATCTTGTAGGCATTTGCTTTTTGGTTGCTGGCCAAGTTCGTTCCTAGGCACTCTTGATTGCGTTCAAGCAAGTATTAACGCATGTTTCAACCGTCATAAGTGGTGTAAGGACGACCTCTGGATTGACGGGCGGTTCATAAGGATCATCAATCCCTGTAAAGCCAGTGATCTGCCCTGCGCGTGCTTTCTTATAAAGGCCTTTGGGGTCGCGCTTCTCACACACTTCAAGAGGGGTATCGACAAAGACTTCGAGAAAGGGAAGCGGCACCGTCGCCGACGATTCGGGAGCGGTCGGCACCACGACTCCGGCCCCTTCGCGCTGCGATGGGGAGGCAGCATGGATCGCACGCACCGCGGCACGGTCGGCGCGATAAGGGGAAATGAAACTGACAAGCGTGATGACGCCCGCATCGGCAAACAGCCGCGCAACCTCGCCAATACGCCGGATGTTCTCGTGCCGGTCGGCGGCACTGAACCCAAGGCCCGCGTTTAGGCCATGCCGAATGTTGTCGCCATCAAGCCGGTACGCCATCCGGCCGCAGCGAAGAAGCTCGGCCTCAAGCGCTACAGCGATGGTGGACTTGCCGGATCCCGAAAGCCCGGTAAACCAGAGCGTGCAGCCGCGACAGTTGAGCGCGGCCCATCGCTCTTCGCGGGTGAGTGCGGCGCGGCTCCACACGATGTTGGCAGTTGGTTCGGACATGGCGGGCGAGTGTAGAGCGGGGTGGAGGGTGAGGTGGGGCGACGGCTGAGCGGTGGCGATCGAGAGGGATGCGTGGATGTGCGGCTTCGGTGATGCCGCAGCCTTTCCCCTAGCCCCTTCCCGCTCGGAGGGGGGACCGGAGGTAGACGTCGATAGTGCGGCGAAGCCCCGCCTCGAGCGGCGTGCGGGCTTGCCAACCGAGCATTTGGAGTGCGCGTGAAGAATCAAGACTGCGGCGGGCCAGCCCGTCGGGCTTTGTAAAGTCCCAGACAATTTTGCCCTGGTAGTTGCAAAGGCGTGCGATGAGTTCCGCAAGGTCCTTGATCGAAAGTTCCTGCCCAGCGCCCGCGGGAAGGCCAACCCCCGAGCCGAGGTTGATGGGCATGGGCTCCCGCATCACTTCCGCGGCACGCACGACGGCCTCGGCACAATCATCAACATAGAGAAACTCGCGTGTGGGTGTGCCGCTGCCCCAGCAGATGACCTCGGGCTGGCCAGCGCGTCCCGCATCGACAAATCGTTTGACCAACGAACCCGCGACGTGCGCGCGGGCGGGATCATCGATGTTGTCGCCGGGTCCGTACAGGTTCACGGGGATGACGTACGCACTGGGCGTTCGGTACTGCCGTGCATAGGCATCGAGCATCTGCCATGCCGCGAGCTTAGCGACCGCGTATGGGCCGCTGGCAGGCTCGGGGTAGCCCGTCCAGAGCGATTCTTCCTTAAACGGCACCGGCGCGCTGGCGGGGTATGAGGTCATGGAACCGACCTGCACAAACGTGCCGCGTTCGCGCGCTTCGGGCGATCGCTCGCACCAGTGTCGCCACCCTTCGATGAGGTTGAAGGCCATCAGCAGGTTGTCGTGAAACATGCGTCCGGGCTGATCGCGATTGAGTTGGATGCCGCCGATAAAGCCCGCGCAGTGGATGATGATGCTGGGGCGAAAGACTTCGTACAAGCGTGCGACGGCGCGCGCATCGCGCAGATCAAACTCGCGCGAGCGTACGACCAGCAGGTCAGCGGGATCAACGCCCCGACCACGAAGTCGGGCCACCACAGCGGCACCCAGAAAGCCCGCACCGCCCGTCACGGCCACGCGAAGTCCTTTCCAATCGGAAGTGGTGGCGGAGTCCGGCGTTGGAGCGGTTGTGCTCATAAGCGGTATCGCGGCGTAGAGTCGTGATTCATGGTGGACAGGCGCGATTCTGGCCCGACGATGGTAAGCCCGCCGGCCCGCATACCCGGGTCGGCATAGAAGTGAGGGAGCCCGCGTGACGCTGCAGCAACGCTACTTTGACCTTCGACGCTGGACGTCCGGAACTTTGTGCCCGAGGCGGTCTGGCCCAAGTCAGTGAACGTTGACGGTGTGGCGATCAAGCTGCGCAACGCGCCCTACAGCTTCGGCACCAAGTGGGTGCTTAAGTAGGATGAATATGAGAAGCCCGAGCGCGAGCTGCTTCACCAGATCGTGAAGCCCGGCATGCAGGTTCTCGAACTCGGCGGGTCGATCGGCATCGTCACCTCGGTGCTGGCCAAGCTCGTCGGCCCAACGGGCCGAGTGGTGAGTGTCGAGGCCTCACCCGACCTCACCAAATATTCCAAGACCTGGCTCGAAACACCGGGTCGCGCCGACATCGTCAATGGGTACGCCTTTCCCGTCTGGTCGCTGCCCGGCGGCCTGCGGGTGGGTGGTTTCAATCAGACGTGCTCGCTGGGTGGTACGGTTGATTTTTCGGTTGATCAACAAGGCGGAAACGCGCCGAAGCCGGCGGCTTCGCGTGCGGGCGAGCCCGAAGTCTTCGACCTCTCGACGCTGTGCACAAAGTTCAACCTCCGGCCCGAAGTGCTGGTGGCCGATGTCGAGGGGAGCGAGGCCATCGTGCCTGCGCAGAAGCCCGCGCTCCCCGAGTACATGCGGTTTGTCTGCATCGAGCTGCACGAGTGGCTCTACCCCAACCGGACAACCGATGAGCAGGCCATCTCCGACGTGCTGATCCGCGAGGGATTCCGGCTGCGCGAGAAGATTGAGACCGCGTGGCTCTTCGAGCGCGTGTAAGCCCAGCGCGGGCTGATCGTTCAGGCCGAAACAATATGCGAGCGATCGCCCGCGTAGTCGCGCAGGCCGTTCCGCGTGTCGATGACCAGCCGCGATGAAGCGCCGATCAGGTGCCAGTCGTAGGCCGCGTGCGCGGTGCTCACGACCACCGCGTCGTAGCTGCGCAGCGATTCGGGCGTGAGCGGGACAGAGGTCATCTTCAGATCGTACTTGCGCATCTGGTGCGTGCGCGGCACGTGCGGGTCGTTGTATTCAACAACGGCGCCCAGCGCACGGAGTTTTTCGATGATCTCAAGACTTGGGCTCTCGCGCACATCATCGATATCGGGCTTGTAGGCGAGCCCCAGGATGAGGATGCGCGAACCTTTCACCGCGCGCGAGCGGTCATTGAGCGCGTGCATGAGCCGGTTGACCACATAGTCGGGCATGGCGTGGTTGATCTCGCCTGCAAGCTCGATGAAGCGTGTAGGCAGCCCGACCTCGCGTGCCTTCCACGTGAGGTAGAACGGATCGATCGGAATGCAGTGCCCGCCGAGGCCGGGGCCGGGATAGAACGCCTGAAACCCGAAGGGCTTGGTCTTCGCGGCCTCGATCACTTCCCAGATGTCGATGTCCATCGCGGTCAGGAGGATCTTCAGCTCGTTCACCAGCGCGATGTTCACCGCGCGATATGTGTTCTCAAGAATCTTGGCCGCTTCGGCCACCTCAGCGCTCGAAACAGGAATCACCGTCTTAAACGCGGCCGAGTACAACGAGGTCGCAAGCTGGCCGCTCTTCGCGTCGATCCCGCCGACGAGCTTGGGAATCGAAACGGTCGTGTGGTCCTTGCGGCCGGGGTCTTCGCGCTCGGGGCTGAAGGCCAGAAAAAAGCCTGAATCCGTGCCGCAGTTCAGGCCCGTACTTTCAAGTCGGGGCAAAACGATGTCGCGTGTGGTGCGCGGAAAGCTCGTCGATTCAAGCACGATCAACTGGCCCCGGCGCAGGGTTCGAGCGATGTCGTCGCTGGTGCGCTCGACGAACGACAGGTCGGGCTCAAGGTGCTTGCCCAGCGGGGTGGGAACACAAATGATGATCGCATCGGCCTCGCCCAGCCGCGAAAAGTCGCTCGTGGGCGTAAAGCGCCCACTGGTCGCCATGCCCGCGACGAAGCCCTCGCCTAGGTGCAAAAGGTAGTTGCGGCCGCGATGAAGATCATCGATCTTCGCGGGGTCGATATCGAACCCCAGCACAGGAAAGCCCGCATCGTGAAAGGCACGGGCAACCGGAAGACCGACGTACCCGAGCCCGATGATGGCGATGCGGGCGGTTCGCGCTTCGAGACAGGCGGCAAGTTCTGCGGCGGTGTTGGGCATTGCGTTAATGGTAAACACCATCCGCGTCGGCGGTGCGATCGCGCTCAGCAGGTTCCGGCGAAGTAGGCGGTGAGATAGTCGAAGAGGTCCTGAAGAGAGATGGTGCCGCTGTCGTTGAAATCGGCCCTCGGTTCGCCCGAGAAATAAGCGGCAAGATAATCAAAGAGGTCTTGAACGCTCAGCTTTCCGGATGCGTTGAAATCTCCGGGACAGGGCGGAAGACCTGTGAGTTGAATCAAATCAATGTGCAGCGTCTGCGGTGCACCGAAAACCGTGGGTAAACAACGCAGTCGAATGTCGGCCTCGCCCACGATGTTGAACAAACTGGCCGATGGTCCGCTGGCCAGTTCGACCACGAGACGCTCGGATGTGAGTTGCACCGTTCCGAGCGGCACCCAGAAGTTCAACGCGGTTTGATCGCGAATATCGACTTGTAACTGCGCAAGGCCCGCATCCACGGCCGCTTCGATGCGTACCCGAAGCCGTGCGGGCCGCGGCGATCCGAGATTCAAGGCCATCTGGGTGGTCACCGTCAGCTCCCCTGCGGGCATCAGTATCGAGAGCCGGTCCCACAAGGCGTGCCTGAGCGATGCGAGATCGCCCGAAAGAATCTCGCCACCAGTAACCGTAACCGAGACAGGATCAAACGCCCAGACCTGGTTCAGAACATCGCGAAAATCGCGCCATTGCGAAGCGGTCCCGCCACCCGGGTTGAACAGCAGATATTCGCCGATGTCAAACGACCTCAGCAACGCCATGGTTCGATGGATATCGGCAAAGGTTGTGAAGTAAGGAACGGGGTCCGGATTGCTGTCCGGATCTGGACCGTCCACGACATACCAGCCAACATCCATGGCTTCGCCCGGCAGCAGAATCCACGGAACAATTTCCGCAGCGTGACCGCCCCCGTATGAATGGATGATGGATTCCAGTTCATGGCGATGAACCCGCATCGAAGCATCGAAGATCGATTCGCCGGGTCGGCGGTGGTCGAAGTGAATGGGATAGAAAACCGGGGCTTGCAGGTCGTAGAACTCGACACCCCAGTTGTTCGCCCAGAACGCGCCCGCCTGCCAAGGGTCGGCAACGACGCGTCTTGAGAAGGGCGGAAGATCGGGATCGGTGAGTCCATCCAGGCTTGCTTGTCCGTAGTCGCTCACGAGGCACCCCGGCCACGCAGCATGGATCTTCCCTTGAACCGCAAGGTCCATCGCTTTATCAACGGCCTGAGAACAGACTCGACCATACCAGAGATTCCAACGTCGGTTTGCTTCCACGGTGTGAATGCAGCAGGCCTGCGGATCGGGCGCGAGGCCGCCATGGACCGCATCGGCCAGATACTCGCTGTAGAGCTGCGCGAGCGTGCGCGGCGACCCTTGACCGTCATCATTGCCGACGATCGCCCACGCCGGACTGGTTGCCTTCGGATCATTCAGCACGCCATGGAAGTTGCGCACAAAGTCGATCGAGCAGCAACCCGTGACATAGATCTCGTTATCGAAGTGGAAACGCGTGGGATCGGGGATGCTTTGTGGAGATACCAACTGCCGGACCTTGTACCGATCTATGAACTGCCCAAACCACGTTGAGGTTTCGGCAATCCCGTTGTTCATGTACGGGGTCATCCACCACATCGGCACCGTTTGATCCTCAAGCGCATCGTCGGTTTGGTAGACGAGCGCGACGCCATCCGAGTACGGGCTGCCCGGCAGCCCATCGCCCTTCCCGAAATCCTGTAGATGAATGTTCACGCGTCCCCGCGTGAGTTGCCGCTGCTGAATGATGTTGCAGACGGCATCGGCCGCTTCGACACCGGTCATTCCGCGCGCACCGACAAAGACTTTGACGCGAACGCTGCTGGTGATCAGCGGATCAATATTGTCAGGCGCGGGAGGGTCGTTCCACGTCCACATGGTCCGGTTGGTCAGGGCTTGCGGAATGCCCGAGACCGGGCTCTGCATCATCGCCACCGCCACGACCACCGCCACGATGCGACTCAACAAGTTGTACATGCTGAAATCCTCCGGGTTGAACAAGTGTGGTTCGTGTCCCCCGGATTGTCCACACGAATTCTCGGATATGCGTAAGCATTCACACAACCGTCACCACACACCCAAACCGCCGGTCATCCCCGACTCAGTCGCCGCCGCTCGCGCTCACCAAGCACGGCCGCGACAGCATCGGGAATCGCAAGTTCGAGCTTGTCGTTAACGATGAACTTGTCGTAGATCGGGCGGCCACCGGTCTGGCTGGTTCGGGCGGTCAGGATTTCGCGCTGGGCCTCGGCAAATCGCTTCTGGATCGCCTCCTCACACTCGCGCTTGCGGGCTCGAAGCCGCTCAAGCAGCACCTGTTCGTTGGGTGGCAGAATGAAAACCGCGAAGGCTTCGGACATCTGCTCCTTGACCTTGATCGCGCCGACCACATCGATCTCAAGGATGACCAGCCGGCCGCGCGCCAGTTGTTCCTCGACCCACAGTCGTGGTGTGCCGTACTTCTTGCCGAACAGATCGACACATTCGAGAAACTCGCCGCGACGCTTCATGGCCTCGAACGCGGCATCGTCAACGAAGTGGTAATCGACGCCCTCCACATCGGCATCGGTCTTGGGCCGGGTTGTCGCGGAGACGGAGAAGACCGAACCGGGGATCGAACGCTCGACCGCGCGGGTGATGGTGGTCTTGCCCGCGCCAGAGGGGCCGCTGATGATGAGCAGCAGCCCATCGTCGGTATCGGTACGCAGGCGATGGCGTGGAGCGGGGTCCATAGGGCCGTAAGGATACGGACGCTCTCCCCGCGGCGGGGGGCACGGTTGCCCACAAACGCGGAAGACCCGCCCAAGCCGAGCGCGGCCGCCGTACACTCGCGCCGCGTCCACCCTGCCGCCACCACCAACACCCCTTCCTGTCTCCCCTCCCATTCCACCGGCCCACTTCACTGCTCACGTGAATCCGCAACCCTCGCCATCGCCCGATCCATCGTTCCTGCGCCAATACGCGGGTCGCTTTCTCGTGTTTGAAGGACCAGATGGATCTGGCAAAAGCACGCAGTTCCGACGGCTGACCGATCTGTGCAAATCGCTCTCACCCCCGATGTCGGTCTGCGAAGTGCGCGAGCCGGGCGGCACACCGGTTGGCGAACGGATCCGCCAGCACATCTTGCTGGCTCGCGCCGAAGAGGGCCTGGAGATGGGCGTACGGTGCGAAATGCTGCTCTACATGGCCAGCCGCGCCGAACTGGTCGAGAAACGCATCATCCCCGCCCTGCAACGGGGCGAGATGGTCCTCGCCGACCGCTACGTCGCCTCGACGCTGGCCTATCAGGGCGCGGCCGGCGGGCTGCCCACCTCGGATATCGCGGGTGTCGCCCGCGTGGCGACCCGAAACCTGCAGCCCGATCTGGTGGTGGTCTTTGATATCGACGAACAGGCCGCATCCAAACGGCTGAGCCCGCTGCTGGATCGAATGGAAGCCAAGGGCGCGGCCTTCCACCGACGCGTGCGGCAGGGATATCTGGATCAGGCCAAGAGCGACCCGGGACGATACGCGGTGGTGGATGCTTCGCGGGATGAAGACCGTGTTTGGCAGAGCTTGTTACAAGCGCTTGAGTATCGATCTCGCACGTTGCCCATACACCGGGTCGGCTAAGATCTGTCGAATCGAATCGCCGCATGATTCTTTGTTTGTTTCGCCCCCACGTTCGCGGCCATGCGGCCTTGAAACGCACACACTTCGCGAAAGCTTCAAGCTCGTGATGGGGGGCAATCCATGGACTCTCAACCGACACGCGAAAACGCACCTGATCCGCCTCAACGCGACGATGATGGTGTCCCCGGAAGTCGCGGAGATGAGTTTATCATCTCCGACGGGTACCTGATTCCGCGCACATTCGACGGTCTTCGTTTGCACACGCGGATCGGCAAGGGCGGCTTCGGCATCGTGTTTTCAGGCGAAAAAAGCCTGCCGAGACAGATGGTGGCCATCAAGATTCTCAGGCCAGACCAGGTGACCAAGTGGCGCCTGAGCCAGTTCAAGCAGGAGTCCGGGCGGCTGGCGCTTCTCACCCACCCAAACATTGTGCGGGTCCTGACCGAAGGCGAAGTTCATGTTGATGGCCTGGTACTTCCATACTTTGTGACGGAGCTGATCCAAAGACCACTGGCCATCAATGTGTTTGTGTTTGAGCACGATCTCGACGAACCCGCGCGGATCAGGCTGATCATCAAGATTGCCTACGCCATCCAGAACATGCACGATCTCGGCCTGCGGCATCGCGATCTCAAACCCGGCAACGTTCTCGTCGGGAGCGATGGCCAACCCAAACTGATTGACCTCGGGCTCGCGCTGACCGGGCATCCCGACCAACATGCCCAGGAGTTCGGCATGTCGCCGGGCACTCCAGACTACATGGCCCCCGAGCAGATCGGGGGCGGAACCGCCGACATCACCGACCGCACTGATGTCTATGCCTTGGGAGTGATGACCCACGAACTGCTCACCGGCCATCTTCCCTACGACCTGCACAAGCGTTCGCCGGAAGAGAAGAAGCGCATCATCCGCACAACAAGGCCGACGCTTCCTTCCAAGTACCGACAACTTCAGCACCCTCGAATCGATGCTGTTGTGGCGCGAGCACTTGAAAAGGACACCACGCCCGGCGGCAAACCCAAGCGCTGGGAGACCGCTCGACAGTTTGCCGAGCAGTTGGAAGAGGCCCTGAAGCCCACCGAAAGCGCGGCAGCTGGGTGGGCTCCGCCGACCCCCACGAACCCGTCGATACTTGGCCGGTTTCTCTCGCGCTCTCGCACCGTTGCGCTCGCGGCCACGTTGGCGATTCTTTCTGGCTATCTGGGCGATGGCATTGCCAGGTTAACCTTGCTTGACAAGGTGTACGAGCGGGTCCTTTTCTCAAGCCCCTTGCCCGCCGTGGCGAATGTTCGCCTTGAGCATGTCGCCATCATTCGCTTTAAAGATGAAGATGAGCCCGCCCGCATCGCGGCCTATCTGAATGTCGAGGGATTCAGCCCAACCAACAGCGATACCAATCGTGGGCTGCACGCCTGCCTTATGGAACGACTGGTCGATTGTGAAGCGGTCGCGTTGGTCTTTGATATTATTTTCTCCAGGAAAAACACGCCCTTTGATGACCGCATGGGGAAGGCCGCCGCGACGCTGGCCAGCCGCCCGAATCCCATCCCGGTCTTCGCCGGACTGAACTCGTGGCAAATCGATGCCGCAGACATTCCGATCGATAAGGCCTTGATCCCTCATTTCGGCTGGGGCGGCACAACGATGGATGTTGATGACATCAGCCGCGCTTGGCGTGCCGAGGTCGCTCTCCAGCGGGGCCAGCATCATGCCTGGCCCGGACTCGCCGCCGTGGCCCTTGCGCCAAAATTTGAAGCCAAACGCGATTGTTTGCTGTTTATCGATGCATCCCAACCGGCCTTGCAACTTCAGGCCTCTGAACGGATCCCGCAGGGTTCCGACTTACCCAGAGCATTCCTGGAACCAAGACGGTTCCCACTCACCGAGGTTGTGAGCCAGCAGCCCTCGGAGTTCGACACCCGCGAGTATGGTGTGCGACGCGGCGACCTGTGTGGCAATATTCTACTCGCCATTCCCAATGACAACATCATAGAAAGAGCGACCTATTACTACGAAGATATTATTAAGACACCGTCCGATGATCTCGAAAAGTTGTTCCGCGGAAAGATCGTCTTTATCGCCAACACCACCGTGAACAGCCGCTCGGAAACAAACAGTGAAGATTTCTTTCCCACACCCGACGGACGAACCCTCTGGGGCGTGTATGGGCACGCCCTAGCGATGGAATCACTGCTGACAGGACGAACCGTTCGGCATCCGTCCACCCCGTTGTTCTGGATGGTGGTGACCGCCGCGGGCGTTGCGGGTTGGCTTCTCGGTTTCTTCACGCGGCGGTCGGAACAACGAGCTGGCGCTCGGCGTATCATCATTCGTCGCGGGCTGACGGTCGTTCTCGGCTTGGCGATTCTGTGCGTTCTGACGTTGTTTTGTCTCTCAACAACCCGTTCCACACTTCTTTACATCCTGCCGTTCTCCCCAGCGTTTGCATTTGTCGTGCTGGCGTCGTATGGGTACCTCGGCATCGATCGATTCATCCGTGCGCGCCGACACTTCGCGCGATAAGAGGTTTCTCGATGACTCGCCTTTCCAACCTCGCCATGTTCAACTTCAGGCCTTGATCACCCGTTTGTTCTTTGAAAGGACAACGTTGAACTGCGTCCACGATCATCGTCGAGTGCGTAAAAATCTTCTCCGAACACGCACGCTCGTCATCGCGTGCGGCGGCATCGCTGCCTGCTCAACGCTCGGCCATCCGCAACGCCATCTCACGATGCTCACCTTGCCCGCACAGGAGTGTCCCCCTCCGGAACTTACCATCACATTTGAGCCCGCAAAGCTCGAACAGGACGAGGCCTTCGATGTGGCGTTCACACCGATGAACCTGTGCATGCACATTTTGCAGGACAAGGGAGACTGCGCCCACCAGACCACACGAAACTTCCGTGTCTTCTCCGGCTCCAGGTGCGCTGATGCTTCTTGCAAGGATGCCGTGGGCATCGACCGCCTCAACTCCGGAACGTGGTTCAGCACAGCGATGCATCCGAGCGAACTCGGAAAGACCACCGAGTTGGGCTCGGTCATCGCCCTCGAATATGGGTATGTGCTTCTTTCAGGAACCGGACCTATCGCCGTTGGGCGACGCGTTCGCGCCGCCAGCGATGGGACACAGTTTGCCATCGAGCGCTTGTTCGATGGCACCGAGCGGGTCTACCTCATCCAGATTGCCGAGCCGCATCCTGTGTATGTGGAGCTGACCAGTGTCGATGGACCAGTCTACATCACCATGATGAAGGAACACGTAGGCTGTTACGTCGAAGTCATGGCCAATGGACAGGTCATGAAGACCCCGACCACGCCCAAGGCTGGCTCACCTGAAGAGCACTTTCTCAAGCAGATGAACGTTCTGCTCAAGAAAGATACCCACCCTACAGAATCGAAGGTCGAGTTTGCCGAACCTGCCCTCAACCCCACCCCCATCAAGTATGAAAGCCTCCAGACAAAGTTTGAACGCCAGTTCCCCGTATCCAAGGCTGCGGCACCCGCCCGCTGAGGATGTCCCGCTCGCGCTTCACCTCTCAACGTTCCATCTCCACCACCACCGGCACGACCACCCGCTTCACCCACGCACTTCCACCGCCGCCGCCCCTTGACCACCAGAGCACCGACTCCGGGTCGAGCGGCGGCTTTGCGTTGATCGCGTTCGCTT
>JBBSBC010000024.1:0-27091 GCA_038251595.1 Phycisphaerales bacterium | reverse complement strand
GACACCGATACCGACACGGATGGTGTAGCCGATGGCGCATACGCGGATGCAACCCGCGACGGGTACATTGACGAGTTCGACGTCTTCCTGAACTTCTATGACAGCACCGGTGACGGGCGCGTGACCCTTTCATCCGCGCTCGCCCTGGGTACCCCGGCCGAGGGGCAATCGGCCGAGTTCACCGGTGACGATGATCTGGCGATCCTGATTGACTCGGGCAACCCGGATCGAAACAAGAACGGCATCTCTGGTTGGATTGATACCAATCGCAACGGTCGATGGGACAGTGGCGAAGTCATGGCCGATGTGCGAGGATCAAAGAATCAGGATCAGGTTCTCGGTTGGCGCGATGGGTACATTGATCGCAAGGATCAGTACGCGAAGGTGCGCGGAAGGCTTGTGTTCAAGGCTACACAGCAGTCATGGGAGACTGCCAACAGCGATTGGCACGACCAGCTTCGCGGCCCGATCATTCCCGAGAATGGAAAGACCGCCGAACGGTTCGGCGCCAGTGACAATGAGTTGCCGGCGATCAACGCCGACTCGTTCACCAACTCGCAGACCCCCTTGAAGACGGCGGCTGATGGCGAGTCGTTTGAACGCCAGGTCGCGGCACAACTGGGCATCGCCTCAAGCCAGCTGCCGACATACATCGAAGCGGGCACCGACACTGCGCGGCCGCGCTACTGGCGATCAGACCTCGATGACTCGTACGTCTATTCGCGCACGGGCCGGCATCTGTGGGAGCGAATGCCATTCAACTCTCCGAGCTTTGTTGATTTCTATTATCGACCGCGATATGAGAATATGACGTTCAAGAATGTTCAGATACCGCGGGGAGACAACGGACTATTCGTAAACTGCACATTTGTGGGCGTCACCTACGCGCGAAGCTATGCCGACAACACGCACCAGAACTGGCAGTTCTACGGCAAGATGCAATGGAGCGATGCGTCGGGCCGTCCTGTGCTGCTGACCGATCCTCTTGATAAGAGCGATTTCCTCCGCTACACGACCGGCAACCTGATCGATGGTCCGGCCAACTACGCATCATTCCCTGATCCTCCGATCATCGACAATGCTTCGGTAACCGGATCCGCCCGCGACACCAAGCGGTACTCCAACAACATTCGATTCCATGATTGTTTGTTTGTAGGGTCACTGGTCGGTGATACGCCGTCACAGTATACACACATCCGTAATAAAATGCAGTTCACAGGTTCCACTAGATTCACGGAAGTGCACCCCGACGAGCCCGAGAACACCGCGCTGAATCCGGATTCGGATGACGTGGCGGAGATCGAGAAGAGCTCGATGATGCTGCCGAACTACTCGGTGGATATCGGTTCGTTCAACAGCCCGACAGATACGTTCAGCGGCGGCCCCACAGGCCAGAATGTTCAGTTGAAGGGCACCATCGTCGCGGGTGTGCTTGATGCCCGCGGCAACACGCGCATCGAAGGCACATTGATGATGACGTTTGCACCGACCGCCGGTGAGGGACCGCTCGGTTCGAACGGTCAGGCGGTCGGAAACCCCGCCAACTTCAACAGCACACTCGGGTATTTCGGGCCAGAGGATGGCGATGGCGAATCGCTCGATCCTGAAACCCTTCCGATCGTCAATGGTCAGAAAATCGCCGGCTGGGATATGGATGGTGACGGGATCGCGGATCGCGGGAGCGACTTTACCCCAAGCCAGGCCGAGCTTGATGCCGGTGCCCGTGCGGTCCCCTTCTACGGATACGGGCGCGTCGAACTTGTCTGGAACCCGGATCTGCCCATGCCCGATGGTGTCATGCTGCCCGTGAGCCTTGTCTCGGTGAAACTGTCGTACAAGGAGGGCAAGTGATGACGGAAGCTGAATCAAACACTTGCAGCGACAGTTCTCTGTTTAATCGACCACACCTTTCGCCGCATCAGACGACGCGTCCGCTGGTGCAGCGCAAGGGCTTCTCGATTATCGAGATGCTCATCGCGCTCGCGATCACCGCCTCGCTGCTCACGGCAACCCTCGCGGCCTTCGATGCCTCGTGGCGTAGTTACAAGTACACCACCGAGGCGGCCAGCAGCCATGTGGTCTCTCGCATCGTCATCACGCGATTGCTCGGCATGATCCGCACCGGCGCTGAGTTCGGGCCGTTTCCTGATGATGTGTATGACAGCACGCAAAACCCACTGACGAGCAACAGCATCGAGTTTGTTGCCGAGGCCGATCGAATCGCGGGAAACGGACGCATCACACGCATCGAGCGCCGAGCTGCGGCCGCGCCCAATGGTCCGTTCGAGCTGTGGTACGTGCTGCTTGATTCTTCGACCGAACCTGCAACGGTGACCGAGCAGCGCCCCCTGATGCGGAACGTGGCCGAGGCCATGTTCATCATGCAGTACGAGCCCGGTCCTCGACTGATTCGCGCCACGATTGATCTGACGATCAACCCGAATGACGATCAGGAAATACGCATCGCGATCGGCGACGCAACACCAACGATCAGGTTGGTGGCCACTGCCGTGCCGCGCCAGCTTGAGTAGTGGTGCTCAGGAGCGTGGGGTTGTTGTTCTGAACAACTCAAGGGCCGCGGGAAGAAGTTCGCAGAGTTCAGTGGCGATCAGCCCGGCCGCGGCGCGGTGCGACTCGGCCCACATCTGGGCGGCGACCCCGTGTGCGCAGACCGCGATGCGGGCCGCATCATAAAGATCGAGCGGCCGACCGGGCGGTGTGGGCATCTGCGCGACCTTGGCCTTGAACAACATCTGCTGCGGAGTCGGGACGAACTGCGCAATCAGGCCGCCGATGAGGCCCGAAAGCACATCGCCGGTGCCACCGGTTGCGAGGCACGGATGGTCAATGGTGTTGGTCCAGACGCGATGGCCATCGGTAACGACCGTGCCCACCCCTTTGAGCACAACAATCGAACCAAGCCGTTGAGCGAGTTGCTGCGCGGCACCTTCTCGTGACTGAGCAAGGCCAAGGTCGCCGCCTAGACCCAGTGCGGCAACAAGACGCTTGAACTCGCCGGGATGGGGCGTGAAAATGGCCGCGGCCCGGAAGTCGCGCATGAACTCGCGAATGTTCCCCAGAGCATTGATCGCGTCGGCATCGATCACCAGTGCAACTTCATCCTGCTGAATGGCGCGAAGTGCGGCCGCGTCTGCGCCGGGTCCGGAACCTAAGCCCGGACCGATGACGATGCACGATGCCTCGGCAACAGCCCGGTCGATCGCCGCAGATGCAAGGTGTGGCTCGATTGCCCCAAAGGCATCGACAGGGATTGGCAATCCGGTGGCACTCGGACAGAGCGCAAGAGCCGGAACGATCAATGGTGTGGGCACACAAAGCTTCACCAACCCGCAACCGGCGCGCAGCGCGGCAAGCCCGGCAAGCGCGGGCGCGCCCAGCATGGTCGGGGAGTGGGGGGCACCCCCGCACGAACCGCCAACCACAACAACGGTGCCGAAAGTACCCTTGTGGGAATCGCGGAGTCGTGATGGGAGGGGCGGAAGTTCGTGAATCGCATCCAAATGTCCGTGAATCGGATCCGGCACGGAGGCGTTCACTCGACGGTCTCCACCTTCAGCTTCAGCGTTCCCAGAAGGGGGACCATCTGCACGAGTGAGTTGGTCATATCTTCATCGCTGAGGCTTGAGGTGGTAAGGGCGATGTGCGTCGCATCAAACGGGGAATCCGCGGAGATCGCGCCGTCGAGATCGACCCAGTGGTTGCCGCCCTCTGTCGGCAGCAGGGCTTGCGTCCACATATGATAACCAAAGACTTTATCTTGTCCTGCAAAGGTATCGACATAAACCAACCCGGCAACCACGCGGGCGGGAATGCCGTCGGCCCTCAACACCGCGCAAAGCAGCACGCCGTGCTCGGAGCAATCGCCGTTGCGGGTGGCGGCAACCTCGGCGGCGGATGCGAACCCGACATCAAGAGACTTCTTGCTGATGTACTGATACACCATCTTTCTCAGGGCTTCCGCCCGCGCGGTCTTGGACTTGGGAATATCGGCCGGCTTATCCGTCTTGGGAAAGGCAAGGTCGATGAGTGACTTCACACCTTCGTCTGAGCAGGTGATCATCGTCGTGCAATCGGTATACCTCGGGTCTTTGGCATCGCCTTCAGCCGCGAGCGAGCGGCGGGAAAGATCGATCGTCAACCGTCCGGATTTCCCGTTCAGTCGCTCGAAAGTCTGTGCACCGAGCGAGGGAATATCGGTGAGCGTCTCGCCGGTCGATTCAACCAGATAGACGGCTCTTTTGAGATCTCGCGGCTTATTGATGGGCTTGTCGGGATGGATCATGGTCGCGACGAGCAACTCGGGTGCGTCGAGCTTCGCAAGGGCCAGGTCTTTGTCAGCAAGGATAATCGTGAGCTTGATGCCGCCGATATCGACCTCGCTGCGAAGCGGGCGGCCTCGTTCGTCGGTGCATGTTGTGGTGGTGATGTTCGGATACAGATCAACAGTTGAGTTCCACTTATGGGCGGGCACAAGCCTCCCGATCACTTCCAGCGGCAGGCGCTCGACGAGCTTATGCGTACTGGTAATGGGCTTGAGACCGTTGGTCGGGTCAATACTGCGAACCGTGATGGTCTCGTCGCCCGCACGAATCCGCTTCGCAAAGTAACGCTCGGTCGCCATCGGGGTGAGCCACTCGCCCTCGGGCATAGGTTGCTTCTTCACCGACTCGTTGCTTCCCGCAGCCCCCGCCGCACCGATCGATTCTTTCACCTCAACCCCATCATCAAGAAAGCGAAACGACTTCGTCTGTGGCAGCGCACCCAGTTTCATCGTGCTGCTCATGGAGAGCGGTTTGCCCGCGGTTGTTTCGACAAACTCGCTGGAAATGCCTATGCCCAATGCGACCGAGCCACGCTTGATCTCGAGTCTCATCTCTGTTTCCGAACGCCAGACATCGCCTTCGCGAACCGTGCGTTCACGCATCCAACCGGCACGCTGGTTCTGCATCTGCACGATGTACCACTGTTCAGGGCGGCCATCGTCCGCAGCCACAATCTGGCAAAGGCAAAGCAGGGTGAAGCAGAGCGTGAGCAGTCGCGTCATGGGAATCTCCGGATTGATCGACAAGCGTAGGAAGTGAAGCGGCCTGCGGATGGATGCGCAGAGATTGCGATGCACACGCTCTCGCCATTCGTGGTACCCTGTTGCCCGTGATCGACACCCATTGCCATCTCACCTTTCCCGACTTCGCGGGCCGAACTGCTGAAACACTGGCCGATGCCGCCGCAGCGGGCGTCGCCGGCATGATCAGCATCAGCACGACCACGCTTGATTGTCTGGAAGCACTCGCCATCGCGCGGGCGCACAGTGCGGTCTGGTGTTCTTCAGGAGTTCATCCGCTCTACAGCGATACGAACGACGATCGAGCGATCGGCCGGAGCGGAGCGGAGCATATCTGGGAAAACCTACGGATCGTCGCCAGCGACCCGAAGTGTGTGGCGTGGGGCGAACTCGGCCTCGACAACCACTACCCGACACCCGCTCGCGAGGTACAGCGTGCGGTGCTTGATGAACAACTGGCGTTCATTCAGTCCGTCAACCATGGCCGCGCGGGTGGAATATCCAAGGACAACGGGCTGCCGGTGGTGCTGCATTGCCGTGAGGCGTTTGATGACCTGATTCCCGTCCTCAGCCGGACCACGCTCAACCCAGCACGATTTGTCTTTCACTGCTTTACCGGAGGCCCCAGCGATATGCGGAAGATTCTGGACTTCGGGGCATATGTGAGCTTCACGGGTGTCGTAACCTACCCGAACGCAAACGATTTGCGCGAGGCCGCGAAGCTGGTGCCCGCTGATCGAATCATGGTCGAGACCGATGCACCCTTCCTGCCGCCGGTTCCGCATCGCGGCAAGCGCCCCTGCATACCCGCGTGGGTTGCGCACACGGCCCGCGCGATTGCGGAGTTGCGACGCCAGTCATTCGATGACTTCCACGAGCAGATTAACCTGAACACCGCCCGCTTCTTTGGCCTTCCGCTTGGGGCCACAGTAACCAATGGGGTGAATCCATGAGCGTCACCCTTGGTGCCTGGCTTCATGCGATCGATCCCTTTCTCCTGCGGATCAGCGGCGATATCGGTGTTCGCTGGTATGGCCTCGCGTACATCGCTGGCTTTCTCATCGCCTACCTCATGATGCGCGGTCTGGCGAAGCGGGGGCTGATCCAGATACCCTTCGAGCGCGTGGCCGATGCCATGCTCATCCTGATCGTGGGCACGCTTGTCGGTGGTCGCCTGGTCTATGTACTGGTGTACGACCGATCATTGCTAACGTCCTTCTCGTCGGGCTTTCCATTCTGGGGTGTGTTCGCCATCAATCGGGGCGGCATGGCGAGTCATGGCGGAATGGTCGGTGTCATCGCCGCAAGTTGGCGTGTCTCACGAGGATGGAAGCTCGCCGACGGTCGAATCATCGGGCGGACAAGCTGGCTGCACGTGCTCGATATCACCGCAGCCTGCTGCACAGTCGGTCTTGGGTTGGGTCGCGTGGCCAACTTCATCAACGGTGAGTTGTTGGGCAAGGTCAAGACACCCGCAGGGGTCGAAGGCCCATGGTGGACGGTCCAGTTTCCGCAGGAACTGACCCACTTCAAGATCAACCTGAACCCTGATCAATCCGCAAAGCTCGATCGCCTGCTCACGGAGGTCGCGCCCGGCCTCCCGTACAACGCGGCCCTCGACCGGCTCATCACTCGCGCTGCCACCGTGTCCGATCAGCTCAAGCCCTTGCTCACCAGCCGCCACCCGAGTCAGCTCTATCAAGCCATCGCCGAAGGCGTGATCCTGACCACCGTGCTCTGGTTGATCTGGGCGCGTCCACGAAAGCCGGGTGTCGTCGGGTGTTGGTTCATGATCATCTACGGTGTGCTCCGAATTCTTACCGAGTTCCGGCGTTTGCCCGATGCACAGTTCGGAGATCGCGCCAACACCTACGGATTATCCATGGGCCAGTGGCTCAGCGTGGGCATGATCGGGGTCGGTCTGGCGGTGCTCATCGTCTCTCTCCGCCGCCCGGTTCCCAAGCTCGGCGGGTGGTTGAGGCGCGAACAGCCGACGAGTGCCGGAAGTACCATGCACGGGTCATGACAGGAGATTCACAATGTCGGTGCTTGTTACGGGCGGTGCTGGGTACATCGGTTCGCACGCGGTGCAGAGACTCCTGCGCGATGGCCATCGCGTCGTTGCGGTCGATAACCTCTTTCGCGGCCACCGCGAAGCGATGGATCTACTCGCCAGAGACGCAGGCGGCCGACTCACCTTCATCCCCGCCGATGTCGGCGATGGCGACCTGATGCTCCGCCTCCTTGTTGAGCACAAGGTGAAAACAGTCCTGCATTTCGCCGCGATGGCGTATGTGGGCGAGAGCGTCCGGCGACCCCTGCGCTACTACCGTGCCAATACCGTCGCCTCGCTCGCCCTGCTCGAAGCTTGCGATGCCTCATGGACCCAGACCGGTGGTGGCGCATCAGGCGGAGTCGAGCGTCTGGTCTTCAGTTCCACGTGTGCCAGCTACGGCGAACCGTCACGCGAGTTCATCCCGATCCCCGAAACCTGTCCGCAATCGCCCATCAATCCTTATGGGTGGTCCAAACTGCACGTTGAACGCATGCTGATGGACTACGCCGCCGAAGCGGCGAGCCAGGGTCGGCCCTTCGCCCATGCACGGCTCCGATACTTCAACGTCGCGGGCAGCGATCGCACGGGCATGATCGGCGAGCACCACGAGCCTGAAACCCACCTGATCCCCGTCTGTCTTCAGGTTGTGCTCGGCAAGCGAGATTCGCTCACGGTCTTTGGCACCGACTATCCAACTCCCGATGGCACATGCGTACGCGACTATGTTCACGTCGAAGATCTGGTTGATGCCCACCTCGCCGTCATGAACGCGCTTAAGCCCGGTGACCAGCGCGTTTACAACCTCGGCATCGGTCGCGGCTATTCCGTCAACCAAATCATCGAATCCGTCCAGCGTGTCACCGGCAAATCTTTCACCGTCAAACACGGCCCCCGCCGCCCCGGTGATCCACCCGAACTGTTCGCCGACCCGCGAAAGATCAAGTCCGAGATCGGTTGGTCGGCCAAGATCACCGATCTTGATGAAATCGTTGCCAGTGCGTGGCGATGGTTCAAAGATCACCCGAACGGTTACGCCAAAGGGTAACACCCGCAATCAGGAGTTCTTCTGTCTGATCCGCTGCTCATCTCTGTCAGCCCATACCACCTCGCCACCCGCGAGCCCGCGGCCATGGCCGCGCTCGTTCTCGGCACGCGTGTGGTGACCCTTCTCCCGCGCCCCGCTGCGGGAGTAAGCCGCGATGCGGTCTTCGAGGCGGTTCGCCAGTCGCCCCGCTACCTCCGGCTTATGGAAGCCTGGCGGTGGAGCACGCCCCTCTGGCGTGCCGGCATCGTGAGTGCTGAGTTCGACGGGGAGGCCGCCTGTGAAAGGCTCGATGAGGTCTACGCCGACATCCGCGAGGACGAAGGCCTCGCCGATCTTCGCCCCCTCACGCGTGAGGTCGATGCCCTCCGCGATCGCTCGGCCCCAAAGTACCTCGATGCCGTCAGTGCCGACCTCCTCCGCGGCGGGCCAGACCCCGGAATCAGCATCCCCATCAACGCCGCGCTCGAGCGCTTCTCCGCCCGCCACGCGCTCGTCCTGGCGCGCGGTCCCGTCAGCTCGGTGGCCCAGCGTGCCGAAGCTCGCCTTGGTCTCAAGATCTTTTCCATTGGCCTCCCCATGCTCCTTCAAACAAGCGGCGAGCGAATCCTCGCCCTTCGCGAAGATCTCGCCGAACAGCTCGACGCGCTCCGCGCCGCAACCGCCGCGCTCATCAAGTCGCCCGCCGACGAATCGGAACTGCGCATGCGTCCCTTGCAACTGGCCGCCGCGGCCTATTCCGCCGAGTTCGCCGCCTGGACCGACGCTGGCTTCGCACGCGGCGATGATGAAAGCGGCAAGCGAATCGTCGCAGGCTTCATCGGCCTCACCTGCATGTCCATGCCCGAAGATGCCGTCCTCCGCTCCAGCCGGGCCGCGGTGCGCTCGATCACCGGGTTCGGGCAAACCCGCGCCGCCGTCGCCCCGGCGCAACGAGTCTCCGAACTCGGCCGATTCACACTGATTGTGCGCGAGATGAATGTGCGGCCGGAGTCCGACGTTCCTCGTTCCTAACCTTGGACATGTCTGCATCGCAAGCCGCCGCGCCTCCAAACCATCTGGTTCACGAAACCAGCCCTTACCTCCTCCAGCACGCACGCAACCCCGTCGATTGGTGGCCCTGGGGCGATGCGGCCTTCACCGAGGCACGCAAACGCGATGTGCCCATCTTTCTGAGCATCGGCTACTCGACGTGCTATTGGTGCCACGTCATGGAGCGAGAATCGTTCGAGAACGAGGCTATCGCCTCGCAGATGAACGCCTCGTTCGTCTGCATCAAGGTCGATCGTGAAGAGCGGCCCGATGTCGATGACCTCTACATGGCCGCGGTCCAGGCGTTCAGCGGGCATGGTGGGTGGCCAATGAGCGTCTTTCTTGAGCCCTCCTCGCTCAAGCCCTTCTGGGCCGGCACCTACTTTCCCGCCGAGCCCAAGTTTGCCAACATGCCAACCTTCCCCAGCGTGCTCAATGGAATGGCCGAGGCATGGCGCGACACTCGTGATGATGTGCTTGGCCAGGCCGAGGAACTTGCCGAGGCCGTGCGTGAACGCGTATCAACTGAATCGCACCCGGTAAAGCTCACCGACGAACAAGTCACACGCCCCGTCGCGGCCTTGCTCCGCATGTTTGATCGCAACCACGGCGGGTTCGGTGCTGCCGCGCCCAAGTTCCCGCAGCCGGTCTTCATCGAGTTGCTTCTTGATGCTCGACGAGTCTCGGGCGATGAGGCCACCACCCAGTCGATCGATGCCGCCGTGCGCACGACGCTCGACAAAATGGCCTGCGGCGGAATGTTCGACCAGATCGGCGGCGGGTTTCACAGGTACAGTGTCGATGCCACATGGACTGTCCCGCACTTTGAGAAGATGCTCTACGACAATGCGCAGCTCGCCGAGGTCTACGCAAAGGCCGCGGTGATCTACACCGATTCCTTCTATCGAAGAGTCGCCATACGAACCTTCGACTACGTTCTGCGCGAACTGACCGACGCAGCCACCGGCGCATTCTTCAGCGCGCAAGATGCCGAGGTCAACCACCGCGAAGGGCAGAACTACCTCTGGGACATCGAGCAGTTTGCCGCGGCCCTTGATAAGGACGATGCGGCATGGGCCGCCAAGGTCTACGGCCTCGCACGCGGCCCAAACTTCCGCGATCCCCACCACCCAGCCGATCCGCCCAGCAACGTCCTGCGGCTTGACGATCGCCCCGACCGTCTCGCGCAGGCAATCGGTCTCACAGAAGCCAACTTCCTCGCGCGGCTCGACGCCATCAACGCACGATTGCTTGCCGCGCGTGCCCGGCGTGACCAACCGATTCTCGATGACAAGACGCTCGCAGGGTGGAATGGCCTCATGATCGGCGCATTTGCGGTGGGGGGAGCCTTGCTCGCAGAGCCTCGCTACGTCTCCGCCGCGATCCGTGCCGCTGACTTTGTGCTCGATCAGCTCCGCGAACCTGTGTCAACACCTTCAACCCGTCCCCGCGGCCTGCTTCGTGCCTATCGCGCGGGTGTGGCCAAGGTTCCCGCGTTTCTTGATGACTACGCGTTTGTCATACGCGCGCTCATCGAGATCCACCGCACAGGAACCGATCCCACCGGCCGATACCTCGGCGCGGCCTGTGAACTGACCTCGGTAGCGATCGCGCTCTTCAGTGCCGATGATGGCGGGTTCTTCGACACCCTTGCCGATCAAAGCGACCTCTTCATCCGCACACGCACGGTCTATGACGGTGCCGTTCCCGGCGGCGTCGGGGTCATGCTGCTCAATCTGCTTGACCTCTCCGCGGTTATCGGTGAACCCGCGCACCGTGATCGAGCAACAAGCGCCGTTGTGGCACTCAGCTCAGCAATCGCCGCCGCGCCGCTCGGGGCGGTCAACTGTGCCCGCGCCCTGATGCGACTCATCGGCAGCGATCGCGATGGCCTAAACGCCGCGTTCGCCGCCGCCAATGCCAAAGCTCTTGATGGTCGGATCACAAGCCCTGCGCCCGCACCAGTCGAGATTCTCGCGCCCACCGACCGCCTTGAGATCCCCAAAGATAAACCCGGCGGTCTTGTCCTTCGCATCCGCATTGGCGCGGACTATCACCTCACCGCCGCTGATCCCGGCACGACCGAGCGCACCGTCGGCCTTGTCCCTTTCCGGGTGCAGATCATCAACGGTACAGGCGTTGTCGCTTTTGCCGATTACCCCAAGGGCCAACCCTTTGGAGACAACGGCGAACTGCTCGTCTATCGCGGCGAGTTTGATCTACCAATCCTGATTGAGCGTTCAGGCACATGGTCCGGCACACCATTGCTCGCCGTGACCTTCCAACCCTGCACCGATGATGCCTGCCTCGCGGCACGCACAGTCGAACTCGATGTGGCGATTGACCTGAAGTGAGCAGCTGAGGAATCGTCCTCGCATCAACTCACTCACGCCGCCTTCGGCACCTGTTCACCCTTGAACGGTTCCTTCTTCACCATCTTGTCGGGCACACGGATCGTCGCGCCACAACTCTTGCATCGCACGTTTTTTCCACGCGATGAGTTGGGCACGGCGAGTATGCGCCTGCACGTGAGGTTCGGACACATGATCCGTAGGTGGTCGGGCGGTGTAGCGGAGCTTTGTTGCACACAGATTTATCGGTGTGAACCCACACCAACTTCACGCAGAATCGGCTTCCTACACCACACCCGCCCGAATCGCTATCCATCTTCGCCATCAGCCGCGGGCTGTCGCAGATGCTGCGCTCCGACAAGTTGGTTGAGAGTTAGGGTTCGCGACACGACCAGAGTCATCTTGAGGCCGGATAACCTGCCCAGAGGCCGCTATCGTCTTTATGACCAACCACGTTGTTGTCCGTCAGTTCGGGCAAAGTGGGGGGTGGTCGGTGAGAAGGTTCGGAGTTGATATGCCCGCTTCATCCAGCGCCATCACATCACAGGCTTTGGCCAAATCCTCTCGCTCGTTGTTCGCGCCCGGAACTCGGCTCAGCACCGCGGTGGTCGGTCTGCAATGGGGCGATGAGGGCAAGGGCAAGGTCGTCGATCTGCTCACGCCCGGGTTTGATGCCGTGGTCCGATACAACGGCGGGGCCAACGCTGGCCACTCGGTTGTCGTCAAGGGCGAGCGCTACGCGCTGCACCTGGTTCCTTCAGGAATTCTCTATCCCGGCAAGCTCTCGATCATCGGCAACGGTGTGGTTGTCGATCCCCAGGTTCTGCTCAACGAACTCGATGGCCTCGCCGCACGCAGTGTCGATGTCTCCGGGCTTGTCCTCTCTGATCGTGCCCACGTCGTCATGCCCTACCACAAAGCCGAAGATGTCGCGCGCGAAGAGATGCGCGCCTTCACCGGCGCGGCCAGCCTGCACAACACCGACTCACACCAGGCCATCGGCACGACCAAGCGCGGCATCGGCCCCTGCTACGCAGACAAGGCCTACCGATCGACAGCCGTAAGGGTCGGCGATCTTCTCCGGCCTGATTCCCTCATCAAGAAACTTGAGCCGACGTGTTTCATCAAGAACGCGATGCTCAAGGGCCTCGGTTCGCCCGCCTCCTTTACACCTCAGGAAATGCACGACTGGGCTCTTCCCCTCGGCCAGCGCCTGCGCACGAATATCCGCGACACCACCTACCTGCTGCACGACATGCTCGCGGCCGGAAAGCACCTCCTCTTCGAGGGTGCCAACGCCGCCATGCTCGATGTCGATCACGGCACACACCCCTTCGTCACAAGCTCAAGCACCACCGTCCTCGGCATTCCCTCCGGCACAGGCATTCCCGGCTCGCGCATCGGCGATGTCATCGGGGTTGTCAAGGCCTATTCCACGCGAGTCGGCAACGGACCGCTCCCAACCGAGCAGATCAACCCGACCGGCGACCGCATCCGCGAGCGTGGCCGCGAATATGGCACCACCACCGGCCGCCCGCGCCGCGTCGGTTGGCTTGATCTTGTAGCCGTTCGTTACTCAGCCATGCTCAACGGCACCACGAAGCTCGCCATCATGCTCCTCGATGTCCTTTCCGGTATCGACGAGTTGAAAGTCTGCACGGCCTACCGGATCGATGGTGTCCAGACCGATCGGTTCGTACCTGATGCCGAGGTCCTCGACCGTGCTGAGCCGGTCTATTCGATCGTGCAGGGCTTTGGCGAAGACATCACCGGTGCGAAGCGTCGATCAGATCTCCCGGTCGGTGCTCGGGCTTACATCGACCTGATCGAGCAATCCGTTGGCATCCCCGCCGGGGTGATCAGCATTGGCCCCGACCGCGCTCAGACCATCATCGAACTCTGACCGCTTCAACCACGAACTCTCGTGATTGGGTGTCGTATCTTCATGGTGGTCATGATGACCCGTCCATGCATCACCTCGGCGTTTGTCGCCGAACATCCAGGTCCAATGGACCTCCATACGATGGTCCTATCGCCGACATGCCCGAAACCACGCTTGCCATTCCCGTGCAGCCCATCCCGGCAACCCCGGTCGCGCAACCGGTCTCGCTATGGTCAAGCGATGCCGAGGCCTTGCGCATTGTCGAGTCGATGCGTCGCCGCTCGCCCAACGCCGATCCGATCGGTCGTCTCGCCGATGTTCACCCCGGACGCATTCCCCGCCACATCGCCATCATTATGGATGGCAACGGTCGATGGGCCTTGAACCGCGGATTCCCGCGCATCTTTGGCCATCGCAACGGCGCATCGGTTGTTCGGACCATCGTTGAAGAATGTGGCAACCTGGGTGTCGAGTGCCTGACGCTCTACTCGTTCTCGCTCGACAACTGGAAGCGACCTTCCGACGAGGTCGCCGCCCTGATGAACCTCTACACCACTTATCTCGATGGCGAATCCGACGAGATTCGTCGAAAGAACATCCGTTTCGTCCAGATCGGCCGTCGTGACGGACTTCCCCCCGAAGTGCTCGAAGCCTCCGACAAGCTCGTGCGACTGACCGCGGCCAACACCGGTGCCACCCTCTGTCTCGCGGTCAACTATGGCGCGCGAGCTGAAATCGTCGATGCCGTGCGCGAGATCGCTCGCAAGATCGATGCGGGCGAGTTGAAGCCCGACGAGATTGGCGAACGCACCGTGGCCGACCACCTCTACACCGCCGGTCTTCCTGATCCCGATCTGCTCATCCGCACCGCCGGCGAGATGCGTGTCAGCAACTACCTCCTCTGGCAGATCTCGTACGCCGAACTTCACGTTACCAACACCCTCTGGCCAGACTTCGGCATCGCCGATCTGCACGCCGCGATCCGAGACTTTGCCAAACGAAGCCGACGCTTCGGCGGGCTTGAACACACGATCACCTGATCAATCTTCCCAACGTCTTCTCCAGTTTGCCCCCATCGCGGTGGACCCCCATCCCCGCAGGTCTATTTGCCGTACTCTACCGCTGGTGCTCAAGCAACGACTCATCTTCGGCCCCATCCTTCTCGCGATCCTCTTCGCCATTCTCTGGCTTGATGAGTGGCTCGATGCCCAGTCCATTCCCGAAGCTTGGCGAGACTGGTGGCCGGGCATCTCACCCACCTACCCCGCCGGAGCAATCCTTTTGCTCGTCGGCCTTCTCGTTGTTCCACTCGCCGCTCGCGAACTTGCCCGCATCTTCCATGCGGGCGGAATTCAGGCCTCCAAACGCTGGCTCGCCATGGCCGCGATGGCCGGCCTTCTCGTCTCCGCGGCCGTCCCGCGTCAATCAAGCTCCGTAAACGCCGTCGCGCTTGTCGCCACGGTCGGAACAGCCGTCCTCATCGCCTCGCTCCTCTGGCACATTCGCGGCCGCAACCTGCAAGGCGCGACCGCGGCGGTGGGTGCCGCGCTCTTCGCATTCATTTACCTCGGCTTGATGTTCGGATTTATTTTGGCAATTCGCCGCGAGCATTCGGCTTGGGTCGTGCTCGGTGTGCTGGTCGTGACCAAGTCATGCGATATCGGCGCCTATTTCACGGGCAGACTCGTCGGGCGTCACAAACTCATTCCCTGGGTTTCGCCCGGCAAGACGTGGGAAGGCCTGATCGGCGGCCTGGTGCTTGCCGCGACCGTCGCCTATCTCGGGCTGCGGCTTGCCCGATCATCCGGGGCCGAAGAGGTACGCGAGATCGCCAGCATGTCCACCTGGTTTGCGATCCTTTCGGGCGTTCTCTTCGGCATCACCGGCCAGGCGGGCGATCTGCTGGCGAGCGTTCTCAAACGTGATGCCCGCATCAAAGACTCAGGCCAGACCCTTCCGGGTTTCGGCGGAATACTGGATGTCGTGGATTCGGTCATGCTCGTCGCGCCGGTCGCTTTCTGGCTCCTCAAGCCCCGCTGATTCACCAGACTGCCAGAGTCGCGCACGTCCCCTTCACCACGATTTCCATGACCAAAGGTCAGCATCCGGCCGACGAACCATGGCCTTTCGCCCAACCTGAATCTATTTTTATCCATCTCCCATCTCCACGGGTGCAATTCCTTCTCATCGTCGCGCGAGCGTGATATAGTTCAACACGGGCTTGCGTAAGGCCCCGGGGGGTTGGCGGCGTTGGGGCGATGGAATGTCGGTCACCAAGCAGCTCCTCGAATTGTTCCGTGTTGATAAGCAACTCCGTGGCCTTCGCAGCAGACTGGATGGGGCAGAACGCTTCTACAGCCAGCAGGCAGGCCTTCTGGCAGAGCTCGATAAGCAGAAGCTCGGTCTTCAGACGCAAGTCAAGCAGCTCAAGGCCACCATCTCCAATGAAGATGGTGAGGCCGCTCGGCTCGAAGCCCGCATCAATCTTCTTCGTGAACAGATGAACTCGGCCAAGACAAGCAAGGAATACAACGCCTTCCAGTCCGAGCTCAACAACTACAAGACCGAGAAGCAGACCGTCGAGGAACGAGAAATCGACTCCATGCAGAAGGTCGAGGCGATCGACAATCAGCTTGCCGAGATCCTCACCAAGTACAGCGAGCGCTCCGCCATCGCCAAGACGGCCAAGACCGATCGCGACCTCAAGGAAGCCGACATCAAGGATCGCGTCACGGAACTCGCCGCGCAGCGAGATTCGCTGGCCGCCAGCATTCCCGCCCACGATCGTCGTCAGTTTGAGGATCTGGTCAAGCTCCGCGGCGACGAGGCCATGGCCCATGTCGAGATCCTTGATCGCCGCAATCACGAGTATTCTTGTTCTTCTTGCATGATGGCCGTACCCGTCGAGACCGCCAGCGCGATCATGACCGGCCGCCTCGTGAACTGCCCAAGCTGCCACTGCATTCTCTTCATCGAAGACGAAATGCTCGCCGCGGCCAATGCAACCAATGCCAAGAAGAAAGCCAAGGAAGTAGCCTCAAAGGCCTAATCCCTTGGCATCGGCATTCCCGCCGAAGTGCCCTTGCGCCCACCTTACTCAAACAGCGCGGTGTCCGGTTTCAACTCCGCCGCCATGCCCGGCATTCCCACGTGCGAAGCGCCCGCGTGCGTCAGCGCCCGACCGCGCCGCGTTCGCGCAACAAACCCGATCTGCAGCAGGTACGGCTCGACGACATCCTCCAGCGTTCCCGAGTCTTCGTTGAGCGTGGCCGCCACGGCTTCGAGTCCGACCGGGCCACCCTTGTAGACCGTCGCGATGGTCCGAAGGTACTTGCGATCCAGTTCGTCAAGTCCCTGGTCATCCACACCTTCAAGCTCAAGCGCATCGCGAACAACCTTCCCGCTCACGATTCCCCCCGCACGAACGGCCGCGAAGTCGCGCACGCGCCGCAGCAGCCGATTGGCGATTCGCGGCGTGCCGCGTGAGCGTGCCGCGACGTGCTTGAGCGCGGCATCTCCAGCGCTTCCATCGGCAACGACGTTCAGCAGGCGGCACGAGCGCTTGAGAATGATCAGCAGCTCTTCCTCGGTGTAGTAGCGAAGGTTGTGCGTGAGCCCGAAGCGCGAGCGCATCGGCGAACTCACAAGCCCGGCCCGCGTCGTTGCCCCGATCAGTGCGAAGGGTTCGAGCTTGATTTGCACCGTCTGCGCGTGCATTCCCGAATCGGTCTTGACATCAATGCGAAAGTCCTCCATCGCCGGATACACAAACTCTTCAACGGCGATGGGCACGCGGTGAATCTCATCAATAAACAGAATGTCGCCCGCGCGAAGCTGCGTAAGCACACCCACAAGATCGGTGGGCCGTGTGAGCGCAGGACCGCTGGTCAGATGAATCCGGCTACCCATTTCCTGCGCGATCACGTGGGCGAGGGTTGTCTTGCCAAGTCCCGGCGGACCGTGCAGCAGCACGTGTTCCATCGGCTCCTGGCGTTGCTTGGCCGCTTCGATGGCGATCAACAGCCGCTCGATCAACTCCGCCTGCCCGACATACTCGCCCATGGTTGCCGGGCGCAGCGACCAGTTGGTCTCGCGCTCGGGCACATCGCTGGTCTGCTCAGCAGGCGAGACAAGTCGTTCAACAGCCATGATGCAGTGTAGCTTCTGTGGAGTGAACCCACAGAAACACCATGATTCCACCCAGTTGGCACGGATGAAGGAGTGTGGGGGAGTTGATCGTGTCGATCGATCCGCGCTCACCCACATCATCTGGATGAACGAGTAGCCTCATCTTGCTCCGTCGGAAATCGCGGCAGAAGTTCAGACGCGCACGCCAGGTTGTACGCGGTGATGGCCGCGCACGTCGCCGATTGCTCGAGGTACTCCGGAATCGCCAGATCGAGCCTGTCGTTCTGCGTGTGCCAGCCGAATCCATATTCAGCACGTCCGGATTCATCCCAGAAAAACCCGGGGATGCCCTTGGCGACAAACGATGCGTGATCGCTCCCGCCCGTCTGCGTGAACTTCACACCCTTGGGCTGAATGTTCACGTTCAGCGGCTTGCCATCTTTGCTGTCAAAGAAGATGTTGTTGACCGGCGCGGTGGCCGCGGCCAGCATCGGTGCCATAGCGTCGGTACACTTGAGCCCGCCCTGGTAGTTTGTCCCGCCATCATCGACAAAGCATGCGCTGATCTTCGGCCATTGGGCTTCGTTCTTCTTCACCCACTCGCGCGAGCCGAGAAGGCCCTGCTCTTCACCGGTCCAGAGAATAAACTTGATCGTCCGCTTCGGTCTGGCCTTCGCGGCCATCAGCAGCCGCGCCGCTTCCAGTGTGACCGATGAGCCGGTCCCGTTGTCGGTGGTCCCCATGGAGCCGGGTCCGTTCCATGAATCAAGGTGGCCTGAAACGATGACATATTCATCGGGCTTTTCGCTGCCGCGAATCTCGGCGATCGTGTTGTATACTGGCCATGGCCCGGCGGTGAACTTGTTCTGCAGGTCAAACTCGACCTGCACATCATCACCATCGGTCAGGCGTGAGTTGAGGTAGTCGTAGTCGCTCAGTCGCACTTGAACCTCGACATCGGCGGGGATCTTTGCGATATCAAGTTCGCGCCACTTCGGTACCGCGCCGGTCCAGACGCGCTCATCGCGCGAACTCGACAACTGCCCATGGATGCCGTAGAAAATCACGCGTTCATCAGGCGGCAGCGTCATCGGGTCTGCCCCTTCGGCGACCTTCTGACGGTTCTCGGCGCGACGGTCGTAACGCTCGCCACCCATGCCGCGGCGGCCACGGATGCCCTGCGGCGCGCTCGCGGGGATCGAAGGAATCAGCACCCACGCGCCGGCCAGTATGTCCTTCACCGCCGCGAACTCTTCCTCGGTCTGCGGAAGCTTCACAACGGGTCCGCGCTTGGGTCCATCGGTCCCGGCCATCCACGCCATCGTGGTGAACTCCATCTGTCGTGTCTCGGTGTACTCAGCCTTCGGCGGTTCACTCTCGGAAGTTGCTTCATCGCGCCGGCGGGGTGTGCGTGTAGCGAGGAAGATCCTTCCTGTGCTCGGCCCGCGATCAAACCGAACAGGAACTTCACCCCATTGGTCAAGCTCAACACCCGTGAGCCCCCACGACCTGAACCTTTCGGCGGTCCATGTGTTCGCCATATCAGCACTGGCCGATCCGGTGAGTCGATGACCGATCTGCGTGCTGATGTACGTCAGGTGGTCCATGACCTGATTGCGGTTCTTGCCCTCATCGAGAATCCGGTTGATCGTCCGCCGATCACCCATAGGGATCGCTGGCACGGGTGCCACTTCACCATTGATGATGGCCAAGACTCTGCCATCGTTGCTCGGGCGCAAGGCCTGTTCGCCGCGCTGCGCACACCCACCGCTCAACGTGCCTACGGCCACGCCGACGATGAACAACGATCTGGAAAGCTGCTTGGTTCTGACGGTCTTCAAACAGGTGAACAACGCGTGACTCCTTTGTCGGGTAAGTGTCACGCATCGTACCACCCGCCATCCAGCCAATCATCAAAGCAACCTGAAGCCGCCTACCTGGCCCCGGTGCCCGGTACACGGGCCAGCGGTCCGTGCTATCTGTCTGTGGGCAGACCTTTTTGTTTCCAGAGTCGCATGAGGGCTTCGGGCTCGACGGGTTCCCAGATGCCCAGGCCTTCGATCTCGCCGCGGACAAAGTCACCTTTGTCGCTGTAGGTGTAGGTCTGTGTGGCGGCCTCTTCGCGGAAGGAGGTTTTGATTGTGAAGAAGCCGCCCTGCGCGGGGTCGCGGTTGATCTCATCTTTGCGGAATGAGAGGAGTCGTTCCTGGTCGCTCCATGCGTATGAGCCGATGGTGGTCTGGAGCTTGTGCTTCACGACGAGGCGGGGAAGAAGAAACGTTTCAAACTTACTAATGTACCCTTCGCCGAGGTTGGTTGGCGCGAGCGTGGTGAGCGGCTTCCCGGTTTCCTTCTTCACGATGGTCAGCGAGTCGCCGCTGCGTGCGCCGGTGTCGGTCGCGGCGGCGATCTGCTTTCCGCCCGCATCGGTGTAGACGGTCTTGACCGACCAGGTCTCTTCAGAGCGATCGGGGCGCATGAAGTAAAAACCGCGGCTGTCGGCCACACCACCATCAAGAAGAAAGCGACCTTCGATCGAGCATATGTAGCCATCCTCCTGCTCGGCCTTTCCCCATGCGCTGCGGGCCTTGTCGGGGTCTATCTCGCCGCGTTTGCCACGCCAGAAGCGGACGCCGCGATAACCGAGTTCGGTCGCATCGCCAGCGGCTCCGGTCGAGGCGGGCTTGTAGAGGCGCTGCCAGAGTTTTTTGTCGTGCATCACCTGGACATAGTCGGCTTCGCTGAGCCCGGAGAAGAAGCGCGTGCCGGTCTTGATGAACGTGCCGCGCTCGGACATAACGGCTTCGTTGTCGGTGAAGTTGGCCGTGCCGAGCAAGGTCTCATAGAGGCCGCGGGCCTTGGCAAACTCAGATTCGGAAGTGATGAGCTCGAAGACGCAGAACTGCTTGGTGGTGGGCTTGAAGATGGTGTAGCCCTTGACGATGCGGGTCCGTTCTGCACCCGGCACACTGACATAGAACCTCGCGGCCGCGCCGCCGGGGAGGAGGAGGTTGTCCTTTCGATCAATGATCGTGGCTTCGGTGGACATGATCTTTTCGTTGTTCTGATCGAGCTTGCCATAAGAGCCCTGAATCAGCGTGATGGTCTTTTCAGCCATTTCCGCAGGCGTGGAGTTGAGATCGACCGTGCGTGCGGGGAGTTGCACGTTGAGAATCCACGTCGAGTCTCTCGGTGTGATCTGCGTGGTGGCGCGATCGGCGATGGTGGTTGACTGTGCAGAGCATCCTTCAGGAACACGCATGACCAAACCAATAGCATCGAGTCGGAAGGGTTCGGGTGCAAAGGCGACGGGGGTGCCCGTGGGTGTTGAGGCGGTGGGGGCGGTGGGGGGGGCGATAGCAGGCTTCTTAGAACCTGAGTTGCTGGGTACGGGTGTGGCCTTTGAGGGTGAACCCTTGCCTGATTGGGCCACGGTGACATCAGCAAGCATGACGATCATGAGCGTTGCGGCAATTGCGGCGAGTGAAGGCTTCATCGTGGTGATCCCCAGCATTTGGAGCGGTTTACGGGAAAGAGAAAGATCAGCGTGGTGAAAAAAGTTGTGGCAAGACGTAGGCCGTGCGAATATCGGGCGTTGAGGGTTGCGTGATGATCGGAGCAATGCCGAAGAGTTGAAGATGCACAAACGTAATCCGAATATACCGAGCGATTCGATGCAGGTCAAGTGTTTATACGGTTTATGATAGGACTTGTTATGGGGATGGCAGTGAAATAACCCCCTAAACTGGTCAATTTGTCAATGGTCGGATGATGGGCGGTCGCTTCTCGTGAGGACGCGGGCGCTTCGATCGTGAATAAATGATGAACAAAGACCCGCAAGAGAGGGTTTGACATTTGAATCTTGCCCTGTACCCTACTGGGCTCTATTCGGGGCGCTTGTTCCGAATCGTTGAATCGCATCGGTGAACGTGTGATGTACGTCCTGCAAGGGCGAGCGTTCACGGGAACCAAGTCTGGTGCGAAGTCGTTTCGACTCGATCGGATTCGAGTCGCCCAAGAGAAGGATCGCCTTCGGGTTCTCGTGTTGAACGGCTCAGACCTGTTAAAGGCAACTGGGCAACACGGGATGGTTGGACTGTCGAATCGTTTGTCGAATCGTCTGTCGGATAGAACTGTCGGATAGAACTGTCGGAAAACTGCCGGACTATATTCGGCGGATTGCTCAAAGAGGCTCAGCACCCATGACCGGCGGCAAGATTCGAATCAGGATGGAGGCCTACGACCACTTGGCACTTGATGCCTCCGCGAAGGAGATCGTCGATCATGCCAAGCGCACAAACGCGAAGGTTGCCGGCCCAGTGCCGCTTCCTACGCGGATCGAGCGCTACACGGTGCTTCGTTCGCCATTCATTGATAAAAAGTCCCGTGAACAGTTCGAGATTCGCACACACAAGCGGATCATCGACATCATCGAGCCGAACGCACGCACGGTTGAGGCTCTGAATCGGTTGGTTGTACCGGCGGGCGTGTTCGTGAAGATCAAGGCGTAAGTGACCATGGTTCCTACGGCTCGGGCAAAGGCTCGGGCCTTATTTGTTTCAAGATGTGTTTCAAGGTTCAGATTTGAATCGCTTCCTCTGCTCACTTGAAGCACGAAGCCGCCGGCCGCATCAGGCGGTGCCGGGCAGAAAGGTTGGTAGACGGATGGCCTTCACCCTGTTTGGAACAAAGCTCGGCATGACGCGGGTATTCGGCGACGGCGGCTCGAGCACTCCGGTGACAGTGATCCAGGTTGGCCCGTGCATCGTGACGCAGATTCGCACGATTGATGCGGATGGCTATGTTGCGATTCAGATCGCGTATGGCGATCAGAAGCCGCGAAATGCCTCTTTCTCGATCATCGCTCACGATGCGAAGGCCGGGGTTGGCCCGATGCGTAACCACGCGGAGTTCAAGGTTGCGGCTGATAAAGTCGGTGACTACACGCTTGGCCAGTCGTTCACGGTTGATTCTTTCAAGGATCAGAAGTACGTCGATGTGATCGGCGTCAGCAAGGGTAAGGGGTTTGCGGGTGCGATGAAGCGGCACGGCTTCAAGGGTTTGTGCGCCAGCCACGGCACGGAGCGTAAGCACCGGTCGCCGGGTTCAATCGGCGGACACGCCTCCAACCGTGGTTGGGGTGGTGGACTTAAGAAGGGCAAGAAGATGCCCGGGCACATGGGTGCCGAGCGTGTGACGGTTCGCTCGCTGGATGTGGTGGCGATCGATGCGGACAAGGGAATCATCCTCGTAAAGGGGCCGATTCCGGGACCGAACTCGGGCCTGGTGATGGTTCGTAATGCCGCGCGTCTGAGCCGCAGCAAGAGCAAGAAGCTGGCCGACAGCAAGAAGAGCTAAGTTGAGTGTTGGTGATGGAGTTGGTGCAGGTTGAGTATGTCGGTTGGTGGGTCAGCATGAACCATCAGCCGGCCCGGTAGGTCGGATCGGCTGACCGAAACCCGAAACCGCCGGGCGAGCACAGGTTTAGATGTGATCCGAGGTATGTACGCCTCGGGTTACTGAGACAGCCGAGTCGATTCCGCGCTTCCGCCAATGAACAACAGGCGTGGCCGGATAGGCGAGGATCAAGGGAGCAACGGCTTAGAAACCGGTGCTTCCGAGAAGGTCACTGATTTGGAAATCAGTGCCACCATGAAGGCGTCCGACGAGGTACGACAGATGGATGTCCCCGTCTTTAATATGCAGGGTGTCGAGGTCGGGAAACTGACCATCGATCAAGAGAAGCTTGGCGGCGAGGTGAACGCTGCGCTCATCAAGCAGGCGTATGTTCGCTATCACGCGAACCAGCGGCAGGGCTCGGCCCGGACGTTGAACCGCCATGCGGTCGAAGGTTCGACCAAGAAGATCTACAAGCAAAAGGGCACCGGTCGCGCACGCCACGGCGACAAGAAGGTGCCGCAGTTCCGCGGCGGTGGTCACGCGCACTCCAAGAAGCGCACCCGCGAGGACTTCCGGCCGGATATGCCGAAGAAGATGCGTCGCAAGGCGAATTTGAACGCGCTGCTTGCCAAGTTGATCGACAGCGAAGTGCGGGTTGTGGACAGCCTGGTGATGGATCAGCCCAAGACCAAGGCGTTCATCGAGTTCCTTACGAACCTGAAGATTGATCGCTCCGCACTGGTGGCCGTGAGCGCGGACAGCGAGGCTTTCCGTCGTTCTGGGCGCAACGTTGAAGATGTGACTTTGTGCAGCCCGCAACAGATCAACGCCTTCACGATGCTTAACCATCGATACCTGGTGATCGCAAAGGCGGACCTGCAAGCGTTCTTGTCTGGCCCCTCGGCACAGATCGATAAGTCGGCGAAGATCAATCCGCTCGGGCGCATCAAGAAGAAGGAGGTCGCGTGATGGAAGCGACAAACGTCATCAGGCGTCCGCTCGTGACCGAAAAGGTCACGTGGGCGATGAACGAGCAGAACCGGTATTCGTTCGAGGTTGATCCTCGTGCGACGAAGACCGACATCAAGTCTGCGATCGAGGCCATCTACAAGGTCAAGGTCGAGAAGGTGAGCACTCAGATTCACAAGGGCAAGTTTCGACGCATGAAGTACGGCCTCACGCAGATGCCGACCGTCAAGACGGCGGTCGTGCGTTTGAAGGAAGGTTCGGCCATCGAGCTGTTCTGATCGGGTAGGCGTAGGCAAGGGTCAATAAGGCAGTAGGCAGTAGGACACAGATTATGCCGATTCGCATTTACAAGCCGACATCCGCGGGGCGCCGCAACGCTTCGGTGAACGATCATGCCGAGGTTACGAAGTTCAAGCCCGAGCGCGCCCTTCTGCGCAAGCAGAAGAAGAGCGGCGGGCGTAACCACAGCGGTAAGACCACTGTTCGCGGCATGGGCGGTGGCGCAAAGCGTCTCTACCGTGTCATCGATTTTAAGCGGGCGGACCGCGATGGAATCAAGGCGACAGTCGTGGGTATTGAGTATGACCCAAACCGTTCGTCGCACATCGCTTTGCTTGAATATGCCGACGGTGTGAAGCGGTACATCATTGCCCCGAGCGGTCTTCTCACCGGCACGGTGATTGAGTCGAAGGGTGATGGTCCGGTTGACCCCGATGTCGGGAACAACATGCGGCTCGGCGACATTCCCACAGGTCTCGATGTTCACTGCGTAGAACTTCAGCCCGGTCGTGGCGGGCAGATCTGCCGCTCGGCTGGTGTGTTCTGCCGGCTTCTGAACAAGGAAGGCGATTACGCCACCCTTCAGTTGCCCTCGGGCGAAGTGCGGAAGATCCACATCAACTGCCGCGCAACCATCGGGCAGACGGGCAACTCCGATCACCAGCAGCGGAGGCTGGGCAAGGCGGGTCTGTCGCGTCACATGGGCAAGCGCCCGATCACGCGTGGTGTTGCCAAGAGCCACAACGCTCACCCCCTCGGTGGTGGTTCGGGCAAGAGCAAGGGCAACCGACCGCCGGTCGGACCGACAGGTGTGCCGAGCAAGGGTGGCGATACGCGTAACCCGCAGAAGCACAGCACGCAGTTGATTATCCGTCGTCGCGTCAGCAAGCGGTATGGTCAGAAGAAGTGAGAAGGCACCGGTTCACAAGCACCGGGCAACAGGCACCGGGCAACAGGCACCGGGCAACAGGCAGTGGGCATTAGGCAGTGGGCATTAGGAAAACAGCATGAGCCGCAGCAGCAAGAAGGGTCCGTTTGTTGATGAGCGTCTCTACCGCAGGGTGGAGAAGCTGAACCAGATGAACAAGCGCGAAGGGTTAAAGACCTGGTCGCGCGGGTGCACGATCGTGCCCGAGTTTGTCGGGCACACGTTCAAGGTTCACAACGGTCGCGCCTTTCTGGATGTGTTTGTGACCGAGGACATGGTGGGGCACAAACTGGGCGAGTTCAGCCACACCCGCACCTTCCGCGGCCACACGAATAAGAAGGAAGGTATCGAAGGCGGCGTGAAGTCAGGCGATTGAGTTGGTCTCGGGTCGGGGCAAATGGCTGGTGTGCGTCGGGGCGGGTTTGTTCAACACCAGTTGAATGGCACGGGCAGCGTCAAGAGCAGCGTCAAGAGCAGCGTCAAGAGCAGCGTCAAGAGCAGCGTCAAGAGTAGCGTCAAGAGTAGCGTCAAGAATAGATTGTCCAGTTCAAGCAGAGTCAGTCAAAGGAACACGGCCGTGAAAATCAACGGAGCCAAACTGAAAGCCAGAGCCAACAAGGCTGTCGTGAGCGTCGAAACGCTCGCGCAAGCTGTTGAGCGCACGGGTCTTTCGGGTGATCACGCGGTGAGCGCGGTCAAGAACTGGATGCGTGGTAACGACCATCCCCGCTGCAAGCGTGAGGATGTGCAGGCCATGACCCAGGCATTGCAGTGCCAGATCGGCGATATCGCGCGCTTCACAGCCATTCACAAGTACCACCGCGGCAGCCCGCGCAAGGCCAAGCTGCTGGTTGACCTGATCCGCGGCAAGCGCGTTGACGTCGCGGAGAACCTTCTGACCTTCACCACCAAGCGTGCAGCGCTCGATGTGAAGAAGGCGTTGAAGGCCGCGATTGCCGATGCAGAGCAGGCGGATGCGGATTTGACCACGCTGTTCGTTGCCGAAAGCACGTGCAGCGGCGGCCCGCACATGAAGAGATTTCAGCCCAAGGACCGGGGTCGGGCGCACCCGATTCTGAAGCGCATGGCCCACATCACGATCGGTCTTGAGGAGCGTAACTGACCATGGGACAAAAGACTCACCCATTCGGCCTTCGCGTCGGCATCACCGAAGCCCACAAGAGCCGCTGGTACGCGCCCAAGGCTGTGTACGGCGAGCTTCTGATCGAAGACGAAAAGATCCGCCAGTTTCTGGACAAACGATTGAATCGTCAGCCACCCCACGCGGCGGTGTCGGACATTCACATCGAGCGCACACGCGAAGAACTGAAGGTCGTCATCAAGACGGCTCGTCCAGGCCTGGTCATCGGCCCGAAGGGTGCCGAGATTGATCGCCTGACCGAAGAGCTTCAGTTGATGACGGGACGCAAGGTTTCGATCGCGGTGATCGAGATCAAGAACCCGGATATCGACGCGAAGCTGGTGGCCGAGTCGGTCTGCGACCAGCTCCGCAAGCGTGCGGCCTTCCGTCGCGTCATCAAGATGCGGGCTGAGGGTGCGATGCAGGCTGGCGCACTCGGCGTGAAGATCAACCTTGCCGGTCGTCTGGGTGGTGCGGAAATGAGTCGCGAGCTCGACGTTCGCCTGGGCTCACTCCCCCTCTCCACACTTCAGGCAAACATCGACTACGGCTTCGCCGAAGCGTTTATGAGCTACGGGGCCATCGGTGTGAAGGTCTGGATCTACAAGGGCATGTACAAGCAGGGCGAAGTTGATGAGAGTGAATCGAAGGCCGCCGGTGGCCGCGCTCGTGCCCGCGGTCGTCGTTAAGACGATGCGGAACACGCGATCAGCCCTGGTCGGGTATTGGATTTAGAACGGATAGGTTGTCAGAGTTCACAGGTTGAAATCAGCAGGGCGAGATGGGCCAAAGCCACCTCG
>JBBSBC010000023.1:0-27296 GCA_038251595.1 Phycisphaerales bacterium | reverse complement strand
GCTCGGACGCGTGCAGACCGCCGAGAGCCAGCTCGCCGCGTCACGCGCTGGCGGTTCGCTGGTCACTCTTGTTGATGGCAAGCCCTACGCGCAAGATGCTGTCAAGTGGGACGGTCAACGCTGGGTCCGCCACGGCGATTGCCAACGTGCCGGCGGCACCATCCGCTTTGATTCGGGTCGCCTCATCGATCAGCCCGTCATGCTGGTAAGCCCATCTGGCAAGCCCTTCGTTACCGGTCAGATTCGCGCCTCGCACCCCGATGGTGAATGGATCTGGTTTGATGCCGATGGCAAACCCGCAACCAAGGAAGCGTGGAAGGATGCACGACTGACCGATCTCAGCCGCGCCAACAACTCCACAGGTGTGCTCACGTGGGAAAAACTGGGCAAGAAGGACCGCGACGCCTGGGCACGGTCATCGGCCAACACCCTCCGCGATCTTCCCGAACTCGTGCGCGATACCTCGCCCCCACCACCCCCACCGCCCGCTGCTGAAAAAACCAAGCCCGCGGCCTCCACGCCCAAAAAGACCACCAACCCCGCGCGGTGAGTCAGGCGACCACCGTTTCAGGCCACGCGACCCACCATTCGCCGCATCTTGATGCCGCGCTCCGGCCCGAACTTCGCAAGTCCTTCCGCCCGCAGTTTTGGGGCCGATCTTTCCACGTAACGGTCAAACGCCGATCTCGTCGAGAAGACATATTGCGTCATGACCTGCATCGCACCTGGGGCCAGCACTTCCGTAGCATCGGGTTCAAGTTCGACGATCATCGCCGATTGTGCCCCACCTTCGATGACCTGATCCACATGCCCCTCTTCAAGCCAGGCGATGTACTCGCGGCCAACTTCTTCGCTCGGCAGGGTGGCGATAACCGCATAGAGTGTGGTGGACATAGCCGAACACTAGCCTACAAAGCTCACGGAAGCGTGGATCTTTCACACCCGAACTCCTCCGTGTTCGTGCAATGTCCGAGCCCGTGCGGCGTTCTACCTCTGTCCTGATTCACACGACCGCAAAGATCCTGCTCAAAGGAACATGCTCAAAGGAACTCGGATTGGCTGATCCGCTTCGACACGCCGACGGTCCTTCAAGCATTCCGGCAATGTCCGAGGTCGATCTGGCCACGCTTCTTCGTGGCGCATCCAACGGCGATGAGCAATGTTGGCGGGGCATTGTTCAGCTCTATGCACGCCGTGTTTACGCGCTCGCCCGCTCGCGACTCTGCGCGGGGGCCGGACAGGCAACGCCTTCAGGCGTGAACGGTCGTTCGTCAACTCGCGGCACCCTTGCACGCGATGGTCTCTGGGTTCATGGTCAGGATATCGCTGAGGAGGTTACCCAGTCCGTGTTTGTCACCGTGGCCACCAAGCTCTCCAGCGGCGAGTACACCGAACAGGGAAGGTTCGAGTCGTGGCTCTTCCGCGTCGCCATGAACCGCATTCGCGATGAGGTGCGCCGCGCCCGTCGTCAGGCCGTGCCCACAGATCCGGAAGTTCTCGATGGTTCAACCGCCGCAGGCACCGCCGATCAGTCTCACGACAACTCCGATCAACTCTCCGCACTCCGCCAGGCCATGCAGCAACTCTCAGACCCCGATCGCGAAATCATCGAGCTTCGCCATCACGCGGGGCTTTCGTTCAAACAGATGGCCGACATGCTCGCTGAACCACTCGGCACACTTCTCGCCCGACACCACAGGGCCCTGCGCAAACTCAAAGAACTGATGACCGGGCCAGCCGGATTGCCGGTTCACGCAACGGGGGACAGATCATGACCAGCCCACGCGACACCAACCACAACGCTTCAAACCCCGAGACTATCGAGCTGCCGCCTGATCTGGCCGCGCTTGTGACCAATCTCGATGCGCTCGCCGCGGCCGAGGCATCTTTCGCTCCTGCGCGTTTGGAAGACTCGATCTTCGCGACCTCGTGCGCATCCCTCACTCGTGCCCACGCCGACATCGCACCTGTTGCCGACGCTCTCGATGCCCTGGCACACCGTGAGCAGCAGGTTGCATCGGCCAATCTTGAATCGCGAGCATTTGAGCTGAGCCGCGAGGCCATCACCAGCGGACGCGCCGCGATGGGACCGGCAACACTTCGCCTCGTCGGCTCTGCGCCGGCAGACCATGCATCGCCGATCATCGTTGCGCGTCCATGGCGGAGCTCGCATCGGTTCATGGCGCTCGCCGCGGCACTCGCCGCCGCGGGGCTGGGCATCAGCATCTACACCACCATGCGCTCGACGATCACCATCACACTTGTCGAGAACACACCGAATCTTTCCGAAAATCTTGACACCGAGTTGAACACGCTCTTTGAGGTGATGGAGACCAGCTACAGCGAGGCATCCTCACCCTCGCGCGCGGTCGAGCCCACTCTCGATGCCAACTGGCTCGAAGAGGTGTACGGACAGGAGTCGCTCTGATGAAACTCTTCATTCAGTTGGCCACGATCGCGCTCTGCGCGTTCGTCTCAACTTCGCGGGCTCAACCCTCTGACCCTCCACCCGAGGGTTCACGCGAGCGCTTGTCATTTCAGAATCAGCCCGGCTTGCGCACACGTTCGGATCGCGAAGCACTCCGCGGCCTGCTTGCCCTTCCTCCCGAAGAGCGTCAGGAACGGTTGAAGTCGTTCCTCACCGAGCGACTGGAGCGGGCCGAGCGGGCCAAGACTTCGCTCAGCAAGGCCATCGATGCGCTTGATCGCGGCGCAGGGCTCGACGAGATCGTCGCCTTGATCCCTCAGGATCTTCGTGACTCGCGCGGCGGGGGAGGGGCCGGCGGGTCACCAACCCATGCGGGGCCGCGTCCTGGTGAAGATGCGAACATCGACGAACTCGGCCCGGTGCCGATGCCCGGCCAGCCCCGCTCGGGAGATGGCGGCCCGCCGCCTTCAACCTCTGACCGACCGGTCACCGAGGAGGATCGAGCCGCCGTGCAGGAGTTCCTGATCTCCGCCGCGCCACAGTTGGCGGTGATGATGGATGAGCTTCGGGACAAGAATCCCGAGCGCGCCGATGTCAAGGTGCGCGAGACGCTCAACCGGATCGGCTGGTTGATGGATGTCCGCAAATCCGATCGCGCGCTCTACGAACTGCGTCTTCAGGACATTCGGCACGGTCGTGAAGCGTTCGATGCCGCGCGCTCGCTTGCCCGCTACGACCGCACACACGAGGGACCGGAGAGCAGCGAGCGCCAGGTTCTGGTGGCCAAGCTCCGCGGCGAACTCGCCGAGCAATACCGCGTGCGCGGCGAGCTGCTTCAGTCGGATATCCAGAGGCTCGAAGGCGACCTTTCCAAACGCCGCGCCGATCTCGCCCGAAGGTCCGACGGTCAGGAATCCACTATCACGCGCATGGCGGACAAGCTGCGCGATCGCGCTCGCGAATGGATGAGCCGCCACCCGCGCGATCAAGGCGGACCACCAGGACGCTCGCGCATGCAGGGCGGCAGTGAACCTCCACCCCGGGACTGATGCTGATTCTTTCAGGTCACGATCGAACCCGGTGCGATCTCAACATCGGGCCGCAGCAGAATCACCTTGCGCTCCACGCCGGTTGAAGCCGCAGCATCTTTCGGAAGATCGCTCGCCGCGAGCAACATCCCGCGCGATTCTTCACCACGGATTTTGCGGGGCTCGAGATTGGCCACGACAATGATCAGGCGGCCGACCAACGCAGCTGGGTCGTAGTGGCCACGAATGCCGGCACAGATCTGGCGTGGTGTGCCCGAGCCATCATCGAGTTGAAGTTTCAAAAGTTTGTCGGCGGAAGGATGATTCTCAGCCTGCACAATACGTGCAACGCGCAGATCGACCTTGGCAAAGTCATCAAACGCGATCATGGGTTTGGCCGTCGCGCCCTGTGGCGCGGGTACGGCCTGTGGCGCGGGTACGGCCTGTGGCGCGGGTACGGCCTGTGGCGAGGGTGCAGGAAGAGGCGCGGGAGTTGTCGAGGGAACCTGAGACATCGGGTGATCCTTACTTGCCAGCATCATTCGACCGATCCGGTCAGAACGGATTCGGGTGAGGCGGGAAGTTTACTCCACCGAATGGCCTCGTGCGCAGAATCCGCAGCCATGGCCGACATCTGCTTAAGGACCAGCGGGCACATCGGGAACGGCCGTTGGTGAGGCTGGAGGAACGCTCGGATCAGAGACCCAGCGACCTTCACGATACCAGACACGCGAGCCATCGACCGTGTAGGTATCGGCGAGCGATTGCAGATCAAGCTCGCGCAGCGGCGCACCTTCATCGGCGATGGTCTGCGCGGCCCACGATCTCTGAATGCCGCTCACAAGCAGCGACTCGAGCCGCAACTGTCCGACCAGCTCTTCACCCTCGAGCTTGGGACCGGGCCGTCCGCCACACGTCGGGCATAGGCGCACACCTTCCTTATCGCGCACCACCCGCTCGTTGCGGCACTCCTTGCAGACCTGAAAGCGTGTGATAAGCCCGCGAACACGGGCCGCGCCTCCCGGTCTGCCATCGGTGGTCAGCAGACGTTCGTATTTGTCGAGCAGTGCTGACGCTCCCGGACGATCGAGCAGCTTGGCGGCGCGCTGGCCAAAGCCAGCGCGGAGCGCGTCGAGCGCGGCCGCGAGATCCTGTGCGGCGGTATCGACCATGGCGCGGTCGGTCGAACGCTTGAACGCGCCGCGTGCTTCTTCGGGCGCGAGGGTTCCGGCGAGCGCGACAAGCCAACGGCGCTCACGGTCGCTCTCGGCGAGCGAGGCAAGCCCAAGGCACGCGCTCGATGCAAGCCATGAAGGTGATCGGGTGATTGAAGCCTTGAAGCGAGGATCAGCCGTGATGAGCGCGGCCGTCACATAGAGCCGGCGGGCAAGATCCTTGTCGTCGATGCTGATTGGATCGGCGGCGAACTCTTCGGCAAGCTCGAAGTAGGCAAGCGGAGTATCAGGGCGAAGTTGCTCAAGCCGCTCGCCCCTGCCGGGCTTTGATGCAACGGATGTCGCCTGCACAACAGGTGTTGCTTCTGGTTGCTGCGCGTGGCCGGGCAGCGCGAGCATATACATCCAGAAGGTGGCGAAAACCACGGAGAAGTTCATGGCTTCACCTCCGCGCCAAACCTTGCGAGCCAGAGTTTGACGAGTGCCCGCTCGTTGGCAAGCACCTGCTCGAACACGTGCTTGGACCGACGACGGCGCATCGCGGTCTCTGACAGGATCGCGATGATCGCGGGCTCCTCGACCGGTCGTTCAGCCGAGACAATGAACCCAAGAAGATCAACCAACCCACTCTGCTCGGCGGTGAAGCTCTGCACCGGCCCCACGGCCTGAAGTCGGTGCTGCTCGCGGCGGCGGTCGATTGCTTCGAGACTGAGCGCGGCCGAACCGACCGGTGATGAGGCCGCGTCCTGATGAATCTGATTGGCAAGCTCGGTGATGCCCTCCACGGCCCCATCCGCGACCGCGTCGGGGCGGCCTTCATCGAGTGTTCGGTTGACGGCGGCGAGGTAGGCCTCGGCAATCGTGGCGGTTGAGCGCTCGATCTCGCCATGGACACCCGAGCTGGTGAGCATGCTCATGAGCTTGGAGAGGATCGCTCTGCGCGCTTCAAGCTCCCATCGGTTGTCGCCGGGAGGGGGGAGTGTGACACCTGTGATCTCTGAGTACAGACGACCGACATCGGATGTGCGTGGTGCAAGCGGGAGGAAGTCGAGCATTGCGCCGACGAGCGCGGGCTCATCGGAAAGACCGATGGCGATGCGCTGGGCGAGCTCGCGGATCTTCCAGGGCGACTCGGAGCACGCGGCCTGTGCGAGCAGACCGGCATCGATCGGGCCGATGGGGCGGCCGCGCTCGCTCAACTCCTCGAGCCGCTTCTCGCGTCCGGGAATGCTGCGTCTTTCCGCGAGATACTCGCGTGTCCACGCGCCATCCTGACCGTTGCCCGTAGCACCTGATACACTCTGACCGGAACCAGTGATTGTGTACACGGTTACTGCGTTGGAGGTTGTCGCTGGCGCGGTGGGATCAACAATCGCGCCTGAAGGAGCCTCGAAGAAGACCGGCTCGGAGGGTGCTGCCCCGCGCCAGATGATCGCGGCCGATGTTGTCAGCTTCGCGAGCGCGGCTGCGAGTGCGATCTGCGCTGCGGCATCGTTGGATGGTGCCGTGACCGCGAGCGAGGATTGAGCGGCGGTGATCCATTCATGCGCGGCATCCGCCCGCGCGGAGGCTTCGGCAAGGCCCCACACCGATGCGTACTGGTCGCGAAGACGGGCTCGCTCCTCGGGCTTGGCCGTCATGGAGAGGGCCATGGTGGAATCGACACCTTCGGCACCTGACCTTGTGGCGAGGGCTGAGGTGAGGACGCGGAGATCAGACACACTCACACGCGGGTCGCGGAACCATTCAAGAAGTGTCGGGCGCGCGGGTCCGCCGGCTCGCCACTTGGTTTCAGAGACGAGCATGTTGATGGCCTCGAAGACTCGCGAGTCGGCCTCGGGCTCTGGCGCGGCGGTCAGTACCAAGGCGAGTGCGCCGATGAGGTATCGTTCACGCTCAACTTCACCCTCGCGCGTGAAGAGCGTGACCCCTTCAATCCACCTTGCAAGGGCGAGCGATGATGAACTCCTGCCGGAATCTATCGGCACGCCAAGGCCGAGCGGCTTGCCGGCGAGTATCGCACTTGGAAGGGCACGAAAGGCCGCGGCGGCTCCGTTGTCGAAGGTGGCATCGGCAGAACGGGGCGGGCGGGCTTCGCCGAGCGCCGCATCGATCGAACGCGCGATCTGCGTGGCAAGCCCTGCGGGAAGATCGCGCTCGCGGTAGAGTCTTGCGAGAACGCCGGCTGACCACACGGCGGGCCAGACCTCGTCGGGACGCATCGGGGATGCAGAATGGATCGCGGCGGCCGGCGCGTTGATGATGGCCAGTACGCGATCGGACCTTTCGCGGCGCGAGGCCATGCGATAGATGAACTCGACCACCGCATCGCCCGCGGCACGCACCTGCGAGTTGTCGAACCTGCACCACCAATCACCAGCGATGATGAAGGCTCGCTCGAAGTCGTTCAGCGCCTTCTCAGGATCGGTCTTTGCTGTCTCGGCGGCGGCACGCAGCTCGCGGATCACGAGGGCCGGATCAACAAACTCCGAGCGCACGCGCGGCTTGGAATGATCGATGGGCGTTGCGCTGGCTGAGATTGTGCCGGCTCGCTCAAGTTGTGTTGAAGGTGTGGCGGATGATGAGGCCTGTGTCGATGACGCACCGGAAAGGGGCTGCGCACCAATCGGCGATGCCGGGGAGTTGCTGGCCGTGTTGGCCGTCGCGGCAGAGCCACGACCGGACATGAACATGGTGCCGACTACCGCCACCACAACCATAAAGACGAGGAAGGCCGCGACAATGACGAGTGTTCGCGCGACTATCGGATCGCCGACGGTTTCACGGGTTGGCATCGGCGGATGCGCGATGGGCGCGGACGGGCGGGAATGTCGCGGAGGCGCGGGCGGCGCACTCTCGTCGGGTGGACGCGGCTCCAACGCGATTGGAGTCGTTTGAACCTTGTCTTTGAGCAGCCACTCGGCCGCTTCGTGCAGAATGATGCGGAGTTGATCGGCCTCGGGCGTTTCGGACTCGCTGTGTTGGTGAAGTCGATCAAGCTGTCGCTGGAGCGAGGATTCGATCTGCGCGGGCGTGCTGAACGCGGCGGACAGACCGAGAAGCGCGACGGGCGTGATCGACCCATCGGGCTTCATGTGCGTGCTGATCGAAGCACCGAGAAGGCGTGTGAGCGTCTGCTGGTCGATGAATGGAGGCGTGGTCATGCGCCGCCTCCGCCGGCGGGTGGCGTGCTGGGCGGAGCAGATGCGGGTGTGCCGGGGGGTGATGGTTGGAGAGGCGCGGGCGGGGGTGGCGGGCTTCCAGGGGGCGTGAGTTCGCTGTCGAGCAATCGCAACTTGTCGCCCCACGGTTCGGGGCCGAACTGCGGATAGAGGTTCCTGTGTTGATCAAGCAGTTCACGGGTCTTGATTGGATCAGAGGTTCTGAGAAGTCGGAGCGATTGGTAGCGAGCCTCAAACCATTCGGGCGATTCCGGTGCCGCGCCGTTGAAGAGCACACGCCAGCACTCGATGGCGAGATCGAGCCGTGAAGCGGCCTCGGCGTTGTACGCGAGGCGGCGGAGCGACTCTTCAGATCGTGGAGCGGCCTTCAGCACCGCTTCATCGAGCGTGATGGCCAGTTCGCGAAGGTCGGCATCGCCGCGATCGGCAAGCAGCGTGGCCGCCGCCGCGAGGGTTGCGCGGAGTGAAAGCACCGCAGGATCCTGCGGCGGAAGGGCATCGCGATCAATGCGATCGACGACGCGCCTGCCGAAGCGCACAAGCATGGCCAGATCATCGGGCGAGATGGGGAGCCCATTCATGGCACCCGCTTCGGCGCTGAGCTTCCAGCGGTTGGCGAGCCGCTTGTAGATCAGGCGATCGGCGGCGCTGGCGAAATGTGCCGCGGGTGTGCCGAGCGCGTTGAGTTGTTCGGACATCGCGATGGCTTCTGAATCTTCGTTGCGGGCAAGGGCGATCTGCAAACGACGGAAGGTGAGCTCGGGTTCGTGGGCCTTGAGATCGAGATTGTTGAACGTGGCGACACCTTTGAGCACATCAAGAACAGCCACGGCGCGGATGGCATCGGGGCTTGACCCGCCGAGCAGCGCGTCGAGCATCTGGCGAACTCGGGTCACGAGCCGCTCGCACGCGGCGGCGGCCTCGGTGCGCGGCCCTTCCATCGCGGCGTTGCGATCGGCCACGAGCAACTCTTCGGCGGCGGACATGAACCGCATGGCGGCGAGATCACGATCTGACCCTTTGGCGGCGCGATAGCGGGTGTACAACAACTGTGCGACCCGTCGGCGGGCGGTGTCGTAGACGGGTGAACTCTTGGGGACTTCGGAAAGGATGCGGAGCGCATCGTCGTCGCCGACGGTGGCACCGGCGGCGACCTGGAGGAGGACAATTCTTGCCGCCCGCTGCGAGTCGGGGTAGCTAGCGAGGAAGAGTGTCGAGACTTGGGCACGGCGCTCCGCTGCGGTGGATTGCGCACCACCGGCTTTGGAAGCGCTGTCGAAGGCGAGCACGGCGAGCCAGAGGGCCTCCTCAGCGTGTTCACCACCTTCAGCTCGCCCACCGGATTCCCAGGCGGCGAGAAACTTCTCACCGGCATCGGAGAGATCGCCGCGATAGAAGGAGCAGCGCCCGAGCATGATGCTGGCCTTGGTGCGCTCAGAGCGAAACGACTCGGCATCAGGTTGGCGCACGGCGGCTTGAAGCATGGTGGCGGCGGCGCTGTAGAGGTTGGCGATTTCCGAATCGGTGGTTGGTTCATCGCCGGAATCGTCTTGCTGTTTGTGGGCGACGCGGGCAAGGTCGTATTGCAGCAGGCCGCGAACATAATGGACGATGAAGCCGGCATCACCGATCGGCGAGGTGCCGTAGCGGCGCACCATGTCGAGGACCTGCGCGATTTCCTGACGCGCCACGAGGTCGCCGAGCGCGGTTCGTGCGAGGGCCTCGATCTGTGCGGCGGCGATGCGTTTGTCGGCCTCAAGGGTGATGACCGCGAGCAGGCGTGCCGCGTTGACGGCGAGAGGTTCTGGCTCGTGCGTGTTTGGGCCGCCGCCGTAACCGTGGAGCTTCTCGCCGCGACGGGCGCGACGGATGAGTTGCTCAAGATCGGCCCACCGCTTGGCCTCACCGAGGACGATGATTCGACGGATAAGCAGTTGATCAAGGATGGCTTTGGGGACTTCATCGGCATCGGCGATGGCATCAAGCCAGCGGATGGCCTCGACATCGTTGCCGCGGAGTGAGGCGGCGAGCGCGCTGCCGATGGCGGCGCGGGCGATGTGGTCGTAGCGCAGAAGATCCGCGGGAAGACGATCGACGCTGGCGAGACGGCCACCGGAGGAGTTCAGCAGCCAACCGAAACACTTCATGGCTTCAACCGCTTCAGATTCGGAGCGGTTGAGCATCGCGACGTAGTAATGGCACCATCCGGCATAGTAATAGGCGAGCGAGCGGATTCTTCGCGACTCGGCGAGCGCCGCATCGAGCGCCTCGGTGTTGTTGCCCGCGACCTCGGCACGCTCGCGTTCATCGACACGGGCGTTGGCTTTGCGCGCGATCTCGGTGAACTCGGTCTCCAGAGATCGGAGTTGACGGTCGGCCTCGCGAAGCTCGGCTTCATCGGCGAGTCGGAGGCGGCCTCGTTCGGCGATCTCTTCGATGCGAACGTAGAGGGCCTTGTTCAGGCTCAAGCGGAGTTCGCCGGTATCAGCCTCGGGAACGGCGGCGAGAAGCTCTCGACCGCGTTTTTCCCAGAGTGTGCGTGACTCGGTGGTTTCGGCCGCGCTGAGCAACTGAACGTACATCTTGCCAAGTCGTTCGGCGAGGTGGAGCTTCGAATCGGCATCAGCGGTGGAGAGACGATCGGCGAGCTGCTCGGCGAGAAGACGATTGAGCCCGAGACGCTCCATATAGGCTTCGACGGCATCATCGGGACGCGCGGCAGCAAATGGCGGCTCTTGAGCGATGGCGGCGCGCGCGAGCGTGATGATGGCGAGGAGCGCGAGCGTGCAGAGTTTGGCTGGTGAAGGGGTCATTGTTTTGACCGCCCACCATTGATCGCGCCCTGGTTTTTGGTACCGGCTGGCGGTATAGCTGGTTTAGTGCCCTGAAGCGCGGCTGGAGGCGCGGAGGGAAGATCGTTGTTCGATTCGGCCCTCGTGGGTGCGGAGAGGGTGATCTTGTCAAGCCCACTCCAGAGCGCGGCGCTGTGGCCGGGGTGAAGCGTGCTGAGTTCGGCCTTCAGGATGGCCGCCCCCTCGCGGTCGCCCAGATCCCAGAGTGCGGAGGAAGACTCGGCCAGCGCGAGCGCGGCGAGGTCGGGTGTGATGTGGTTGAATCGTGCGGGCAGGTTCATGAGTTCGAGCACACCACGGATGCGCTGTTGGGCTTCGGGTTCTTTGAGGAAGGAGCGACCGATACCGGCGCGGCACCAGGCCTCGACCCAGGGTTCGACACCTTCGGCACGCGCGATGGTGGTCAGACCGGCACGCCCGACTTCGCGTTGTTCAGCGTTGCCCGCGCGTGCGAGCAGGATGAGCCGAACGAGTCGGACACCTTCGCTTGAGTTTTCGGATGCGCCCGCGGGTGGAATCTCGTAGGTTTGGTTTGCCTCTGCACGCGCGGCGGCGAGGAAGAGGCGGATGCAGCTTACCGCGATGGTTGGTGTGGCGGATCGTTGCAGGAGACCATCCCACTCGCCGACGGATGCGGCGGCATCGATGGATGTCTCGCCGACCCACATGGGCGCGAGCTGCGGGCAGAGACCGGTGCGCGGGTCGAGCACGGGTGGACCATCAATCGTGCCGCCGATCCATGATGTCGGTCGTGCAAGACCGGAGGGTTTGATGGCGCCGGATTGATCAAGCGTGAGCAGAAGGTTGAACCACGAACTCAACGCACTGGCGCGTGCGCCACGGGCGAGATCGCAGCGGAGCAGACCTTCAAAGACGACGGCGCCGGTGGGACCTGCGCCTCCGGGGACGACCTGCACACGGGGTGCGAGTTCACGGAAGATGGATGCGGCGGCGAGCCAATCGCCGCGTTCGACACGCGTGCGGGCACGCCAGAGACGGTCGCTGAGTTCGAGGTACGGCGCGGCGGTGGAGGCGGCGGGGCCATCGACGAGTTTGACGCGGTCCCAACTGATGAGCCGGGTAGGCTTGGTGGTCGCGGCGGAATCGGCGGGGAGTTCGACAACCAGACCTGCAACACTCGCAGAGAGGACCGAGCCGATGATCTCACGCGGGGTATCGGTGGCGGTGGCCCCTGCGCCGCCTTCGCGGAGTTTGACCTGGCCGGGCGCGGTGGTCGTGAGGATTGCTGCCACCGAGAGGGCGGCGAGGCTGCGAAGCACCGCCGCTCGCAGAGAACTTCGCTTCACCGCGATCCCTTCACATGTCGGTATGTACCGCCTGATTCGGCCGCGATTCGTCGCAGCATTTCCTCATCAACGGCATCACCGAATCCAATACAGTGTATGGGTACTTTCTTCGAGCCTTTGTTGATCCGCCCGAGGAGGGCGAAGATCTCGGTGGGAGAATCGTTGAAGGCCCCATCGGTCATCAGGTAGACGGCATCAGGACGCGCTCCGAGCTTGAAGACCTGTTCGATCGCGCCCTTTGGGTTGGTTCCGCCATCGGCCTCGAGCTGGTCAACTTTTTCATCGAGTGAGCGTTTGATCTCGATGCTGGCCTTGACCCACTGTGCTTTGCCGCCGCTGATGAAGTGCAGCTCGTGGTTGAAGCCGATGACGAAGAAGGACATGTGTTCGAGCATGCCACCGACGGAGTTCTTGAGTTGGTCTTTGAGTTCGTTGAGTTTGCGGCCTTGCTCTTCGTTCATCGAGCCGGAGATATCCACGATGTAGGCGAAGCGCGAGCCGCGGGCCTCGACACCAAAGAACTTGGCGGTGCCCCCCCCGCCGCCGCCGAGACCCGCCCCATCGCCGATATCGCCGCCGCCCGCGCCGCCGAGACCATCGGCGATCTCGCCAAGCCCCGGGCCAGCACCGGGGGCATCGGCCCCGCCGGCACCTTCCATGATTCCTTCGGTCGGAAGCTCGGGCAGATCGGTCGGGAGAATGACAGCGGGTGCATCGGTCTCAAGCGAAGCATCGATGATTTCGGTGAGGGGCGTCTCGTTCGTGATGGTGATGTCGAAGTCGCTCTCGGGTCGGCCGGGGTTGGTGCCGACGCGGGCGACGGCCACGTTGACGAGTGATGACAGGATGAGGACGAGGTGGACGAGCAGGGAGAGCCCGAGGCTGATCCACGACATGCGCCGGTGCCAGAAGGCGGCGCGGGGAACACCATGCCAAGCCGACGCGACGGGTGATGCGAGGGCGGAGTGATTCGTTCGGGAAATTTCTGGGATCGTGGGCATCGTCACCTTGTTGTACACCATCGGTCCGTGGACGGCTTCACCCAAATTGAGACGCTCGGGAAGCGAACTTCCGACGCCCTTGCCAAACCCCTTCCAACGCACCCCAGCCCTACCCGCACCCCCACAAGGTGAGATTCGGCCCGGAGGCGGCGTCGGTTCGATCTTCTCGATACGATGGTGCAAGACCATGCCTGCCACTCCACCCACCCAACAGCCGCCATCACCACCCGCCAACCTCACCCGTTCACAAAGCCTGATGCCTCATCCGGCACCATCGCCGGAGCTGGATCGGCCATCGGCCACACCGTATCACCGCGTTCTTCTGAAGCTGAGCGGTGAGGCGTTTGGGTCGGCGGCGACGGGGGGGGGGATTGAGCCTGCCGAGTTGTACCAGATCGCGGCGGAGATCAAGGACGCTTTTGTGACCGGTGTTCAGCTTGCGGTGGTGGTGGGCGGGGGTAACTTTGTGCGGGGGGCAAAGTTTGCCAAGGCGGCGCACATTCATCAGGCGGTGGCCGACCAGATGGGGATGCTGGCGACGGTGATGAATGGGCTTGCGCTGAAGGAAGCCCTGCTGCACATCGGGGTGGACTCGCGGGTGATGACGGCGATTGATGTGCGCGCGGTGGCCGAGCCGTTTGTGCGTGGCCGTGCGCTGAGGCACATGGAGAAGCGGCGCGTGGTGATTCTGGTTGCGGGGACAGGCAACCCGTTCTGCACGACCGATACGTGCGCAGCCCTTCGCGCAACGGAGCTTGAGTGCGACCTGCTGATGAAGGCGACGAAGGTGGATGGGATCTATTCGGCCGATCCGAAGAAGGACCCGACGGCCGTGCGGTTTGATGCACTCACGTTTCAGCAGGCGATCAGCAAGGGGCTTGGCGTGATGGACATGACCGCGCTGGCGATGTGCCAGGAGAACAACGTGCCGGTGCTGGTCTTTGATTTCAAGGCCAGCGGCAACATTCGCAAGGCGATCGAGGGTGAGAGCCTGGGGACGCTCGTCTCACCGCCATAAGCTTCTAGAATGGGGCGCGGAACGGTCTGCGATTCCCGGTTCGTACGACCCTTCGTACATTTCGTTGTTCCGAGTTGTCTCGTCACTTCCTCTCGCCCATTCAGAGCAAACCCATGTCGCACGCATCTCCCGATGAAATCCTGCTTGAAGCCGAAGAACATATGAACAAGGGGTTGGATTATCTGCGCAAGGAGTTCAAGGGCATGAGGACCGGCCGTGCCTCGACCGCGCTCATTGAGTTCATCAAGGTGGACTACTACGGCGAGATGCAGGACCTGAAGAACATCGCGGCGATCAGCGTGCCCGAGCCGACCCAACTGCTCATCAAGCCGTTTGACCCAAGCTCAATGACCGCGATCAAGCGGGCGATCGAGACCAGCGGGCTGGGGCTGAACCCCATGGCCGAGGGGAAGCAGTTTCGATTGAACCTGCCGCCACTCTCGGGCGATCGTCGCAAGCAACTGATCACGCACTGCAAGAAAATGGCCGAGGAGGCGAAGGTGACGCTCCGCAACGCGAGGCGCGACGGGAACAAGCACGCGGAGGCTCTTGAAAAGAACGCGACTCAGCACGTCTCTGAAGATGAGATCACGCGGTTGAAGGATGAGATTCAGGAACTGCTGAAGAAGTATGAGAAGGAGACCGACGAGCTCGTGGCCAAGAAGAGCAAAGAGATCGAGGAAGTCTGATGGAGTTTTTGGGGGGAAGGGGGCGGGGGGCATCGGCAGGAATGCCGATGTCACGGTCAGGGGCAACCGGCGAAGTAGGCGGTGAGATAGTCGAAGATGTCCTGCACCGTGATCGAGCCTGAGATGTTGAAGTCGGCCTGCGGATCGGCAGAGAAATAGGCCGCGAGGAAGTCGAAGAGGTCTTGCAGGGTGATGCTGCCGGAGTTGTTGAAATCGGCGGGGCAGGGGACGGGTTGGGGGCGCGTGAAGATGATCGTGAGGCGGGGGCGCAGGAGCGGGTCGAGGTGCTCGCGCGTGTCAATGCGGCACGCGCTTGAGCCACTGATGATGATCCAGCCGAAGTTGGTGGTGGGATCTATCACCCACTGCTGAACATCGGCGATGAGCGCGGGTGTTGAGGCCCATGTACCCGGGCCGAATGTGGCCGGTGGGGGCGGAAGACTCAGCGTGGTTGATGCGCTGGTGAGTGGCGAGAAGTCGCCACCGGGAGTTGACCAGTCGGTCGAGGGAAAGCGCTGGTGCAGCCAGGTGGCATCGCCCGGCTGCGCGGGCGCGCCTGCGCCGCCGGGCTCACCAGCATCCGACGATGACTCACCCCACGCTGCGGCCATTCGGTGCAGGCGGCCAATGGATGACGAACCACTGAGGCGTGAGAGGTTGACGGTCAGTTGCACATCGGTGATGGTCGAACCGGCGGGTATCGATGTGCAATCGAAGGCGATGAGGGCGCGACGCTCGTTCGACTCGGAGTTGATGCCGAAGAAGGCGTGCGTGCCGATGCCGTTGCTGATGTCGCCCGTGGATGACTGGTAGAGTGTGGTGTCGGCTGAGGGCGAGAGGCTGATCGTGTCGGCATGGGCAGGGGTGAAGAACGATGGAGCCATCGCGATGCAGAGCATGAGAGGGAAACATGGTGTGGGGTGGAGCATGGGTGAGCGTGTCGTTGCTGTCGCGATGGGATGACCGAAGGGCGTTCTGACGAAAGATACCTCCGTGCGTGATCCTGGCAAGTAAAGTTGTTGACGTGCGAACCCACTCACCCCGGCAGTGCAGCCTGGTTCATCACGACCTTCACATTCGTTGGCTTGACCTGCCGAAGCAGCGTCGGGCTGACGGTCCAGCGGCCGCCGAGTTCGGTTTCACCATCGGCAATGACCGTCACCGACTTGCTGTTGTAGCGGATCAGTGTGCCCACGATGCGATGTCCGTCGTGCGAATCGAACTCGACGCGATCACCGATTGAAAAGTTCATCATCGCACCATGAGCGCGAACCTGGTGCATGATCCGCAGCCGCTCCGTCACGCGGCGGTGCAGATCGCGCAGCTCATGTTCGGTGAGGTGATCAATGTTGAAAGGTGGTTTGGACATGGTGGTCAGATGGGATCGCCATAAATGCCGAATCGCTGATCAGGAGATACCAGCGCATCCTCGCTGCCTCCGATAGAGCGGACAAGATTCCATATCACCCAATCTCGCGTGCCCGATCACGACCTGCAATAATCGCCGCGACAAACGCCTGCATCACGCTCGGCCCCGTGCTCCCCCCCGAATCCCCCCACTCATCCAGCACCTTCACCGCGGCTTCCGTCGTGCCGCCCTTGCTGGTGACGGCGGCCCGCAAGTGCTCTGGAGTTACCGCGCGATCGTGCATCAGCAGCGCGGCCGCGCCGAGGATCGTCTGTCGCACAACACCATCGGCGATCGAAGCATCGAATCCGGTTGCAATCGCGGCCTTGACCATCGCCTCAGCCAGATAAAAGACGTAGGCTGGCCCGCTGCCCGCGAGCGCGGTGAAGGCATCCATGAGTGCTTCATCGATAAAGACCACTTCACCAAGCCCACTGAAGAGCTGCTCGGCAAGTGCGCACTCTGTTCGGCTCGCGCCCGCGCCAGCACAGACCGCCGTGATCGACTTGCGTACACGCGCCGCGGTGTTGGGCATCGCCCTGACCACACGAACACTTCCGCCAAGCGCAACCCTCACACGTTCGCTCGTGGTGCCTGCCAGAATCGTGATGACCGTGGTTCCGGGTGGGACCAGCCCTCGCACCTGCGCCGCCATGTCGTCGAGCATCTGGGGCTTGACGGCCAGCAGCACCTGGCCCACGCCCGGTGCCAGCAGTCCGAGAGCGCGATCGTGCGAAGGGGTCGCGTAGATATCGTGCTGCTCAAATAGGCCGCGTTTGGCGGCGTCGGGCTCGCATACGGCCAGACGGGCGGGCATCGTCAGCCCCGCTTCCAGCGCCCCGAAGGCGATCGCCTGAGCCATGTTTCCGCCGCCGATGATGACCAGTTGTGCAGGCATAGGGTTCTCCGGAGTCGAGTTTATCAGCTCGAGTTCATTCGCGTGCGCGGCGGGGTCAAGGCTCGTAGAATGCACCATGTCCTTCTTTCAGCTTGACTTTGAAAAGCCCGTACTCGAACTTGACCGACAGATCGAGAAACTCGAATCCATGCTCAAGCCCTCGAACGGCACGAGCACGAACCCGCCGACGGTGGCGGTCCCTCCATTCGCGGTCGATCAGGTCGATGGTCTGGATCTGGGTGCGCAGTCCGCTGCGCCGCCTCCACCTTTGACCGCGGCCATCAAGTCACAGATCGCCGCGCTGCGTGCTGAGCGTGATGCCAAGCTGGCTCAGATCTACACAAGCCTGAGCCCGTGGAACACGGTTCGTGTGGCACGCGTGCCCAAGCGCCCGCAAACGCGCGATTACATCGAGATGATCTGCAAGGACTTTTGCGAGCTGCACGGTGACCGCCGGTTCGGCGATGATCCGGCGATGGTCGTGGGCTTTGCACGGATAGGTTCAATCAAGGTGCTGATCGTCGGCCACCACAAGGGGCGCACCACGCAGGAGAAGATCGCCTGCCACTTCGGGTGCGCGCACCCCGAGGGCTATCGCAAAGCCCTTGCCAAGATGAAAATCGCTGAAAAATTTGGCCTCCCAATTGTGACCTTTGTTGATACGCCCGGTGCCTACCCCGGCCTTGGGGCCGAGGCGCGCGGTCAGGCCGAGGCCATCGCCGTGAATATGCGCGATATGTCGCGGCTCAAGACCCCGATCGTCTCGATCGTGATCGGTGAGGGTGGCTCGGGCGGCGCGCTGGGCATCGCCGTCGCCGATCGCGTGGCCATGCTTGAGCACGCTTGGTACAGCGTCATCAGTCCCGAAGGGTGTGCGGCCATTCTGTGGAAGACTGCCAATGAGCAGACCAACTCGGCCGCGGCCGATTCGTTGAAACTCACCTCGCGCGACAACCTGAGGCTCGGGATCGTTGACGATGTGATCGCCGAACCCCTCGGCGGCGCACACCGCGACCCGAAAAAGACGGCCACTGCTCTGGAACGCTGGATCATCGACCAAGTACACGTGCTCAAGGGACACAACCCATCATCTCTCCCACAGCGGAGATACGAACGGTTCCGCAGGCTTGGGGCATACTCCGAATCCTTGACGGCCTAATGCTCGTCAAACCACCCAAACAGGGCATATTTGCCGGATAAAATTTTCAGCACCGACAGCGATGATTCACAATCGCGCCTACGTTGACCGTCGGGTTTGTTTTCTGTATGCTTGTCCGCCTTCCGATTGGTCAATCGTTCGCATTCCATAAGTATTCATGCCCGCATTGAGGGCGTAAGGGGCTGATCCAACCGTGGCCAAGACCTCGAAGACCAGCGCTGCCTCCAAGAAGCCGACACCCAAGACCAAGCCCGCCGCGGCCAAAGCGGCCTCGGCAAAGTCAGCATCGGCGAGGCTGGCTGCCAAATCGTCATCAAAGCCCAAGGTGAAGCCACTGAACAAGCCCGCTCCGAAGGCCGCAGGCAAGCCCGCGCCCAAGAAGGCAACGGCCCCGGCCGCGCCTGTCAAGAAGCCTGAAGCGAAGAAGCCTGAAGTTAAGAAGCCCGAGGTCAAGAAGCCCGAGGTCAAGAAGGCCGAGGTCAAGAAGGCCGAGCTCGCTCCGCCCAAGCCTTCAAGCAAGCCCGAGCCCGCGCCGAAGCCCGGCGCGAAGCCTGTGGTTGTTCCGGCCAAAGTTGCAGCACCGGTGGTCGTACCCGCGGCGGTGACGGCCGATGGCAAGAAGGTGCCGCCGAAGGGCATCACTATTGTCACACCCAAGCCGATGAAGCGACCGAAGCCCAAGAAGCTGGAGATGCCCGCGTTTGAATCATTGCTCAAGCCCGGCGGGCCGAAGTGGAAGCCGTTGATCGCCTCTGGCCCTAAGGCCCCGCCGACCGGAATGGCGGGGCACGCGCCCGATCCGGCCAACGCGCAGATCACGTTGAAGGTTCGGCTCTCGAAGAAAGAGCTGGATAAGTATCGCGAGATCCTCATCCACAAGCGCGCTGAACTTGCGGGCGATATCACGAATATCGAGGATGAGGCCCTGCGGCAGTCGTCGGGTTCACTCTCAAACATTCCGCAGCACATGGCCGACCAGGGGTCGGATACGTTCGAGCAATCGATCTCGCTCGACCTTGCCCAGGTTGATCGTAACCTGATCCGCGAGATCGACGAGGCCTTGCAGCGGATCGAGGAAGGAACCTACGGAGTCTGTCTGCGCACTGGCCAACGGATTTCCGTTGAGCGGCTGGCCGAACTTCCGTGGGCGAAATATTCGATCGAGGCCCAGCGCGAGATGGAGCGGCGCCCGCACCATCGTGGCGATTGAACGTGGCGTGGCGATTGAACGTGGCGCGGCGATTGAACGTGACGCGGCGATTGAACGTGGCGCGGCGATTGAACGTGACGATGCCTCGCGCCCGCCGCACGACTCTGCTTCACGATGGGCCACACGGTAAAGATATCACCTTGTCATCCGACGCACCCTCGACAGTTTCCCTTCGCTCGCCCGTCACACACCATGTTTCTGGTTGGCGTTCACGCGCGGCGTGGAAGTTGCTGCTCATCGTCACCGTGCTTGCGCTCGTGGCCGATCTGGCGAGCAAACATCTGGCCTTTCACTACGTGCTTGACCAGCCGTTCAAGCTCTTGCGTGCAGAGGTGATGCAACGTGCAGCACAGGATCCGCGCCTGATCAACACGCTCATCCCGAGCCATGAACCGGTGGTGGTGATCCCCGAAGTCTTAAACTTCACGCTCGTCTTGAACCCCGGCGCGGTCTTCGGCATTGGCCCCGGGCAACGCTGGTTCTTCGTCGCGTTCACGGTCGTAGCGCTGGGGTTCGGGCTGATGATGTTTGCCAAGTGGACCACATCCAGGGACCGTGCCGCGCACGCGGCGATCGGCCTGTTGATCGGTGGAGGGCTTGGCAATCTGTACGATCGACTCACCTATGCGTGCGTGCGCGATTTCATTCACCCGCTGCCGGGCTGGACCTGGCCGGGCGGGTTTACGATACGTGGAACCACGGTTATCTGGCCGTACGTCTCAAACGTGGCCGATGCGCTGCTGCTCGTGGGGATTGCGATTTTGCTGGTTTACCTGTGGCGGAAGGACCGCGTGGTCGCTTCCAGCCCACCCGCCCGTCCCAATCCCGCTCGGGAGGCTCTACCCGCACGCCCCGAGTAAAGCGTGCGGACTGGGTTACGCGCGTGCGGGCCTGCATCATCCCTGACCGATCACTTGATCGTCGGCACCCAGGCTGCGAGGATGTCTCGTGCCGCGGCGAGGTCGTCGCGGTGAACCATCTCCGTAACGGTGTGGATGTAGCGTGTGCCAACCACAATGCCGACAGCGCGCGCACCCGAACGTGCCTGCTGCGCGGCCGCGCCATCCTGACCACCGCGGGCGAGAATCGTGCGCTGGCAGGCGATCTTATTTTTCTGTGCGATCTTCTCGATATCGTTGATAAGTCGATGATCGGAAATAAAGCTTGAATCCATGATGTGCAACCCAAAGCCCTTGCCCTGCACGGTGACCTGCTCGTCGGTTGGCACACCGGGCATGTCGCAACTGAGGGTGACATCAAGCCCGATGCCGATATCAGGCTCGACACCGAAGCTGGCGGTGTGGGCACCGCGCAGGCCGACTTCTTCCTGAACCGTGAACGCGACGTAGATGTCGCAGTCGTGCTTGATACCCGACTCTTCAATGGCGCGAACGCTCTCGATACCCAGCCAGCAGGCGACACGGTTATCCAGGGCCTTGCTGACGATCTTATCACCGATCTCGATCAGCGGCTCATCCATCACGATGTAGTCGCCGATCTTGATGCTCTTCTTTACCTTTTCAGCACTCATGCCGGTATCGACCAGAAACTCCTTGACCTCGGGGATCTTCTTCTTGTCCTCTTCGCTCGCGATGTGGATAGGGCGACCACCGGGGTTCATGACGGCCTTGAAGTCGCCATCATCGGTGCAGATGAGCACGCGGCGGCTGAAGAGGTTGCGGGTGTCGAAGCCGCCGGCGGCGTTGCAGCGCACGAAGCCCTGATCGTCAATACCTTTGACATAGAAGCCGATCTCATCCATGTGGCTCAGCATCATGACGCGCGTTGGTCGCTCATTGCCCTTGGCCTTCTTACCGCGAGATTCACGCTTGCAGATCAGGTTGCCCATCGCATCCGTGCTCATCTCATCAAAGAGCCCCTTGACTTCCGTCTTGATGAGTTCGCGGACGCGTTCTTCGCGTCCCGGAACACCGGGGGTTTCGCACAGACGCTTGAGCAATCCGACATTCAGCTTCGCCAAGGTGAGCTCCTTCAATAGTCCAGCCAGAGTAGCAAGCCCGTGGGCGGGTGAGCAAGCGAACTTCAACCGTGGTCGCCCTACAATCGCTGGAGTTTCAGCCCGGAGGCGACAGTTGGCTCACCCTTCCCCTCTCAACCAGACGCACCAACTCGGCCAAGCCGTCTTTGGCGACTATGGACCCGCAGAGACTTCCATCAAACTTGTCGAGGCTTTCGACCCGATCGAGATCGAGTACGCGGCCATCCGTCGGCACGCGGCGGTCATCGACCTGCCGCAACGGGCCACACTCACCATCACGGGCGATGATCGCGTCTCGTTTCTGAACCGGATGATCACGCAGGATTTGAAACCACTTTCGACCCACCGCGCGTGCTCATCGTTCTGGCTGAATCGCAAGGGGCGTATCGATGCCGACATTCGGGTGATAGTTGGTACGACATCGGTGCTGATTGATCTGGATGTTTTCGCGGCGCAGCGCACCATTGAAGGGCTCGGCGCGTACATCATCACCGAAGACTGCCAGATCACCGATTCGACCGCGCACCTCCATCGACTCGCACTGCACGGACCAGCGGCCGCGGCCATTCTTGCGAAGATCAGCGTGCATGTTGCCGGGGTATCGGTGGATGCGATTCTGCCGGGAGAAGTGGCCGTGGTGATGATCGCCGGGGCCGAGGTGACCGTGGATCGACGCGACAGCGCGGGAGAGATCGGGCTTGAACTCTTGCTTGAGGCTTCGGCGGCGGAGCGTGTGTACAACGCGATCTCAACACCGTGGCCTGACAAGGCTGGTGCGGTCACACCGACAACCGAGTTGGCGCGTCGGATCGGCTGGCATGCTTATAACATCGCACGCATCGAAGCGGGCTCAGCGCTTTATCTTCTCGACTTCGGGCCTGATTCGCTGCCGCATGAGACGGGCGACGCAACGCTCAACGATCGTGTCTCGTTCAAGAAGGGTTGCTACCTCGGTCAGGAGATCGTGGCGCGGATACAATCACTCGGCCACCCCAAGCAAAAGCTCGTAGGCTTGCGAGTTGCGGCTACTGAGCCAAACGCGCACGGTGATGTGCCTCAGGCCGTGACCGGAACGCCCATCGTTGAGCTTGATGCGCCCGGCGCGCCGGTGGTCGGAGCCGTGACAAGTTCGGCATTCAGCCCGATGAATGGCGGCGGATCGGTCTGCCTGGGAATGGTCAAGCACTCTCACGCGGCGGCTGAAAGGCACTTGTTTCTGCAGACCGATGGGGCCAGACTCGGCGCGGTGGTTCAGCCGGGGCTTTCGTTTCTCAAGCGTGTGCTGTAGTTTATGAGGTTCAGCGATTTGTCGGTGCGCGACACTCAATCCTGCGCGGCGCGCTGGCGGAAGTAGCGCAGCATGACATCCTCGCCGAGTTGCTTGACGCGAGCGACTTTGAAGACCCGCGCATCGGCGAGGCGTTGAAGTTCGCGCCCGCGCGCAACGGGAATGGACTCGTTGTCTCCGAGCAACTTTGGGGCGATGAAGACGAGGGCTTCATCGACAAGATCGGCCGTGAAGAGCCGCCCAAGCAGACCCGCGCCCGCCTCGATCATCACGTTGGTTGCATCGTGCTGTTGAACAAGATGCTTCAGCAGATCAGCTACGGGAATCGCACCGTCGGACGCGGCGGCAACAACATCAACCCCCGCGCTGGCGAGCGCGCGGGCCGCTGCACCACGACGGACAATCGCGGCCTGCGTGGTGGCGATCATCAGCGGAACCAGATTGGCCGACTGCACAAGGCGTGAGTCGATCGGGATTTCAAGCTGCGGATCGATGACGACGCGCCGAGCGATGCGCCGCGGCGGGTGGCCGAGCCGGGGGGTGAGCATCGGATCATCGGCGAGAACCGTGCCGATGGCCGTGACGATCGCATCAACGCGCCCGCGCAGCTGGTGTACGCGGAGCCGGCTGGAAGGGCCGGAGATCCACTTGCTTTCTCCCGAGCGGGTGGCGATCCAGCCATCGATCGTTTGCGCCCATTTGGCGATGACCCACGGAAGACCTGTGGTGATGCGTTTCACGAACGGATCGGTGATGCGGATGGCCAGCGGACTTTCATCGCTGTGTACGCATTCAATCCCCGCGAGGCGCAACCTTTCTTCACCCCCCACCGCGATGGGGTTGGGATCTCGCCGCGCGAACACAACCTTGCCGACACCCGCTTGAACCAATGCTTCAGCGCAGGGCGGCTGCTTGCCCTGATGGTTGCACGGCTCGAGCGTGCAGTAGATGGTTGCGCCGCGCGGATCGTGGCCGCGTGCGCGGCAGTTCGCAAGAGCCTCTGCCTCGGCATGGCGAGCACCGAACATCTGGTGGTGACCAATGCCGATGATGCGAGACTCGGCGGCACCCTCACCCCGACGAACGATCACCGCGCCAACCATCGGGTTGGGCTCGACATCGCCCGCGGCACGGAGCGCGAGTCTTGCGGCCAGATCGAGCATTTCGCGGGTCTCGGTCATGGTTATGCTCTCCGAATAAGGGCGCGACGCTCCTGGGGAGTCGTGCAACCCTCGACATCGCGCAGCCATCGGCGTGCGTCAAGCGCGTAGCCCGCTGTGGGTTTGAGATCGGGCATGCGCCCGCACCAGTAGCGGTTGAAGCGTGCCATCATCAGTTCGCGTGTGAGCTTGGCGAGCATGGAGGCGAGCGCGACCGGAAGGTGATCCGACTCGGCTTCGACCTTAAAGGTGACGATCATGGCGCGAGGTTCGGTGGCGCGTGCGTGCGAACGGAGTTCGTACTTGCTCTGCAACGGTGTTTCGGCCACGATCGTGATTCGCGCATCAGGGAGGGCGCGCTGGAGCAACCCTGCATATTGCGTGCGGCCGCCCTGACGGTCGCAGACGACCCGAAGCCCTCCCTGCCCATTGTGTGCATCCGGACCGAAACGATCCCAGATGTCGCCGAGGTATCTCACGATGACCGACTCGGTGACGGCCGCTTTGGTTCCGGTGGCTTCGACGAGTTGGTTGAAGTCGCCCTCGCAGACTGCATCGGCGCGGAGGGCGAGCACGGCCACGCCCGCATCGGCGAGCGCGAGCCGGAGTGTGTTGGCGGCGATGGCAACCTCGGCCTGCGTTGGTCCTCGTGGAAACGCGGCGGGTTCACCGAGGTACCAGCACTCGCCTGCCGATGAGGCGGTGATGGCCCGGAAGAAGTCGAGGTCCGTGCTGAGCGCATCGTCAAATGGATGAGCGTCTTGCGCGTAGAGGGCCGCGAGCACGCCGCGTTCGAGGTGATGAAGCGGGTGACGGCGCACCGAGCTGTTGGCGAGCTTGAGCTTCTTGGAATCATTGATGGCGATGCGATGGGCTTTGTCAGCCGCCTCGCGGCAGAGCGCACGCGAGAGCAACGCCCAAAGATCGGGCGCGGCATCGCCCTCGTTCCACGCATCGATCCTGAAGACTGAAAGCCCAACACACAGCGGACCCAGCAGTGGGCCGTAACCGGCTTCGTCTATGCCGCAGTAGATGAGGGACACACGAACATCGTACCGGATGATGAGCGGGCATGGGCGGAAGAAGGGGGGAGATCATGCGGTCAAAAAAAGAACCGGGCAGCCCGATGGACTGCCCGGAACTCAGTTGAATGCGGCCGAGAGGACTTGAACCTCCACGGGTGTGACCCCACTAGAACCTGAATCTAGCGCGTCTGCCAATTCCGCCACGGCCGCAGCATTGATTGAACAGTAGACTTTAGAACAATCTGAGGCAATTCTGACCAGGGTGATCAGCCCGGAAGTTCAGCCCGGAAGTTCAGCCCGGAAGTTCAGCCGGGAAGTTCAGCCGGGATGATCAGCCGGGAACCTCAAGTGGTCAGTCGTGACTTGAGGTTGTTCCCCGCGTCAAGCCAGCTCTTGAACTCCTCGGCTTCATCGGCATCTTCCCAGAGCAGGCGAAGTTCGGACTTCTGATCGATCACGACTCGTTCAACAGCGCGGATGGCGAGGTTGAGGAGCTTGGTGTCGATTTTGGGTTCGGCAGTGCCGAGCCAGTCGCTGATCTCGAGCGGCAGTTCGGGGTGCGGCTTGCCGCGTGCGGCGGCAACAACCTCGGCCGCGGCGAGCGCGTACGACCCGACATCGCTGTCGAGCAGCCCGTCATCATCCGCTTCTTCAAAGACCGCTTGAAGAGTCTCGGAGAGGAACTTGGCATCCTCAAACTCGGCGAGGTCGTGGACCCAGTCGAGTGCGGAGTCGTTTTCAAATGTGCCGGGTCCCCAAGCGCCCATGATGATTATCCCGATTGAAAGGAATGGATGGTGAAAGCGGAGTGTTGGTTGATGAACGGCCAGAGTCCAGCGCGATGGGGTGGAACGGTGGTGGATGATGCGAAAAAAGAATCCGGAGGCACGCGCTGGGCGCGTGCCTCCGGGGGAACAGCTTGGGAAAAGTCTGGGAGAAAGGACCACGAGGAAGGTTCAAGGATTGGCCGAGATCAGTCCTCGGATTCTTTATCATCTTCATCAACAACAATCTTGACGGTGGGCGCGGTGGTGGCGCGGGCGGTGAGGACCTTGCGGCGAACTTCGTCGAAGAGTTCGCGATTGTCCTTGAGGAACTTCTTGGCGGTCTCGCGACCCTGACCGATGCGGATATCGCCGTAGCTGAACCATGCACCGGACTTATCGACAACTTTGGTATCGACCGCGAGATCGATGAGGTCTCCTGCGGCGGAGATGCCCTCATCAAACATGATGTCGAACTCGGCCTCGCGGAAGGGTGGGGCGACCTTGTTCTTGACCACGCGGGCACGAACACGATTGCCGATGGCGATGTCGGCCTCCTTGAGCGAGCTGGTGCGGCGGATATCAATGCGGACCGAGGCGTAGAACTTGAGCGCACGCCCACCGGGCGTGGTTTCGGGCGAGCCGTACATCACGCCGATTTTTTCGCGGATCTGGTTGATGAAGATGACCGTGCAACTGCTGCGGGCGATGATGCCGGTGAGCTTGCGCATGGCCTGGCTCATCAATCGAGCCTGAAGACCAACGACGGCCTCGCCCATGTCGCCCTCAATCTCGGCCTTGGGAATCAAGGCGGCGACGGAGTCGATGATGATCAGATCGACGGCGTTGGATCGGACGAGCAACTCGCAGATTTCAAGGGCCTGCTCACCGGAATCGGGCTGCGAGACGAGCAGATCGTCAATATTGACACCGATCTTGCGAGCCCATGAGGGGTCGAGTGCGTGCTCAGCATCGATAAACGCGGCGACACCGCCGTTGCGCTGCGCGTGCGAAGCAACGGTGAGGGCAAGGGTGGTTTTGCCTGAAGACTCAGGGCCGAAGATCTCGACGATTCGGCCGCGGGGAATGCCTTTGCCACCGAGCGCGAGATCGAGAGAGATGGAACCTGTGGAGATGCCGGGAATATTGAGATAGGCGTTCTCGTCAAGCTTCATGATCGAGCCCTTGCCGAAGGCTTTTTCAATCTGCGAGACGGCCTGGCCGAGGGCTTGGAGCTTCTCTTTGGTGGGCTTGACACCATCAGGCCCGACGATGTTGGCGGGGTACTTCGATGAAGGTGCGCCACCGGCCACGGGCTTGGCCGCGGGCGCGACAGAACCGGGCTTGACCATCGGTGCTTGCTGAACGGGTGTTGCGGATTTGGAGGCCGTGCCGGGCACGGGTGAAGCCGGGCGATTGGCCGCAGGCTTTGGGTCGGGCTTAGTTTCGATGGAGTGCGAAGAGCCGTTGATGGTGGAAGGAACGGGCGCGGCGGGACGAAGAGCCATGGAAACACCAACCTTTCAACTGCCGTGCGTGGCTGCGGATGGCCGCAGGCGCTCGGGGCCTTGCGCAAGGCGGGGCAGGGCTGCGGAGGGTGAAAACCCTTCGGCCAAGCTTATCCGAACCGGGGGCGGCGCTGGTCGCGAGCCCGGCTGGAAGATCATACCAGACCCCCAACAGGCGTCAATGTTTGGGTGTTGAT
>JBBSBC010000022.1:0-27350 GCA_038251595.1 Phycisphaerales bacterium | reverse complement strand
TCGGGGTTCATTATGCCGGGAGAATCGACGAGTTTTTCGGTGAGGTTTGAGCCGGTGGCCACGACGCTGAGCAACGCGACGATCACGATTCAAAATGATGATGCGAATGAAAGTGTGTATACGTTCAGGATCAAGGCGCGGGGTGAGATCGCACCGGATGTTCTGGTGTGGGGCGGCCCGGTGGTGGCGATTGTGGATGGGGATACGACGGCGACGAGTGACGATGGGACAGGCTTTTCGAGTGTGAACGTGGCGGGCCGGACCAAGGCTCGCGACTTTACGATCTGGAACAACGGCTCATCGGACCTCGTGCTGCTCACGTTTATCGCCGGTGCCTCGACGTTTGTGCGGATCGATGGACTGAACGGCGCGGACTTTGTGGTGGTAACTCAGCCTGCGGAGGTGGTTGCGCCGGGTGGAACAACGACGTTCCGCGTGCGATTCAACCCGAGCGCGGCGGGCCAACGCTTCGGCACGGTGCAGATCAAATCGAACGATGCGGACGAGGGGATCTATGACTTTGCGGTTCGCGGGATCGGCGTGTTGAAGCCGATCATCGCGGTCGCGGGGCTTGATCAGCAGATCAGTTCGGGCGTGATTCCGACTGTTGAGAACGGAACATCGTTTGGTCAGCGTGCCGTTGAGGGTGGGCGTCAACTGCGGACGTTTACGATTCGGAATGTCGGTTCAGCGGTGATGGACTTCACACTCTCGGCCTCGACGCGCGTGAGCATCATCGGGTTCGGGCAGAGTGATTTTGAGGTTGTTCGTCGGCCGCCGCGCATGATTGGTGTTGGGCAGTCGGCAACCTTCAAGGTGAGGTTCGATCCGGATTCGCCGGGGTCGAGTGTCGCGGTGGTGAGGATCGACACGGTGAATGGTGGGTCGTTCACGTTCAACATTGGCGGCGCGGGAATCGCGGCCTGATTACCAGTCTAGTGGCTTGAGCCACGCGCTGGCGAGCTGTTCTACGCCGAGCGATTTGCCGCTGAAGTGCAGTGTGCCGGAACTGTCGAGTGTGCCAAGCACCTGGTGAGGAATGGTGCCCAGAGACTTGGCGATTGCGGCGAGATCGTGCTCAGCAACTTCGAGAATGTAGCGTGAGGGAGCTTCAGAAAAGGCTTCGGCAGGGTCGAGATCATTGAGCGATGCGCCGATGGGGTTTGCGGGCGTTGAGCCGGCGATGAGCATCTCGGCGATGGCGCAGAGAATACCGCCATCGGAGACATCGTGCGCGGAGGCGACGAGGCCGGACTGAATGAGGCGGGCGATTGCCGCCGCGGTGGCTGGGCCGCGAATGAGATCGGTGTGCGGAATGGCGGGTGATGCGGAGGGGGGAGGGGCGAAGAGCTGCTGGTGGTGCGAGCCGCCGAGTTCGCGCGAGTGGGGACCGACCAGCAAAAATAGATTGCCCGATTTCTTAGCATCCATCGAAATGCAGCGGGCAACATCATCGACGATGCCGATGCCGGTGATGAGGAGCGTGGGGGGAATCTCGATCGTTCGGCCGTCTTCGGTGGTGAACTGGTTGTTGAGGGAATCCTTGCCGCTGACGAAGGGGCATCGGTAGGCGATGGCGGCGTCGTAGCAGCCCTCTGCGGCGCGAACAAGCGAACCAAGATTTTCAGGTTTTTTACAACTGGGCCAGCAGAAGTTATCAAGGATGGCTATACGGCCAGGATCGGCCCCGGCGCAGACCAGGTTGCGGATGCACTCATCGATCGCGGCGAGGGTCATGAGGTATGGATCGCCGCCGATCGTGGGAGCGGGGTCGCCCATGGCCGTTTGCAGGCCGCACGAGATGGCGAGCCCGCGCTTTAAGGCGGGGACGGGTTTGATGACGGCGGCATCCATGGGTCCACGTGCGAGCGGGCCGCCGAGAGGCTTGATGACGGTTGCGCCGCGGACTTCGTGGTCGTATTGGCGGATGATCCAGTGCTTGCTGGCGATATCGGGATGGGCGAGGAGCGCGAGGAGACGTTCGGAAAGATCGGGTGATGCGGTTGCGCGGGTCTGGGCAGCGGGGCGCATCGATGGCGACCAGGTTGCTTCGCGATGAGGGGTGGGGATGCCCTCGTGCATGAGGTGCATCGAGAGGCGGCCGACTTCCTGCCCGTTGAAGAGGAGGCGAAGATCGGGACTGGCAATGGATGAACCTTCGGGGGGCGCGAACTCGCCGAGAACCGCAAGCTCGACGGACTCTTCATCACAAATGGCCTGCAGAGCAGCGAGATTCTGAGCGGGAACAGCGAGGATGAAGCGCTCCTGCGCTTCGCTTATCCAGATCTCGGTGGGTGTGAGGCCGGAGTATTTGAGCGGGGCACGCTCAAGATTGACCGCTGCGCCGGTGGTCTTGCCGAGTTCTCCGACCGCGGAGGAGAAGCCCCCCGCGCCGCAGTCGGTGAGTGCGGAGAAGAGCGGAAGAACCGAGGCTCGCATGATTGCGTCGAGTGTCTGCTTCTCGGTGATGGCGTTGCCGATTTGCACGGCGTGGCTGAACTCATCGGCGGCGGAATGCTCAAGCTCCGCGCTTGAGAACGTTGCCCCGTGAATGCCATCGCGTCCGGTGCGCCCGCCGAGCGCGACGATCAGGTCGCCGACCTGCACGTTGCCATGAACACGATCACGCGCCATCAGGCCGATGCACCCGCAATAGACGAGTGGGTTGCCGATGTAGCGGTTATCGAAAGCGACCGCGCCCGAGACGGTGGGAATGCCCATTCGGTTGCCGTAGTCTCGAACACCGGCAACAACCTGGGTCAGGATGCGGCGAGGGTGAAGGCAGCCGGTGGGGAGTGATGGCACATCGGGAAAGGCCACGCAGAAGACGTTGGTGTTGGCGATGGGGCGTGCGCCCAGACCGGTGGCGATGACATCGCGGATGCAGCCGCCGATGCCTGTGGCGGCGCCGCCGTAGGGCTCGATGGCGGAGGGGTGGTTGTGGGTCTCGACCTTGATATTGATGGCGTGCTGATCATCAAAGGCGATGACGCCGGCGTTATCGGCAAAGACGCTGAGGGTCCAATCAAGCCCATCGGCGATGAGCTGATAGGTCGCGGCGGCGACCGTGGCCTTGAGCAGGTTGTGGATGGTGACCGAGCCATCGGCGTTGAGCGTGTGGTGAGGGCGGTTGGACCAGTTGATGGGATCGGGCGTGGATGAGGGCGCGGCGCGGTATCGGATGGTGCTCTTGAGAGTTTTGTGTACGCAATGCTCAGACCAGGTCTGGGCAAGGGTCTCGAGCTCGATCTCGCGGGGGTCGCGGCTGATCGAGCGATAGTGGGCCTGAATAGCCTGCATCTCATCAAGCGAGAGAAAGAGGTGGGCATCGCGCGAGAGCCGCTCAAGCTCGGGATCGGTGAGTTTGAGGAGTGGGATGGAGCGTACTTCGCCCATGTGGGCTTGCGCTTCGGGGAAGTGGGCGGGGTGGTATGGCTCGGAATGGATGCGGTGAATGACGGGATTGGCCAGAACCTTTGATGCGAGCGTGCGGGCCTGATCAGCGGTGATTCCGTGGAGGTCATATCGCCAGCCGGTTGAGACCAGCGGCGCAACACGGAGCTTCAGCAACTCGCCGATGGCCTGTCGAACCGAAATCGCAACAGGATCCATGACCCCGGGCAGAGGATGGATCTCGATGAGCGAACTGGCGTGAATTGGTGCCGCGCCGAGCCGGGCGGACTCGGTGAGCGGATCGGCAAGCAGCGAGAGGCGGATGCGGTCGAGTTGCTGGCCAGAGAGTGGCGAAACGGGATCGGGCTGGAGAAGGTAGACGTGCGCGGAGGATGCTCTGGAGAGGGGAAGGCCCAGCGCGGCGGCCTCGCGTTTGAGGGCCTCGGCGATCGGGTCGGCATGGCCGGGCGCGGGCGAGACTTCGATGCGATGCACGGTGGTAGGAGCGGGCGACATGGCCGGATGATAAGCGATGATGCCGATACACTTCCGGCGTATGAGCACGGACGCTACAGAAAGACCGAAGGTTCAGTTGTTCACGGATGGGGCCTGCTCGGGGAACCCCGGGCCGGGGGGGTGGGCGTATATTCTGCGGCATCCGACGAGCGGCAGGGAGCGCGTGGGGAGTGGGGGGGAGCGGATGACGACCAACAACCGCATGGAGTTGCTCGCGGTCATCAGCGGGCTTGAAGCGCTGTCACGCGAATCGCACGTTGAGTTGTGGTCGGATAGCCAATACGTATTGAAGGGGCTGGAACAATGGCTGGCGGGGTGGAAGTCGAAGGGCTGGAAGACGGCGAACAAGCAGCCGGTAAAGAACATTGACCTCTGGCAGAAGCTTGATGACTTGAAGGCCACACACACGATTACCTTTCACTGGGTGCGCGGCCACAACGAGCACCCGGAGAACGAGCGGTGCAACCAGATGGCGGTGGCGGCGCGTGATAAGGCGGCGATGGGGGTCTGTGGGACGTGAAAGAGCTGGGTCTGTGGTGTTGAGACGGGCTTGGGAGAGACGCTGTGCTCGTCAAGACTTGGGCGAGGCGTCTTTTCCGTTGATGGTGAGTCGTGTGGGGTGGCCGAACCAAGAGTTTTCGGTGTTGTCGGGCTTGTAGTGCTTGTCGAGCGCGGCTGTCACGCTGGCCATGCCGCTGCCCGTCGCGGCCCAGCCGCCGTTGATATCGGGGAAATCGATCTTGCAGTTGTCGCACTTTTTGTCGCTGTAGAATCGGATGGGGCACCAGAAGCTCTCGACGTTGCGGAGCATCTCGGACCCGAGGGACCAGACGCCGGTCATCCAGTCGCAATAGAGGCACCAGATGAGGTCGTGACCGACAAGGCCCTCGAACTTCTGACGTGAGACGTTGACCCAATCGGCGCTGCGATAGCGGGGAAACTTGATGAGGACGATGAGCGGGGGGTAGACGATCCATTCGGCGAGGCGGACGATCCAGAAAACCGGGATGGCGAGGGCCGTGATCCAGACCGCGGTGTGGTTGCGCCAGCGACCGACGACGCGATTCATGGTGTGGACGATGCGCGGGCCTTTGCGGGCGGCGGGGTGCGCGAGTTCGTGAAGGGGTGTCCAGATCATTACGGCGGTGATTTGGGCCGCGATGCCGAGGAGGAGGCCCTTCCAGCCGAGCCAGAGGTAGCCAGTGAGGGCGGGGGCGATGGTGAAGTAGGTGATGCCGAGGTCGAGGGCGGGCGCGTGGCAGAGGGTGTTGGCAACTTTGCGACCGAACGAACCAAGCCTTGGGAGAAGGTGCAGGTAGGCTACGGCCAGCAGGAGGCTGGTTGTGATGATGAGGTAGAGCGCGAGGTATTCGTTAAGCATGTGCCCAAGTCTAGCCTTGGGCGGTGATGTTTGTGTGGCCGAAGGTGGGGAGCAGATCGGTCACGTATGCGAGGCTTTTCTCTCGTATTTAGAAGAGGTACATTATGTTTGGCAGCGATGGCAAAATACAATACGTGTATCTTTTATTCTTAGGGCAAAAGATGCCGCGCGGTTGGGTTCTACAAGCAATTCTGGCAACCACCACGACACGGCTCGTGAAGGTTGCTGAAGCGAATTTCCTGAGTGGCTTCGGGACATGTGGCGAGTCGCCGCGGCACGCCCTGCAGAGAGCGGAGTCTCCATCCGATGGACCGAAACAGATAAATACGTTCTCGTGGCAGAAGAGTTGGCGCGAATACGAACCGGGATCATCGGACATCCTGAGCAACCGGAATCGGCGAGGCGTACACCTATGGCGGCCCGGGTGAGTTTCTGAGGCCAAGCTCGATTTGCACCCGTGACGGTGTGCATGGGCGTGATGTGAAGTGATATGAAAGTGGCCGCACCATTCTGCGGCGCGGCCAGTGTGCAACACTTGTGAGAAGGTAAACTCGAGACGGCGGACTACTTCGGGGCCTTCGTGCCTCCACCGCCTCCGCCTCCGCCTCCACCTCCACCACCACCACCACCACCACCACCAGCACCAGCACCCGGGACCACCCCGGAGATCGGCTGGGTTCCGAAGCCATCGACCTTGCTGATACCGGTATCCATGTTGAGTGAGACGTAGCGGCGGCCGTTGGTCTTGCTGGCGGTGTATGAGCCCCAGTAGGGGTAGCCGTTGATCTGGCGGTGCATGTAGTCGGGTGCGTTGACGATCAATGTGCCGTTGTAGTATGAGATTGAGCCGCCATCGCCGCCGTTGTCGCGCCACTGCTCGGGCTCAACGATGGAGGTGAGAAGGTCTTGCACTTCGCGGGCGCGCTCTTCACGGCTCTTCACATTCTGCTGGGCGTTGTCGTTCGTATCGTTGAAGGGGCTTTGTCCGCCGCCGCCGCCCTGGCTTTGTTGCAAGACGGAGTTGAGATCAATCTGCGGCACTTGGTTGTAGGTGTTGATGGTGAAGAGCAGATCGTGGATGTCGTAGATCACGACGCGGCGTTCTTTGTTGAGCGTATCTTTCGGGCCGATCTCGATCGTGCCGTGCGGGGCCATCTGCCAGGCGTTGTCTGCACCAAAATCGGGCTTAGCTTTGGCAAGCACCGCTTCGAGGGCTTCAAGCGCTGGGCGATTCTTGATGCTGAGGGTGATCTTTTTGGCTTTGTCCAAGCCGGCGGTCGTGCCCGCCTCACCCTGCCAGACCGGCTCGATGTCGGCGGTTGTAAACTCGCGGATGAACGTGATGACATCTTCGAGTTTCTGATCGGTGACTTCGAGCGTAATACGCCGGCTGAGTTTGGCGAGATTGTCTCGTCGAGCATCGCCGGTTGTGCGAAAGGTCGAGGTCGGCGCGGCCGTTGTGGGCGTGACGACTGCCGGGGGTGTCGGGTTCGACTGCGCGGACGCGGTTGACGCGAGCCCGACAGCTACTCCGACGGTAACTCCGAGAGCGGCGATCATGGGCGATGTTGAACGGTCGATCATGGTGTGGTCCCTCGGTCTGGGGGTCGGAAAGGCTGATTCTTTGCACAGGTCGGACGCACGGCTATCGGAAAGGTTCCCATGGATGGTTCGCAGAAGTGGGGCTGAGAGATCCGTACGCGGAGTTATCATGCCCCTGGAAGCGTTGCGGGGGCGGGAAACGCGTTCACTGACAGGGCTTGCTTCCCGGCCGAGGGCAAAAAGGTCGATCGGAAACCGGCCTGAAGATCGACCAGCAGGCTGAACGCCAGGGGAACAAGGATCAGGGTGAACAGGGTGGAGACCAACTGGCCCCCGATGAGAACGGCGCCCATTCCACGGTACATCTCTGAGCCTGCGCCGGGATAGGCCGCCAGCGGAATGGTGCCGCAAACGCTGGTCAGGGTGCTCATGAAGATTGGACGGACACGGGTGCGGATGGACTCAGCGATGGCCTCAAGGGGTGGGAGCGGTTTTTCATCTTTGGCGATGTCACCGAGTCGCTCGGGGTGCATGAGGTTGATGGCCTGTTCGACCAGAAGGATGGCGTTGTTGACAACGATGCCGACGAGGATCACGAAGCCGAGCATGGTGAGCACATCGAGGTTCTGCGTTGGGATGGTGGGCGTGGCGCGGGTGTAGTGGTGAACGATCGAGAGACCCAGAAAGCCGCCCACCACCGCGAGCGGAACACTGAACATGATGACGAGCGGGTAGAGGAAGCTCTCATAGAGTGCGCACATCAGCAGGTAGGTGACGGCCAGCGCCCATACGAAACGTGCGAAGAGCAACTGGGGTTGCCAGGCGGCATTGTAAAACAGCAGGGCGATCATCCCCGCGAGCGCGACGGCTGCGAGGGCACCGTACACCGAAGCGCGGGAGCGGCGGCGGGTAAGGGCATAGATTCCAGCCGCGAGCCCGGCGATTCCGATACCGAGAACGACCGAGTTGGAGACGCGCTGCAACGCTGTGGGCGCGGCATCGGCTGGTTTCTTGCCGAAAAGTGCGGCACGAACGTCATCGAGTTTCGCGGCCGTGCCTTCGAGCCGCACACGCATCGAGGCATCGAGCAGACCGGCCTTCTCTGCAGGACTAATCATGGAATCGCGGATGTCCTGCATGACCTCAGCGACCGGCTTGCCGGGTGGCGGCGAGATGATGAGCCGAACGGCGGGAAGTTCTTCGATGCGGAGAATGGACTGCGGCGCGGACGACTCGACGACATCAACAACACTGTCAAGCGGAACGATGCGCCCGCCGGGCGTGGCGATGGGGAGACTTGCAAGCTGATCTCGCGAGACCAATCGTCCGCCGCGCGGCAGCAGAACCATGTCCACGGTGTCGGAACCGAGGCGGAAGTCATCAACAAAGGCACCATCAAACAGGGCGCGAATCGCTACGCCGACGGCCTCGGGTGTGAGTTCGAGTTGTCGGCCAAGCTGATTGACGCGAATGCGATTTTCCGGCTGGCCGAGGTCGTAGTTCTGCGGGTCGGGGCGGATAAAGCCGAAGAGTGGGCGGCCCTGAGTCGCCATGAACTGTGCCGCGCGGCGGACACGATCGAGATCCGGGCCACCGATCTCAACGTTGATGGTGTTTCCGCCGCCGATGCCGCGCCCGAAGCTGGAGGTCTGCGATGCAAACCCCATCGCGCCCGGCGAAGTGTTCATGGCGTTGGAGAGCAGGGTGCCGACGGGGATCACTTGCTCGGGATCCTGGCTGGTTGCACCAGCGAACATGGCACCGCTGAAGCCGACGACAAAGATGTTGTCGATGGGCACAGGGTCGAAGGGATTGGAAGGCGTGCTTGGGCCGAAGCTCATGCGTTGAATGGGAGGGAGCGCGTTGACGGTCTCGGGTTTGGAGAGATCGGCCTCCCAATAAGGACGCGCGACGGCTTCGACGCGAAGGGCGATCCGTTGTTGTTGCTCAACCGAGTAGCCGGGTGGAAGCAGCAGAAACCCGAAGACCAGGTTCTGGTTGCCCGCCGGTAGATAATCGAGCGGGGGCATGAGCCTGATGGCACCCACAAGGCTGATGATGGTCATGCCTGCGATGATGGCTGGGCGCAGGGTCCAACTTCGCCAGCCGGTCATGAGCCAGAGCATGAAGGTGGCAAATCGCCGCGTGAGGGCGGCGAGGAGGCGAGCAAGACCGAAGAGATCGTGCCAGACCGTGCGGGCACGGCCGAAGGCCGAGCGCGGGTTGCGCGGGTTGTCGCGGCGGAGCAATCGTGCGGCGGCGGATGGGAGAACGGTGATGGCCACAAACAGTGAGATGAAGACAGAGGCGGTGGCGGCGAGGGCGATATCGCGGAACAGTTGCCCGGCCTCTTCACGGATGGTGATGATGGGGATGAAGACGGCGACGTTTGTGAGGGTGCTGGCAAGGATGGCACCCCAGACCTCGCGTGCGCCGCGATAGGCCGCCTGCATCGGCGGATCACCGAGCTTTCTGCGGCGGTCGATATTTTCAAGCACGACGATGGCGTTGTCAATGCCCATGCCGACGCTGAACGCGAGGCCTGCGAGCGAGATCACGTTGAGCGTGCGTCCGGCGAGAAGCAGGACGAGGAATGAGCCGATGACCGAAAGCGGAATGGCGATCGCGACGAGTCCCGTTGAGACGATCGAGCGCAGGAAGATGAGCAGCACGATCGAGGCGAGGATGCCCCCCTCCCACAGGTTGTTCTTCACCAGATCGATGGCGGACTGGATGTACACCGTCTCGTCATAGACCTGGCGTATCCGCAGGTGCGGTCCGGCGAGTGGATGCAGCTTGGGCATCAGGTCGGTCTGGATTTCAGCGAGCCTTGCCCGAAGCTCGCGCATGATCTCCATCGAGTTGGCGTTGCCCTTGCGGACAACATTCATGGCAAGGCAGGGCACACCGCGTGAACGGACAAAGGCGCGAACCTTGGCGTGTCCAAACTCCACCTCGCCGATGTCGCGAACGTAGACAGGTTTCAGCGTGCCCTCGGAGCCGGCCAGCATCGTGCTCGGTTGGGTTTCGACCGCGCTGCTCGAAGTGCTCTCGGCGGCCCGATAGGCCACGATGGTGTCGAGCACATCTTCAGCGCGAGTGAACTGGCCCAGCACGCGGATGCGATAATCTCTCTTGCCCTCGGCGATGCTTCCCGCGGAGGTGTTACGGTTTTCGGCACGCAGCGCGCGGATGATGTCGAGATGGCTCAGGCCGCGCTGCGCGAGCTTGATGGGGTCGAGCAGGACGCGGACCTCTCGCTCGCGACCACCATAGATATTGCATTCCGCGACGCCTTCGATTCGCTCAACCGCTGGTCGAACTTCCTTATCCACCGCGTCGAACAGCGTTGAAATGTCGAAGTCCGGGAACGCGGCACGACCGGCATCATCAAGGTCAACCATAATCCACGCGATGGCGTTCTGCGCAGAACCTTCGGCGGCCTTGATGACGGGTTGATCGACCTCTTCCGGGTAGGCGGGCACTTCGCGCAAAGAGTCGGAGACTTCCTGCAACGCACGGTTGATGTCCGCATTCAGATAAAACTCGAGCGAGACCTCGCACTGACCCTCGCTGGAAGTGCTGGTCATGTTGCGGAGGTTGGGAACATTCTTGAGCCGCTTCTCCTGCTCCTGCGCAATCTCGTCAACGATTTCTTCAGGGCTTCTCCCCGGCCAGGATGTGGTGATCGTGATGACGGGTGCATCAACAGAAGGAGTAAGCTGGATCGGGATGCTGCGCAGCCCGATCAGGCCGAACATCACCAGCAAGATCATTCCGACCGTGACACTGACAGGCTTGGTGATGGCCCAACGGATAAGGTCCATGCGTGGCGATTGTCCTTGGAAGGAAAGCGGAAGTCGAACCGTGCGGTGCGGTCAGCCCGGGGTGTTGGCCGGATTTTTGGCCGGTACTTTGGTGGCGGAAGTATCCTGCTCAGCGGTGTTGAGCTTGATCAGGGGTTGGCCGGGAAAGATCCGCTCGTTCCCTTCAATGACAACTTCGACACCCTCACTCAGCATCGGCGACCGAACGACCAAGCGCCGCTCGGCGCCGCCTGTGGAGGCTCCATAGAGGACGGTAACGGGCGCGATGGCCGCGACGCCGTTGTTGCTGTAGTAGACAAAGGGTCCGGTCTCGTTTCGCAGCAGTGCATCCTTACTCAGCGTAAGTGCCTGTTCGGCGTCGCCCGATGGGACAAGGCCGACAACGCTCATGCCCGGCTTGAGACGATTGTCCTTATTTTCAAGCCGCACACGCACGGGAAAGAGCCGCGAGCGCGGATCGCCTGAGGGGACAATGCCCGCGACCGGTGCGAGGATGTAGTCGGGCGAGTTCTCGGTCAGGCTTGCGAGTGAAGGAAGACGGATTTGCACCATCGATGGTTCGGCGGCAGGTTCGGCGGCCGAAGCGGAACCTGCTTCGGGTGCGGGAACTAAGCCCGGTCGAAGCCGTTCGGCCAGACCCTCGGGCACATCGAGCCACGCGTCGATCATGTCGAGCGCGATAAGCTCAGCAATCGCGCCCCCTTCGGTCACCCATTGTCCGACCTCGGTGCGCTTGGCGATGATCGTGCCCGAGAACGGGGCCTTGATCGTCAAGTCATCAAGACTCTTCTGCGCGAGGCGCACCTCGGCCTGGCTGTGAGCGATCTCGGTGCGTGATTGTGCGATTCGTGATTCAGCGATTGCCAGATTCGAGCGGGCATCGTCAAGCTCACTCTGTGTCGCGCCCGCTTTGTTGAAACTTGTGTCCATGCGTTGAAGATCGCGCCGAGCCTTTTCCATCAATGCCTCGCGCTCGACGGCGTTGGCCTGGCTGGTGGCGAGCTTGGCCTCGGCCTGTTCAACTTCCAGGCGCGCTGTCCGATCATCGAGCTTGGCCACCACACGACCCGCTTCGATGCGGTCGCCCGCCTCGACATTGAGCTGAACAACAAGCCCGGCCCGCTGGGTGGCAAGGGTGCTGCGCAGCGGCGCGCGCAGTTCGCCCGTGACTTCGCGCCAGCGTTCAACGGTCTCCAATCGCACCTTGTCGGTCGTCACGCGAGCGGGGGGTGGGCCTCCCGCGCCGGGTGGGGGCTGCGCGATGGAAGCCCGCATGACGGGGGCATGGGCCGCGAGGGCAACAAAGCAGTAAGAAAGGAGGATGCGCGGGGTCGGCATCACGGATAATACTCTCCACGTGATCGATCGGGTGTGCGTCCAAAGCGTGGGCAAGGCCGAACCTGCTATAACCATGCCCGACCTGCCGACCAAAGTCTGTGTGGCGTGCGGACGCCAGATCCGATGGCGCAAGAAGTGGGAGCGTGACTGGGAGAATGTGCGCTACTGCTCGGATGCGTGTCGCAGGCGAAAGCCGAGCGATCTCGATGGCCTGCTCGAGGCGGAGTTGCTTCACATGCTTCAGGCCCGCCCCGCCTCGGCCACAATCTGTCCATCGGAAGTTGCGCGGGCCATCGCGTCGCGCCAGTTGGGCAAGTATGAGCCAGGGGATTGGCCCTTGCTGATGGAGCCTGTCCGCACTGCTGCCCGCAGGCTTGTTGCGGCGGGTCGGGTGCTGATTACTCAACGCGGGCGCGTTGTCGATCCATCGACCGCGCGCGGCGCGATCAGGATTCGGCGGGCAAAGTAGCGAGTGCCGCAGCCCGCCCGGCGAGATAGCCGCTTGCCCACGCCCATTGAAAGTTGAACCCGCCAATTCGACCATCCACATCACAGATCTCGCCGCAGAGGTGCAACCCTTGGCGGGTACGGCTCTCCATGGTGTCGAGGTGGAGTTCAGCCAGCGGCACGCCGCCCGCCGTAACTTCCGCATGGGTAAACCCGCGATCACCGGTGATGGGGAGCACGGTGCGTGTGAGCGCAAGGGCGAGTGTCCGCCGATCATCTTTACGGAGCTGATCGAGCGGCATGGAAGCGTCTATGTTGCACGCGGTGCAGATCGCACGACCGAGACGCTCGGGGATCAAGTCGAACACAAATCGCCCGACGCTTCGGGCGCGTAGGGCGGCGAGGCGAGCATCAAGTGCATCGAACGTCTCGCCCGGTATCCAGTTGAGCGTGACGGAAGCCGCGGGGTCGAACCGTCGTGCATCGATGACGTAGCGGCTGATATCGAGCACGCTCGGCCCTGAAAGCCCGAAGTGGGTACACAGTGTGGAGTTTGTGAACTCAACGAGTTTCTTGCCCGTGCCTGACCAGAGCGTGATCGTGGTGTTCAGCGTGAGACCGCTGAGCGAAGGGATGAACGTTCGATCCTTATCAAGCGTGATTGGCACCAGCGCAGGAAAGATGCGCGATGTCGTGGTGTGACCCAACTCGCGAACGAACAGATATCCGAGACCATCCGACCCCGAACGTGGCAGTGCCATGCCGCCGGTCGCTACGATCACCCTGTTCGCTCGAATCGGCACGAGCAATCCCGAGTCGTGCGAGGTTGCAACTGAGGGATCAGGCTCGATCACAAAGCCGTCGTGCTCGTGCCGCACCGATTGCACGCGCCACGGATGTCGCAGTTCCACACCGGCATCTTGGGCGGCGCGTAGCAGCCCATTCAGAACAGTGCGGGCATCGTCGGTAACGGGGAAGAGTTTGCCCGTCTCCTCACGCTTAAGCTCGACGTCAAGCTCGCTGAAAAACGCAACCGTCCGCGCCACATCAAACGCCCGCAGCACCTTGCGTATCGCAGGACGAGTCGAGCCTGCGTAGGCGGCATCGTCAACGACATCGTGCGTCACGTTGCAACGCCCACCACCCGCTACAAGCACCTTGGCGCCGAGTCTGCGGGCACCATCGATGGCGAGAACGGTGTGCGTCGTGTTGGCCGCTCGAAACACCCGCGCGGCCCAGATAGCGGCGAACAGCCCGGCCGCGCCCGCGCCGACAATCGCAACATCAACGCGATCAATCAAAGCGAGCTCGTGCATGAGTAGAACGGGCCGCTGGCCCTATCCGGAAACATAGAAAGGGTCTCTGGCCCGCTTCCTAAACCGACGGCACACAACAGATACGCACCCCGAGGCCCCAATCGCGTGCCAAGAGCCACCTGAGAGATTTGAACTCTCGACCTATGCTTTACGAAAGCATCGCTCTACCGCTGAGCTAAGGTGGCCGATAACCCGCACGAAAGCCACACGGGAAACGAGGCAAAGTATCGGCGCGCCGCGAGCGGTTGTCCACTCTTCGCATCGGCCATCAGTCCACCTGAAGGGCCAAGCTCCACGGAATGTGCGTCGATTTTCAGTCCTTTTCGGTACTCTCGACGGGCCGCTTGGCAGGGCTGGCCTGGACATCGGCCCCGTGATCGTGCGGTAGCGAATGCATGGCAACTTCATTGACGACCAGTCCCGGCGATCCGCTCTTGATCTGATCGAGTTGGCGACGTCCGATCCGTACCCGCATCCGCACGGCAAGCCCATCATCTGAGTAGTCGCGCGAGACCACGGTGCCGCGGTCTTCGAGCCGTTGAATCGTCTTGCCCGCGGCGTGTGGCACGGTGATATCGATCTCAACCAAGCCTTCCTGTGCCGCAGCCAGCACAAGCTGCCGCAGCTCTTCGTGACCAAGCCCGGCGGGAGGGGCCTCAATGGCCGAAATCGGAATGGGGCTCGGCGGGCCTTTGTGCTTGCGCTTCCAGATCAGCAACTCGCGGTTGTCTTCGAGCTTGTCGGCCTTGTTCAGCAGCAGCACACGTGTCGCAGGCCGCCAACCCTCCTGCGCACCCCACGCGTGTGTCTGCGGCAAGTTGCCATCGCGCTCTTCAAGCTCGCGCACATCGGCTTCCAACTCATTCAGCGTCTCGATCACGGTGTTGTATTGCAACTCTGATGCGGGGTCGGCAACATCCAGCACGATCAGCAGCAAGTCTGCGTGCGTTGCCTCTTCGAGCGTTGCACGGAACGACGCGATCAGGTGGTGCGGCAGGTCACGCACGAAGCCCACCGTGTCCGAGAGCATGACGTTCACACCGCCGCCCAGGTTCCACTCGCGCGTGCGCGTCATCAGCGTGGCAAATACGCGGTCATCGGCATATGCACCGCCCGTCCCGACATTCAGCCCTGTCAGCGTGTTGAACAGCGTACTCTTGCCCGCGTTGGTATAGCCGACGATGCCGACCGTGAAGTGGTCCTTCTTTCGATCGCGCACCATCCGCCGCTTGCGTTGATAGATCGCGTCAAGCTCGCGCTTCAAATCAAGCTTCTTCGCCTGCGCCAGCCGCCGATCGATCTCAAGCTGCTGCTCGCCCGGTCCGCGCGTGCCGATGCCCGCAACCCCGCCGCCGCCGACGATGCGCTCGAGGTGATCCCACATGGCACGCAGCCGCGGATAGGTATACTCCATCTGCGCAAGCTCGACCTGCAGCTTCGCCTCGTGCGATGTCGCGCGGCTGGCGAAAATGTCCAGAATCAACTCGCTGCGGTCCACGATCTTGATCGCGCGCCGTGCTGGCTTCTTGTCGCGCCGACGCTGCGGCTCCGCCTCGTCTTCATCATCTTCCGGAATCGCCGAGACGATTTTTTCCATATTCCTGATCTGCCGCGGCGAAAGGTCATGATCAAAAATGATGAGTGAGGCATCAAGCTCATCGCACATCTCGCGAAGTTCGACCAGCTTGCCGCTTCCGATGAATGTTGCCGACTCAGGCTTCTGCCGTCGCTGCTCCATCTCGCCCACGACCACCGCGCCCGCCTGTTCAGCCAGCGCGGCCAGTTCGCCGAACGGGTTGGCCTCGTCATAGACCGATTCGGGCAGCCTCACGGCCGCGAGTATGGCCCGTTCAGATTGGACCTTGATGGACGTACGTTCATTGGGGGCAGGCATCGATGCCACAACGGTATGCCAAGTGATGACCAGCGTTCGAGCCGCTTGCCGGGCACCAAGCCACGCTAACATTGAGCCATAGAGGTACCGAGCCGCATGAATATTCGTTCAAACACACGAGCCTTTGCCCGAACCGCTGTCCTGAACAGCCTGTTGATCTTTCTCATCGGTGTATTCGCCGCCAGGCTTCCTTCCACGCTCGCACAGATTGGCGCGATCGGTGGCCGTGCAAAGAGCGGCGATTTCTTCGAGCCCATCAGCGACGTCTATCGCGCCCTCATGTCAGATTATGTCGATGTGCCCGATGCCGCCAAGCTGCAGAAAGGCGCAATCGATGGAATGCTCACCGCCCTCAACGATGACTACGCCGAGTACATCCCCGAAGAAGAGGTCGCCAACTTTGAAAAGGAGATGACCGGTCACTTTGTCGGCATTGGGTGTCAGATCGAGATGCGTGACGGATGGTTGACCGTTGTCTCACCACTTGAAGACTCGCCCGCGCTCGCCGCGGGCATTCTGGCCAACGACCGCATCGCCAGTGTTGAGGGCAAATCCACCTTCGGGCTCACGTCCGACGAATGCATAAAGATGCTCACCGGTCAGCCCGACACCAAAGTCTCCTTCCTCGTTTTGCGCGATGGAAAGGAAGTACTCTTCACCATTGCCCGAGCGCCGATCGTCAACCGAGCGGTTCGCGGCCTCAGGCGCCGGAGTGATGACTCCGCCCGGTGGGACTACCTCATCGATCCAGCCAGCCGCATCGCCTATGTTCGACTCTCGCAGTTCACCCCCGATGCGGCCGATGAACTCGAAGCCGCGCTTGAAGAGGCGCGCACCGAGGCAGGGCCTGATGGCCAGCCCGGCGACAAGATCGGTGGGTTGATCCTTGATCTGCGAGGGAACCCCGGCGGTGTTATGGATGGTGCTCTTGCGATCGCCGACATGTTTCTCGAAGGTGGGACGATCATGTCGATCCGCGGCCGAGCACCACTCGGCGGCGGTAATGGAGCCAGAAGGGCCTCGGGCGCGGGCGCCAAAGATGCGGCCGTCGCGACTGAATCCTTTGTTGCGCAAGCCGAAGGAACCCTCCCGAACTTCCCCATGACAGTGCTCGTCAACGAGGGCTCCGCCTCCGCCAGTGAAATTGTGTCGGGCGCACTCTCCGATCAGAAGAGAGCCATCGTTATCGGTACGCGAACCTTCGGGAAAGGGCTTGTGCAATCCGTCGCTCAGCTCAGGCATGATCCGCGCGCGCAGGTTAAGTTCACGACGCAACGCTACTACCTCCCCTCGGGCAGGCTCATCCAACGAACCGACGATGCCACGGAGTGGGGTGTTGACCCTACACCCGGTTTCTACATCCCCATGACCGACCATGAAGTGGTTGAGTCCTTCATCAAGCGTCGCGATTGGGATGTGCTGCGCGGCGACAAGGCACCCGCAGATCCATCCAGACCGATCATCGTCGATCAACACTGGGCCGACCCCGTTTGGATTCGCGATCAGGCACTCGACAAGCAGCTCGCCGCCGGGCTCGAAGCCCTGCAAACAAAGCTCACCAGCGGCGAGTGGAAGCCGATTTCTGATGCTAAACAGATGGCCGGCAAGCTCGCTGAAAGAGAACTCCACGACCTCACAAAGGCACGCAAACTACTTGGGTTGGAGTTCGCCAGACTCGAAAAGCGCATCGGAGCGATTGAGCGTGTCGCCGTTCAAGGCGGCGGCGATGCGCTCAAGCCCGAGCCTAAAGACCTTTGGTCCGACACACTCGACCTCACCGGCGGTCAGGTCAAGGTGTTCGATAAGGATGGCCATGTTGTCGCCACACTCGACGTGACCGGACGCGATGTCGAACGCTGGCTCTTGAATGCTGATGTGAAGCCGATGGATGCGCCAGCCAACTCGCCCGAGCCGGCGCACTGATCATGAATCCCGCACGTCTGGTCCTGGGTATCGAAACTTCATGCGACGAAACTGCCGCCGCAGTGGTCGGCGGGCCGGCTGGTTGTACCGTCTTCTCCAATGTGATTGCTTCTCAATACGATCTGCACGCGGAATATCGCGGCGTAGTTCCCGAGATCGCCAGCCGCGCTCATGCCGAGCGCATTCTGCCAGTTGTGCGCCGCGCCATTGCCGAGGCGGGCATCGCACTCACCGATCTGGACGCCGTCGTGGTCGGCAACCGACCGGGGCTGATCGGCTCTCTGCTCGTGGGTGTCGCCGCAGCCAAAGCGCTCGCCTGGTCGCTCAACATTCCTGTTGTTGGTGTGGACCACGTTCAATCGCACCTCATCGGCGGGTGCATCGGTCCCGCAGGAAGCGAGCCTCCGCCGTTAACGTTTCCCGCGCTCGGCCTCGTCATCAGCGGTGGGCACACTTCGATATACCTCTGCGATTCCTTCACGCGACAAACGCGGATCGGCGCAACCATCGACGATGCGATTGGCGAAGCCTACGACAAGGTCGCGAGCATCCTCGGGCTCCCCTTCCCCGGCGGTCCGAATCTCGATTACCTTGCCAGAGAAGGCGGTGGTTTGATCGCCAAGCCGGGCTTCCCGCTTGCACGCATCGCACCCGATAGTCTCGACTTCTCATTTTCAGGCCTGAAGACCGCCGCCGTCTACGCATTCAAAGGTGTTCCGGAAAGCGAACGCATACGCACCAAGCGCGAAACACGCGGCGAGCTGCAGCCGCCAAAGCTGTCCGCCGCCGATGTCGCCGCAACCTTCCAACAGGCCGCCGTTGCAACCATCGTGCTCAAACTCGGCAGAGCCTTCGATCAGCATTCCCAGATTCAATCGCTCGTGGTTGGCGGCGGTGTGAGCGCAAACTCACACCTTCGAGAACAACTCAAGCTCTTGGAAGATACGCGAAAGATTGCAGTCCGGCTTCCCAGAATGGAGTATTGTCTCGACAATGCCGCGATGATCGGCGCACTCGGATTGGCGGTCCTGAATGAACGTGCGTGGACCAGCGATCCATTGACCATGACGGCCACGCCGATCTCAACCGCCATGAAGTGATGGCTCGACCATCGGGAGTCCGCATTGACCTATCCCCACCCGTCCTGCCAGAGCGATGACGCCTTACTCGCCGATTGCGAGATCGGCTTCGGACGCTCATCGGGTCCGGGCGGACAGCATCGCAACAAGGTGCAGACGCTCGTGAAGCTCAAGCACACACCAACGGCGATAGAGGCGCACGCGGGTGAGCGCCGAAGCCAGGCCGAAAACAGACAGGTCGCGCTCAAACGCCTTCGACTCCAACTCGCGATCGATGTCCGCATTCCCGTGCCCGACGGAGATATCGGGTCTGACCTCTGGAAGTCACGCCGCCAATCACCCGCCCGCGGTCACGAGGGTGGCCAATCACCTCTCGGTCGATTTCGCGGTGGGGGCACCGGTCACCTCTCCATTAACCCCGATCATCACGACTACCCCGCACTTCTTGCAGAAGCCCTCGACGTGATCGCCTCATCAGCATGGGATGCCAAGAAAGCGTCCGTCCGATTGGAATGTTCCGCAAGCCAGCTTATCAAACTCGTGGCCGAGCACCCACACGCCATGGTTCGATGGAACGCCGAGCGAAAGAAGCTCAACCTTCATCCTCTAAGAAGCTCGAAGTAACACGCGTCACAAGCCTGTCTCATACCCCTCCCAGAAGGAAGGGGCCGGGCGAAGGGCCATGTCTCTCGAAGTCATGAAAGTCTCAAACGCAACCCCTCCATCGAAAGATCGCCCAACGCTGTTATCTCATGCCCAACCTGCCGATGAGCCAGATCCTGAATGCCACCATCGAACCATCATGGCCAAACATTCGCGCAACGAGCGAGCATGGCCATCCTCAGATACCAGCGCCATCCTCAAAGACGCGGTGATCCTTGGGAGCTGCGAAGACCGTATCCCCACGCGTCACGCGTGAGTTGCGGAAGTGATCATGCGACACATCGATGATCAGGTGTTGCTTATCGATGGTCTGCAACTCAACACGAACGACCGGACCCGCAGCATTGACATGCGTGACGGTGCCCGAAATATGCGAATCTCCTGCGAGTGCCGGGTCGGCGGTGAGATCCATCTCATGCGGACGAACATAATAAACCGGTGCGCCATCAGCATCCACGGCCGATGGCAGCGTCGGGAGGCGACGACCGTTGAAAATATTCACTCGCCCAAGGAAGGTACACACAAACGCGTTGGCCGGAGAGTGGTATACCTCGCCCGGCGGACCAATCTGCTCGACGCGCCCCTGGTTCAGGACAACCACACGATCAGCGACTTCGAGAGCTTCCTCCTGATCATGCGTCACAAAGACACTTGTAACGTGAACCTGATCGTGCAGCCTTCGGAGCCACCGCCTCAGTTCGGCCCGCACCTTCGCGTCCAGCGCGCCGAAGGGTTCATCAAGCAGCAGCACCTTCGGTTCGAGCGCGAGCGCACGCGCAAGCGCAATGCGCTGTCTCTGACCGCCAGAAAGCTGGGAAGGTTGCTGGGCTGCATAGTTCGTCATCTGCACAAGGTCCAGCAGCTCGTCAACCCGCCTCTTGATCTCCGCGCGATTCGGTCGCAGCTTTCGCGGCCTTACCGTAAGCCCAAAGGCGACGTTATCGAACACCGACATGTGCTTGAACAACGCGTAGTGCTGAAAGACAAATCCCACACCGCGCTCACGCACATGCCGGCCGGTTACATCCTTCTCAAAGAAATGCACACTCCCCGAGTCGGCCGTCTCAAGCCCGGCCATGACCCGAAGGAGCGAAGTCTTTCCCGATCCCGACGGACCGAGAATGGCGGTTAGTTCGCCGGTATTCACGCGCAGGCTCACATCATCGAGCGCGACGAAGCTGCCAAAGCGTTTGCGGATATTGTGGACTTCGATGGACATTCGGGTTTGCTCGATCAGATATGGCCGGAACGGGCAAGAAGCTTTCGGGATTGAAGAAGGTGGCGAATCACCACGGTAAACAACGTGAACGCGATGAGAAGCGTCGAAAGGGACGCCGCTGCACCGAACTTGTATTCGCCGAATAGCGTTTCTACGTGCAGCGGAACCGTCTCGGTCTGCCCACCAATATGACCGGACACAACCGAGACCGCGCCAAACTCACCGATCGATCGTGCCGCGCACAGAATGCACCCGTAGATCAAGCCCCACTTGATGTTTGGCAGAGTTATGCGGAAGAACGTGCTCCACCCGGAAGCGCCCAGCGAGAGCGCGGCCTCCTCCTCCTGCCCCGTCTGGGACTCCATGAGCGGGATCAGCTCTCTCGCTACAAAGGGAACAGTGACGAACGCTGTTGCGAGAACGATCCCGGGAAGCGCGAAAATGATCTTGATGTCCATCGAGGCTAGCCAGGGGCCGAACCATCCACGCGCACCGAACAAGAGCACGAACGACATCCCGGCAATTACCGGTGAAACCGTGAACGGAAGATCAATCAGCGTTGTGAATATTGTCTTGCCGCGCCACTCGAACTTGGCGATCGACCACGCGGCGGCCACACCAAACAGAACATTGAGCGGGAGCACAATCGCCGTTGTGATCGCGGTGAGACGGACTGCGGCAACCGCATCCGGACTTCGCAGGGCGCGAATGAATGTTGGCAGCCCGGACCTGAACGCTTCAAACAAAACCGCCGCGAGCGGGAGCACAATCATGATACTCAGAAAGACCACCGCTACGCTGATCAGCAGGCAACGAACAACCCAGGGTGCGCCACCGATAGCGCGTTGGTCACCCGATGGCGAAGGCCGTGCAAGCGATGACTCGTGTTGTGTAGTCGCGACAGTCATGTCAAGGTTGTCCAAAGACGTTGTTCATGCACGCGCACCGCGACGCATCCATGCCTGAAGGGTGTTCACGACGAGCAGGAGTGACAGAGAGAGAATAAGTAGACCCACAGCTACTCCAGCTGCACCGGGATAGTTGAACTCTTCCAACCGGGTCATGATGAGCAGAGGGGCGATCTCGGTGCTGCCCGGAATGTTGCTCGAGATAAAGATGATGGAGCCATACTCGCCGACAGATTTCGCAAATGAGAGTGCAAAGCCCGTGAGCAACGCGGGCAACAATGCGGGAAAGATGACACGCCTGAAAGTTGTGCCGGATGTCGCACCAAGCGAGGCCGCCGCCTCTTCGATTTCCTGATCAAGATCCTCGATGACGGGTTGAACGGTGCGCACTGTGAACGGTAAACTGACGAGCACCATCGCAACCGCAACACCGAGATTCGTGTACGCGACGGTGATACCCATCCGATCAAGAAGTGAACCAAGCCACGCTTCCTTCGAGTAGACCGCCGTGAGTGCGATGCCCGCCACGGCCGTGGGGAGCGCAAGAGGGAGGTCGATCAAGGCATCAACGATCTTCCTCCCCGGAAACCGATATCGCACAATGACCCACGCAATAACCACTCCAAAAAAAGCATTCACCGTCGCGGCCGCGAGCGCGCTGAAGACACTGAGTCGATACGCGGTGAGCGATCTGCGGTTGGTCATGGACTCCCACAAGCCGTCGAGCCCCCTGCTCGAGGCCATCGCCACGACAGCGGCAAGTGGAATCAGAACGAGAAGACCGAGGTACGTGATTGCGTACCCCGTCGCCAGCCCGAAACCTGGGAGAATGTTCGTGCGACTCGTGCGCATTATCGTTTCGCATCCGAAAGTCTGGCTTGGATGACATCGAACGTGCCACCCTCGGTAAAGTGTTTGGCGTGTGCAGATGTCCACCCGTCAAAGAGTTCATCGACCGTAAACTGCGGAATCTCTCTGAATGTGGATGCATACTTCTTGGAGACGGCCTCGTTGAACGGACGGAAGTAGTTGGCGGCGACGATCTCCTGCGCTTCCTCGGTGTAGAGAAACTCAAGATACGCCTTGGCTACAGCTCCAGAACCACGCTTGGCGACGACCTTCTCAACGACCGCAACCGGAGGCTCAGCCTTGATGGTTACGGATGGATAGACGAGCTCGAACTGCTTTGCCTCAAACTCTTTGCGCACCAGGAGCGCGTCGCTTTCCCAACCGACAAGAACATCACCAACTGAGCGCTGAACAAACGTGTTTGTCGAACCGCGGGCTCCTGTATCAAGAACGGCGACATTCTTAAAGAGTGATGAGACAAACTCCTGTGCCTTTGCCTCGTCATTCTTGTTGATGCGCAGTGCGTATCCCCACGCCGCGAGGTAGTTCCATCGGGCTCCACCGGATGTCTTGGGATTCGGCGAAACAACCTGAACACCAGGCTTGACGAGATCGTTCCAATCCGCAATCGCCTTGGGATTGCCCTTGCGGACGAGGAAGACAATGGTCGAAGTGAATGGGGAGCTGTTGTTTGGCAGTTGCTTCTGCCAATCGGCCGGAACGAGCAGACCATTCTGCGCGAGCGCATCGATGTCGTGCGCAAGTGCAAGGGTCACGACGTCGGCTTCCAGCCCATCAACCACGGACCTTGCCTGCTTGCCCGACCCGCCGTGCGATTGCTTGATGTCGATACTCTGACCGGACTTGGTTTGCCAGTACTTCTCAAAGGCCGGATTGATCTTGTCGAAGAGCTCGCGTGTTGGATCAAAAGACACGTTAAGAATGGTCTTGGGAGGACCAGCATGCACGATGGGCGTCGGAAGAGCAGCAACCAGAGCGCTCAAAGTAAGCAATAAATAAACAAGGGTAGATGTCATAGGTTAGATCCGTTATTAATGAATATGCAAACATTGTTACTATAGAATCATGAAAGCGATTGGAGAGCGTCAACAACCAATTGGCGAAGCTGCTGCCTCCAGCTCTCTCAGTACAACGCTCGCCGTGCTGATGGTCTGATCGATCACCGAGTCGGTGTGTGCCAGTGAGACAAACCATGGCTCGTAGCCGCTCGGTGGCAGGTGATAGCCACGGTCGAGAAGGCCGTTGAAGAACCGGGCGAATGTATCGTGCGCTGCTTGAGTAGCGTGCTTCATGTTGTCTACACGGTCGGTACCAAAGAAGAGTGTGAGCATTGAACCGACGCGCTGCACAACACCCGGCTGGTCATTTGAACTGAGAGCCTCGCTTAGCCCATGAGCGAGCCTCGCCGAAGCTGCTTCGAGACGTGCGTATGCGTTCTGATCGAGAAGCGAGAGCGTCGCCAGCCCCGCCGCCATCGTGACAGGATTGCCGGAGAATGTACCCGCCTGATAGACTGGACCAAGCGGTGCGACGAGTTCCATGAGTGCCTTTCGACCTCCATAGGCTCCGACGGGAAGGCCGCCGCCAATCACCTTTCCGATCGTGGTGAGGTCGGGACGAACACCAGAGAGTGATTGCGCTCCGCCGCGTGCAACGCGGAAACCGGTCATGACTTCATCGAAGATGAGGATCGCGCCGTATGTATCAGCGAGTTTCCGAAGCTCCTGCAGAAAGACACTCGAAGGTGGTACCACACCCATGTTACCTGCAACGGGCTCGACGAGTATCGCCGCGATATCGTCGCCGCAGATCGTGAAGTGTTCGCGGACAGAGTCGCTATCGTTGAAGTCAGCAATGAGTGTATCACCGGCTACGGCGCGTGTGACACCCGGAGAATCCGGCAATCCGAGTGTTGCTGGACCAGATCCGGCACGAACAAGGAGCCCGTCGCTGTGTCCGTGATAGCAGCCTGCAAACTTGATGACCTTTGATCGGCCGGTTGCGGCGCGTGCAACCCGGAGTGCGCTCATCACCGCCTCAGTACCGGAGTTGACGAGACGAACGCGCTCGATGGATGGCATTCGTCGAATGACCTCTTCAGCGAGATCGGTCTCGAGCGCGGTTGAAGTCCCGAAGCTCAGTCCATCACGAGCGGTGCGGGTCACCGCTTCAACAACGACGGGGTGCGCGTGACCGACAATCATCGCGCCCCATGAACCGATGTAGTCGGTGTATGCACGACCATCAACATCAAAGAGCGTGCAGCCAGAAGCGCGCTGAATGACACGAGGGCTACCGCCAACGGCTTTGAACGCACGGACGGGTGAGTTGACACCTCCCGGAAGAACGAGCTTGGCGCGGCGAAACTCCGCTGCGGAACGGCTCATGGGCGAGTTCCCCACTCTTCTGTGGCCCAGCGTGCGGCACGAATGGCTGAATATGTGATGATCATCCCGGCTCCAGCGCGTTTAATGGTGATGAGCGATTCCATGATGGCGGCGCGTTCATCGATCCATCCCCGCTCTGCGGCCGCGGCGATCATGGCGTACTCGCCGCTGACCTGGTACGCGGCAATGTGGGCTGTTGGGAGCGCGAGCCGGAGGTGCGCGATGATGTCGAGTGAGGGGCCGGCGGGCTTGACGATGACTGCATCGGCACCCTCAGCAAGGTCCTGAGTTGCTTCGGCTTGTGCCTCGCGAGCGTTGGCAGGGTCGAGCTGGTGCGAGCGGCGGTCGCCGAAGCCAGGCGAAGAGCGAGCGGCTTCACGAAACGGACCATAGAACGCCGAGGCATACTTCACCGCGTATGATAGAACAGCCGTAATATTATAACCAGCGGAGTCAAGGCTAGCTCGAATACGAGCAACCGAACCATCCAGCATTCCGCTCGGGGCAACGACATCGGAACCTGCCGCAGCATGGGCGCAGGCAATCCGGGCCAGCACATCGAGCGTGCGTTCATTGATGTTGTGGTCGCTGTCGAGAATGCCGCAGTGCCCGTGCGGGGTGTATTGGCAGAGGCAGACATCGGTCATCACGGCCAGGCCCGGATCACGGACTTTGATGATGCGTACGGCACGGGGGATGATGCCATCGGGCGCGGCGGCGTGAAGGCCATCGTCATCCTTGGCCGCTGGAATGCCAAAGAGAAGTACGCCGCGTATGCCTGCGGCAACGATCTGATCGATAGCGCCATCAAGCTCAGTGAGTGCGAGGCGTGAGACACCGGGGAGTGACGAGATTGGTCCTGCGTGCTGTGGATCTTCGACGATGAAGAGTGGCTGGATGAAGTCGGATGGGGACAGAAATGTCTCTCGGCGCAGCGCGCGAAGTGCGGGTGTGCGGCGGAACCGTGAGAGCGAGCGGACAGATTGCGTGTCGCTTGTGATCATGCGGTGGCTTCCTGCGGTGCGTGCTGGTTCTCGAAGTACTCAACCATCGCATCGAGCAGGCCATCATCCGTGTGAACGTCCGCAATAATCGAAGGAGTAAATCCAAGGTCACGAACTGTGTTGGCGGTTGTTGGGCCGATGCACGCGATCGGTGTGTGGTTCGAGAGCAGACCAGTGCTGGCAGCGCTCTGGGCTCCGGATGGGCAATAGAGCATGATCGCATCGACTGTCGGACCCTTCCTGATATCGGCAAGGATCTGTGGTGAAGGGGACGCCGCAAGAGTTTCGTAGACGACCAGTTCGTCAACCACCATGCCGCGAGCGCGAAGACCGGCGCGCAGCTCATCGCGGGCGAGTGTACCGCAGGGGAATAGGACGCTTTGCCCATGCGCACCGGGAAGAGCGGACAAGGAATCAATGAGTGCGGAAGCGCGATGAACCTGAGGAACGAGGTCGGCGGTGAGGCCGATGGCTCGAAGTTCATCGGCGGTCTTTGGGCCGACCGCAGCGATTCGCGAAGTGGCAAGTGCGCGTGCATCGAGACCGAGACTCTGGAGGAGCTTCCAAAATCCTCGCACGGCGTGAAGTGATGTAAAAACTGTCCATGCGTGCGGACGGTGCAGGATCGAGAGGCTCTCGGGAGTTCGGTACGCAATCTGGATCAATGGGCAGTTAACGACTGACGCACCTTCGGCACGGAGCGCGGAAATGAGGTCTGGCGAGGCCGAGACGGGACGTGTCACGACGATGCGTTTGCCCTGAAGGCGACCATTGGAAGTGTTGATGAGGAGCGGCTGTAAGCCAACACTCGCACCGATGATCACAACGGCGGGAGCACGAACATCTGCATCGTCGGCAAGATCGACGATGTTCTCGAGAGTTCCGGTGACCTGTCGCTGGGTGGGGAGCGTGCCATCTTGCACAACTGCGGCCGGAGTTAGCGGAGAGCGGCCTGCGTTCAGGAAGCCCTCGACGATCTCCGCGAGCATTCCACGCGCCATCAGCAGGACGACGGTGTCGATGCGCGAAAGAGCTTCGTAATCGAGTGGTGGCGGCGAAGCGCCGCTTTCTGCCTGTGGAGTGACGATGGCGAGTGTTCGAGCGATTCCGCGTGCCGTGACGGGAATGCCCGCGGCGGCGGGTCCGGCGATGGCGCTGGTTACGCCTGAGACAACTTCGCATGTGATGCCGGCGGCTCTGCACTCTCGGGCTTCTTCGTACCCGCGACCAAAGATATAAGGATCGCCACCTTTGAGTCGAACCACGCGCTTGCCGGTCTGTGCGTGCATGATGATGAGCGCGTTGATCTGCTCCTGAGTGAGTGTGTGGTGACCAGGAGACTTGCCCGCGTCTATACGTTCGGCATGGTGTGGTGCTTCGTCGAGCAGAGAGTGATCGATGAGTCGGTCGTAGATCACGACATCGGCGAGCCGTAGGAGTTGCATGCCGCGGATGGTCATCAAACCGGGATCGCCGGGACCAGCGCCGACAAGCGCGACATGCCCGCGTGTTCGAGCACCGTGAGCAGCTGCATGGGCAGTGACTCTGGCGTGTTGGGCTTGCGCGAGGATCAGTGACACGGCGTGCTGAGCGAGTGAGACTGGATCGGGGCCGGTGACTGACACATCGATGCAGACGGAACC
>JBBSBC010000021.1:0-27481 GCA_038251595.1 Phycisphaerales bacterium | reverse complement strand
TTGAACGGCCTTGGCCTTGGCCTCGTCGGCAGCAAGACGCATGCGGTCGGCAAGGTTGCGGCCACGGGTCGCTTCGATAGCCTGCCATGACACGCCCATGATACCGGCAACCAGCATGACCGCGGCAACCGCTGCGGCCGCAACGACGGGGCGATTGCGCCGGGCAAACTTGCGAAGATGGTAAATCGTGCTGGAGGGACGCGCGAGGATCGGTTCGTTGTTGAGGAATCGGCGAAGATCAGCCGCGAAGTCGGCGGGCGATTGGTATCTTCTCTCGCGCTCTTTGACCATGGGCTTCTCGACAATGACCTCGAGATCACCGCGGAACTCCGTGTTCACACTGCCGAGTCGCGGGGCATTCTGTTGCGCGATGATGATCGAGGCTTCGACGAGGGTTCGACCGACGACGGCGTGAGGCAGCCGACCCGTGAGCAACTCGAAAAGCACGACACCAAGGGTGTAAACATCGGAGCGCGAGTCCACATCATCAGGTTGACCAGCGATCTGCTCGGGGCTCATGTAAGGAACTGTGCCCACGATCTGGCCGGCATCGGTGCGGAGCGTCACAGCGCTGTTTCCCTCGGCATCGGAGAGCTTGGCCACGCCGAAGCCAAGAATCTTCGGTTCGCCCTCGGTTGTGACCAGAATGTTCGATGATTTGAGATCTCAATGAATCACACCGCGAAGGTGCGCGTGCTGCACGGCATCACAGACTCTCAGGAACAGCTTGATTCTTGCGTCCAATCCCGACTTGTTCGCTGATGCATAGTCATTGAGCGATAGACCAAGGATGTGCTCCATGGCGAAGTACGGTTGGAATATGCCGGATCGATCATCGTTGAGCGAGCCGGCGTCGAAGACCTGCGCGATGTTGGGGTGTTGCAGCCGCGCGAGGGTTTGTGTCTCGACCTCGAAGCGACGGAGGACACGCGGTGCGAGCAGCCCAGGTCTGATGACCTTCAGCGCAACTGTGCGGCGCGGTCGGTCCTGCTCGGCAAGATAGACAACGCCCATCCCACCTTCGCCGAGTGTGTCGAGTATGCGGTATGAGCCAAGCTGCATGGGCGTGCCGCGCGAGTCTGGTTTGGGTGGAGTGGACTGTCGCGGTGCAGGTGTGCCGACGAGCGTCTGTGTGCTCTGCGATGTAAGCAATGCGCGTGCAGCGACCAGCACGTTCGGCTCGTCTTTCAGGCGGGCGACAAGGAAGTCGTCCTGCGCTTGTAGTGGGAGCGCAAGTGCTTTGAGGACAATATCCTGAAGATGATCTCTGGAAGAAGCCATGACGCATCGAGCTCATCTTGCACAGACGAACGAGTGGTATCGGCATTTAAGTTCCCCAAATGAAGTCGCAGTGGCGCGTTCAAATGGTCGATTGATCAGGGGATGGTGCGGACGACCACCACGAGCGCGACCGTGCTGATGGTGAACCAGAGCGCGATCGCCAGCACCATGGCGCGCCAACCAACAGCCGCGATGGCCTGCGTTGACATGCCCAGCCCGATGAAGAGGAGCGCGATCGTCAGCAGCTTCTTCGCCACCAACTCGATGTGCGGGGCAAGTTCGATGACGGCGGGTACGACCGAACGAGCGGTGGCGGCGAGCAGAAACAGACCGATGAACCATGGCATCGGTGGTGCTTTGCGGGTCTTGGATGCGCCGACGATTCGCGCATCAGCGCGTTGATGCCACCACCCGCAGAGGAGCGCGACGGGGACGATCCAGAGTGTGCGCGTCAGCTTTACAGCGGTTGCGGTTTCGAGCGCAACACCGTTCGTGTCTTCGAGCTGATCAAAGACCGCCGCCGAACCGACAACCGAGGAGATGTCGTGTATCGCGACGGCGGCCCAGGTGCCGAACTGCTCGCCGGAAAGTTGCAGCGCGTGACCGAGCGTTGGAAATATGTAGAGGCCGATCGAGTTGAGAATGAATACGCAGCCCATGGCGACGGCCATCTGTGTTTCGCTTGCAAAGATGACCGAGCCTGTGGCGGCGATGGCGGAGCCGCCGCAAACTGCCGTTCCGCTTGAGATGAGCGTAGCGACTTTGCGATCAATGCCGAGCAGATGCGCCAGCAGCGCGCCGGCGGCGAAGGTCAAAAGGATCGTTCCGACCGCAAAGCCGACACCGACCGTGCCAGCCGCAACGATCTGGTGCAGATCCATCCGAAACCCGAGGAGCACTACGCCAGCCTGGATGAGAAGCCTGGACCACTTGCGGGTCTGGGTTGGAAAGGCGGCCCATCCAGCAAGAGCGATCGCGATACCCATCGTGAGGGCGATCGGTGGGCTGATCCAAGGCGATGATGCCGCCAAGATGGCGAGAACGAGGAGGAGGGATTTGAAGGAATGTCCCGCATTCGGCGCGGAGCGGTTAAGGTCATCGATCGACATCGGCGTGGCGGTTTCGCTGGCAATCGGTGTGAGCGCGGGGAGTGAATGGCGGCGAGGATCGGTCATATCGGGATCTGGAGAGCAGGGCAAAGTTGCCAACCGAACCCGGCGTCGGGGTCAACGGACTGGTAGGATAGAGGAACTGGGCTTGCCGTGATAGATCGCGGGGGGCGCGGGGCTGGGGGGGTGCGGGTCAGGGTTACGTTGTGTGTTCGGTTTCAGGGTGCGTCATGGATGCGGGTGATGAGCGTGGGAGAACTTCAATGACGACCAGTGGCACATCACCCAACAGCGCACGGACACACGAGGTGGTGATTCCGGAGTCGCTGCGCGAACTCACGGACTATCTCGATGGACTCACCGCACGGGCGGAACTCGCCGAGTTGTCGCGGCTGCTGAGCGGGCTGCGGACGACGCGCGCGGATGTCGAGCCGTGGTGCCAGTTTGGTACGCGCGGATACCGCCGCAACACAATCAGGCGATCACGGTGGTTTGAGTTGCTTGCGCTCTGCTGGCGGAGCGGCGATTGCACGCCGATCCACGACCACGCGGGGTGCAGCTGCGCGTTCAAGCTGATCCACGGTGTGGGTACCGAGATCCGCTACCGCGTGACCGAATCGGGCCTTGTCTGTCCGACGAACGTGGTCGAGATGCCGACTGCGTATGTCTGCGCGGCGGAGGATGATGATGTTCATCAGGTGGCCAACACGCAATCACCGGGCAGAGAACTGATCACGCTCCACATCTATACGCCGCCGATCGAGGTGATGACGACATATACGCCGATGGGTGTGCGAAACCGGGTCGCCTGGGACGACGACCCGCGCGGGCAAGATCCGATCATCTGAAGCGGTGCTCATTCGGCGTTGAGGTTTCGCAGGAAGTTGTTGAGCTCGACCCGCAGGCCTTCGAGCCTGGTCTGCGCGGTCTTGCGGCGTTCGCGCAGGTCTTCGAGCGAGTTCTCCTGATCGCCCAGCTTGGTCATGTAGCGGGTGTAGAGCTGGCTGGCACGGTCGATCTTTCCCATGTTTTCGCGGATGCGTGACTGCTCAGCATCGATCTCGGACTTCTGACGATCAAGCTCGGCGATCTCGCGCTCGGCGGTGTTGATGCCGCTCTGCTTGGTCGCGACATCTTGAACAGCTTTGAGCACGGCGTTGGAGAGCTTGCCATCTTTGTGGAAGCGGAGGAGTGTTTCCATGTCAAAGGATGTGACGGCGATCGCCTGGCTCTCGGTTCGCTCCTGCACGACGCTGAAGGTCTTGGTCTTGGCGGGCTCGATCTCAACCTCGAAGCGATACTGGCCCTTGGTCTCTTCAAGAGACTTGGCAGGTTCCTTGAGTGTCCAGCCTTCGATGCGGGGGTGCTCGACGATGATGGTGCGGGCGCGCTTGGAGTCTTTGTTGTCAAACGCGTAGGACATGCTGTTGGTGGTTGAGACTGTTTGAATCATCGCGCCATCGACAATCTTGAGCTTGCGCACGGTCGAATCGCTCTGCGGCTTGGTGAGCACATTGACATCAAGATCAAGCGAGTAGGAGAGCAGACGCTTGTCGCCCTTGGCGATGTGATTGATCTGCGCATCGCCCGCATACGCGGCACCATCGAAGACGGCGATGGGGCCGGGCAGGAGTTGAAGATTGGTCTCGTTGACAACTTCGACGCCGCGCATGGGGTGGCCGGTGGGGTCGCCGAGGCTATAGATGCTGACGCGCCGGCCGGTGATGTTTGAGGCGAGGATGGGGATCATGGCCGAGCGCTGACGCTCGACGGTGACGGGGGCTTCGACCTGGTATTGAAAGACTTCACCCACTTCGGTGGCGGTGGCCTGGCTTTGTGCGCCGTAGTTGACGAGTGCCTCGCCGTCGAGGTCGGGTTCAGACATTGCGGCGTCAGAGAACGGGCTCTGCCCACCGCTCGCACCCGCCATTCTGCTCGGAGCAGGAGATTCGGGCGCTGCTTTGGACCTAAACATTTGTCGCCGATCTGCCTTTGCTGGATCATTCAGCTCTGCGCGTTCCATGACGGCCGTCGCCTGCTTATCAAGCGCATCTCCGAAGTAAAGGTCCATGCCTTCCGCATACGCCCTGGGCATCACGCCCGGAATGGTTGGGACCGGCACGGTCGGTCGGAAGGTGAACAACGGTTCGTAGAGGTCCATCTGAAACGAGACTGGTCGTCCGGAGACCAGTGAGAGTCGAACACCGTTCCAATCCTGATCGGTCGTGTTTTCAACAATCGCCCAACCCTGGATGACAAGCTCGCCCTTGCCCTTGCCACCTGTTGCTTCCGACTTCGGTGGATCAGCATCGGGGAGCACAAGTCGGTAGCTCGTCTTCCACACGGGTGTCTCGTGAACATAGCCCACAACCACGCGCCGACTGCCGGTCCCGGCGAAGCGCAGATCGACGGTTTTCGTGGTGTCGGCGCGATACTCGGCGAGCGTAGAGAGCGCTTTATCCAACTCGCTGGCAAGCTCTTTGTCGAGAATCTCGAAGCCGCTGACCTTCGTAAGATCGAAGGAGCGAACGCCTTTGTCGGTCAGCAGGTTGATCCAGGGCAGCTCAAACACGGCCGCGCTCTGGCCGCCACCGGCACCGGTGGGTGGCTGAAAGACGGTGGACCGTTTCTCAACATTCATGATGATGCCCGAGGGCTCGCCGTCGTTGGTTATGAGCTTGACGGATGTGCCGCGAAGTCGCTGGAGAATGTCGGCGGAGGTCGGGTTGTCGGCGATGTTGATGCCGAATGAGGCGAGGCGTTTGGAGAGCGGCTCCTTTGAACCGTATGAGACCGAATCGATCCGGCCGCCATCAAGGTCGAGCATGATCATGGTTTTGAGGATGTCGTTAATCTGTCCGGTCTTGAAGCGCAACTGAATCTGCGCGTTGTCGCTGACGTTACCGCTGCGCTCGAAGTAGCCGACACCCGATCGATAGAGTGTGATCTTGCGAACCGGAACCTGATCTTCGTTGGTATCGGGCTTGGCGGCCAAAGCGGCCGCTGCCGAGACTTGCGCGGAGGCGATCGTCGGGACCGTCGCCACGAGCATGAGCGAGAGCGGCAGGGCAAGCCCGGCTACGAATCGGAGGGCGAGCAGTGTTGAGCGTGGCGATTGGCGCATCGTGAGGCTGGGCATGTGGAGTCTCCGTTGAGATGCTCGGGTGGGTGATTCGCCACGCGGCATCAGGTTGGCAAAGTATCCGATCAGTCTACTGTTGATCGGCTTGGCAAATGCGGCCGCAATAAACGGGCAAAAGCGGACTCTCGAACAAGAAGTGATGGCCGGTCGAATCCAATTGTCTCCGGGAAACGAGTACAAACGTGACCCTACCATGGTTTGCCGAGAGTTCTCGGAATCAGACAGTACGGGAGACGAACGAATAGTGTCGGCCTCAGAGGTAGCGGAGACTTATGGCTCAACTCACGGTGCTCAACAATATTCGCAAACCGAGCAGCAGAGCGGAGGGATCTTCAGGCTCTCGCGGGCCGATCGGCGATGCTGAACGCGCGGTGCTGGCCGCGGAACTCGTGCAGTTGTGCGGAGCTGATGGGTCGGCCGAAAGTAGCGAGGTGCGATTCGGACAGCACGACCGGCTGTTGTACTCGACCGATGCCTCGCTCTATCAGGTCGAACCAATCGGTGTGGTGGTGCCGGGCAGTATTGATGCGGCTGAGCGAGTGGTGAAGTGGGGGGCCGCACGCGGCGTGGCGATGTTGCCGCGCGGCGGCGGGACAAGTCTTGCCGGCCAGTGTACGAACCACGCGGTGGTGATCGATTTGACTCCCCGGTGTCGCGCGATACGCAGCGTGAATGTCGAAGCGCGAACGTGCGAGGTTGAGCCGGGGATCGGTGTTGACGAGCTGAACGACCAGTTGTCGAAGCGCGGTGCGGGGCTCTTCTTCGCGCCCGATCCGGCGACAACGCGGCAGGCGGCGATAGGCGGGTGCATTGGCAACAACGCGGCCGGTGCGCGGTCGATAAGGTATGGTCGCACGAGCGAGAACATTGAGCGACTTGAAGTGTGTCTTGGGTCGGGCGAGCGGGTATGGCTCGGGCCGAATGCGGGGCGCACCAGTGAAGTCGCCAAGCGACTTGGTGAGGGTGTGCTGCGAGTCGTTCGTGAACATGCCGCGCAGATTCGCGAGCGGTTCCCGAAGACCATCAGACGCAACGCGGGCTATGGGCTTGACATGATTCTTGACCAAGCCGATGCGGGCGCGACGGGCGAGACGGTTGACCTCGCCAAGTTATTGTGTGGGAGTGAGGGAACACTGGCGGTAACACTCGGCGCGGTGCTCAAGCTGCACCCGGTGCCGCGCGCCAAAGGACTGATGGTCATCAGCTTTGCAACGCTTGAAGATGCCATCGCGGCCACGGCACCGATACTTCATGTCGGTGTGCCGCGCGGGCTGACCGCGGTTGAACTGCTCGATGATGTGGTGCTGGATGCCGCACGAGGGAACTCAGAGGTTCGTAAGTATGTCGAACTGCTCCCCGGTGCCGATGCGGCGCGGGGCGAGCCGAAGGCGGCGCTCTATGTTGAGTTCTTTGGATTTGCTGGGGGTGCAGAAGATGTGGAAGCGGGCTTTGCCGCAATACGCGGGCTGATCTCGTTAACAAGTGGTGTCTTGCCGAACGGTGTGGCCGCGTATACCGATACCGGCGCAATGATGAAGGCGTGGGCACTTCGCAGAGCGGGCGAGCCGCTCTTGCACGGGTTGCCGGGCGCAAGAAAGCCGATCACGTTTGTCGAAGATAACGCGGTGCCGGTCGAACGACTCGGCGAGTTTGTGCGCGAGTTTAAGAAGATCGTTGCGAAGCACGGCACGCGGGCCGCGTACTGGGCGCACGCGAGCGTCGGGGTACTGCATGTGAGACCGATGATCGATCTGCACGATCCGGCCGATCGTGAGCGGATGCTCGCCATCGCGGTTGAAGTCGCGGATCTGGCCCGGAGTTGCGGCGGAATCATGTCTGGCGAACACGGAGATGGTCGAGTGCGCGGGCCGCTGATCGAGCGGTTTTTCGGACCAGATCTGATGCAAGCGTTCAGAGAAGTCAAGGCGCTGTTTGATCCGCAGGGACTCTTGAACCCGGGCAACATTGTGATGCCCGGACCGATCGGGAACATCACAGAGAATCTGCGCGTGGATGCGGCCGAAGTCGGCCAGTCTGTGGAGAGCAAGGTCAAGAGCGCACCGGTATCGACGTACTTTGACTATTCAGACTCTGACGGGTTCGCGCACGCGGTCGAGCAGTGCAACGGTGCGGGTGTCTGTCGCAAGCGCGGCGGCGTGATGTGCCCGTCGTATCAGGCGACGCTCGACGAGCGGCACTCGACACGCGGCCGCGGCAACGCGCTCCGGCTTGCGGTGACTGGTCAGTTTGGCGCGATGGGTGGTGTAGCCCGCGCGAATGAAGGCGGGCCGAACTGGAACGATGCCGAGACGATCAAGACGCTTGATCTGTGCCTGAGTTGCAAGGCGTGCAAGAGCGAGTGCCCGAGCAATGTGGACATCGCGAAGCTCAAGGCCGAGTACACCGCACAAAGATACAGGGAAAGCGGGCGCGTGCCGATCCCGGCATTCGCAACGGGGCACGTGCGCGTGCTCAACAGAATCGGTGCAATGACACCGAAAATGGCCAACTGGTTCAACACGACCTCGGTTGCCCGCGCGTTCATCAACCGGGTGATGCGGATTCACCCGCAACGGTCGCTGCCGAAGTTCAGCCGGTCGCTGTACAAGTGTGAGCGCGAGTTTGGGTCAGACCGGGGCAGCCGTGCGCAAGGGCCGGCGATCTTCGCCGATTGTTTCACGACGTACAACGAGAGCCACATCGGTCTCGCGGCGGGGCGAGCCCTGAAATCGCTTGGCTATTCCCCCAAACTTGTTCCATCGGGAAGTGCCGGTGCGAAGGCAAAGAGGATCTGCTGCGGACGATCCATGATTTCCGTCGGCATGTTGGATCAGGCGATTGCGCATATCGATTCCGCGGTCGAGCAGTTGTGGTCGCACGTCGCTGCGGGCGGACGCGACTCGGTGTTGATCGTGTGCGAACCATCATGCCTGAGCGCGATCAAAGATGACTGGCTCAGCCTGAACTGTCACTCATCGCTTGAGAAGCGCAAGCTCATCGCTGAGCGGGCGATGCTGCCGGAAGAGTTTGTTGAGAAGTATTGGGGTGAGCATCCGGACCAGTCGGCACTCCGTCGCGCTGAGGCCGCCGCGGCAACTCCCGGGCCGCCAGTCATGCTGCATGGGCACTGTCATCAAAAGTCGCTCTGGGGAACGGATCTGAGTGTGAAGGTCCTCAGACGACTCGTCGGCAATCGACTGCAAACACTCGACACGGGCTGTTGCGGAATGGCCGGATCGTTCGGCTATGGCGAGGATCGGTTCGATCTCTCAATGAAGATCGGCGAGTTGTCGCTCTTTCCGCTTGTGCGCAATGCGACGAGCGATGCCGTGGTGATTGCCCCGGGCACTTCGTGCCGCCACCAACTGCACGATGGTGTGGGGTGTGCCGCGCGGCATCCGATCGAGCTGATTGCCGACTTGCTTGCCGAAGACACTTCGAGCACGCATCAAGGTTGAACCGACGCGGGTGGAGAATCATCTGAACGCTCTTCGGTGATCAAGGTCCGGGATGCGTCATAAACGTAGAGCCTGGCCGCGTCGGGCTCGGTCACCTTGCAGCCTTTGTGCGATCCGTCGCAGATCGGAAATGATTTGGATAATCCGCACGCGCAGACGAAGATGGGTTTATCGTGCCCCGGCTCAATCTTGACGGGTCCGGTTGCGGTGAGGCGGATGAGTCGGGGCATGGTGGGTTGGCTCTCGTGTTGTGTGGTGCGGCGGTGTCTGAGTGCCTGACGCGATTGAACAAGCAGCAGAGGTGCAGCCTGCTCAGGCGGGGCTCTTCAAGGTATCGAGAATCGAGCGCAGAATGCCCTGCGGCGAATCTGAGGGAACACTCCCATTGCGGAGATGGTGAGTTGAACTGCCTGAATACGCACGCGAAATGATTCGGTGCGAGCAGACCGGGCCGACGTTGTTGAGGATGTCCTCTGGGATCACGTAGTCACGGTCGTTGAGCACCGCCGTCGCCCGCGCGGCCTGCGCCAGGGCGAGCGAGCCGCGCGGCGAGAGTCCGACGTGCAGATCATCTCGCTGACGTGTGGCATCGGCGAGGGCGATGATGTATTCGATCAGCGAGTCGTCAAGCCGAACCTGATCGACAAGATCCTGAAGCATCACCACATCGGCGGCACGGAGCACGGGCTTGAGTTCGTGCAAGGCGTGCTCGGCGGGCCGGAGTGCCAGCACGCGAGCCTCGTCGGCGGGGCGCGGATAGCCGAGATTGATCCGCATGAAAAAGCGATCGAGCTGATTCTCGGGCAACGCATACGTGCCCTCAAAGTCGAACGGGTTCTGCGTTGCCACGAGCATGAAAGGACGATCGAGCACGAACACGCGTCCATCAACCGTCACCGTCGCCTCGCTCATGGCTTCAAGCAGCGCGGTCTGGGTGCGCGGCGGAGTTCGGTTGATCTCATCCGCGAGCACGATGTTGGCAAATATCGGCCCCTTCTTGAACTCAAAGCCACCAGAGCTTCCTCCGGACGAACCATTGGCCTGCATGTCGCGGTTGTAGATCGTGACGCCGAGAATATCTGATGGAAGCAGATCAGGTGTGAGCTGGATTCTTGAGAACGTACAATCGATCGAGCGTGCCAACGATGTCGCCAGCACGGTCTTGCCCACGCCGGGGACATCCTCAATGAGAATGTGTCCGCGGGCCAGCAGGCAAACAATGACCTGGTCAGTCGCACGCGGATTGCCCAGAAAGACCCCGGAAATGTTCTGGCGGAGCCGCTGGATGTGGTTGTGCATAAAGAGGTACGTGGGTCAGTATGAACAGTCCAGCCGACGGGGAAGTCTGTCAGCCAGGCTGTCGGGCAAAAATGCCCATTGTGAAGCTCATTTCGGAACGACCGAGACTATACGAGGCTCGAATACGACCGGCTGCATCCGAATGTTGACCGAATCTCGCCACCTTGTTCGACGAGACCGACGCATATGAACGCATTCTCGGGTAGGCTGTGCCTGATGGACGCGGAGTCTTCGACACAACCATCAGGTGCGAGCAGTGAACGGATCTTCCCGGCAACGCCGGTGTCATCGTCATCGCGCAGCGATTCGGCCATCATCGGTCGTCAACTCGGCGGCGATCTTCCGTGCGTCTTCTGCGAATACAACCTAAAAGGGCTCTCGATCCGCGGCCTGTGCCCGGAGTGCGGTGCGGCGATCAGGGCCACGATTCTCTCGGTGGTCGATCCACAGGCCAGCATCTTGCAGCCCATCGTGCGCCCGCGATTGTTGGCCGCGTCGCTCATGGCGTGGACGATCGGCGCCCTCGGTGCGGCCTTGCTCTTCTGGTGGCCATATGTTGTTCATGCCATCATCGGTGCAGGCGCACACGTGCTCGTAGATCTCCCGCTGTCACCGCTCATGCTCCTGAGCGTCGGGGTATCAGGCCTTGGCGCGGCGGGTTTGATCCGGCCGCACGCCAGAATCCCGCGCCTCCATGTTCGCATGGCCATCGTGGCAACGATGCTCTATCTGCCGCTGGGTTACGCCCTCGTCGCGATTGCTAATCGCAACGCCGTCGGGATTCTTCCGGGCTTTCTGGACGCATGGTCGCCCGCTACGCGCGATGTATGGCTCACCGTCTCCGCATCCACCATCGTCGCGGCGATCCTGCTCCTGCTCCGCCCCATCGTGCGATTGCTGGTGGCACGCAGCCTGTTGTTGCGAAGTGGTCGCGTTGATCGGCAGACCATGCTCGCCATGGCGATGGCCGCGCTGGTGCTGGCGGCAGGTCAGCTCATAGGTCGATGGGCGGTTGTTTCACCCAGCATGTTCGGTGGTGTCACGCATGTGCTGGGGTTGATCCTGATGGTCACGGGTGCAGCACTCCTGACCATGGGCCTGTTTGGCGCGGTGGTTGATGCGGTGCGAATCGCGCAAGCGATCCTCAGCCCCAAGCGAACCATCCGTCAAGTCGTTCAGCGTGGTTTGGGTTGAAGCGTGCGGTGTTGTACCGAGTGATCAGCCATATCCTCACCCGCCATGGCTCACAAAGATCCGATCCCTGAACTGACGTCGGCGCAACGAGACCGATTCGACGAGATTCTTGAAGACGCCATTGGCGCGCTCCCACCGAATGTTCGTGCCTTGCTCGATCAGGTTCCGGTCATTGTGCTTGATGAGCCAACCCCCGAACTGATCGCACTGTTGAGAAACGACGGAACACTGCTGCCAGATGAAGATGGCCTCGACCTCTGCGGTCTGCACTCCGGCGTGGCCATCACGGATCGAAGCGTTGAAGATCCAGGCGGTTGGGGCGAGTGGTCGGCTCAAATGGGCGGGATGGGGGGGCCGGAGCAGATTCACATCTTCCGCCGAGGTGTTGCTGATCTGGCGGTCGCAGAACTAGAAGGTGGGTGGGATGATACTCAGGCCGAGCAGGAGATCTATGAGGAAGTACGCATCACCCTGCTGCACGAAATAGGTCACCACTTTGGGCTCGGCGAGGAGGATCTTGATGAACTCGGGTTCGCCTGATCATGCAAACATCGCTTACGACCGTATTGCAAAGGGTCGCACCCGTTCCGATGGTCCGCGGTAAGACATACGCTTGAAGACGACTCGGGATGGCGCATCATGCAGTGGTGGTTCCCAACACGGAGAGCATTCAATGTCGATCGGAAAGTTTGTCCGGACAAGTTGTGTGGCGACGATCTTCAGCGCGGCCGCAATCTGCAACACATCGGCAGCATTGTTCAAGGGTGACACCACCACCGTCGGGTTGATCGAGATCAACCAGACACCAACTGATCGGGCCGCACCCCTTGCGGATCTCTTCGGGCGCGAGGGCACGCTCACGCTGCGCGACCTTGTGGAAGCGCTCCGCAACGTTGCGACAGATGCAGAACTTGAGGCCGTCGTCGTCCGACTTCGTGATTCACAGTTGTCCACCACCCAGGTCGAAGAGCTGAGCGCGGCGATGGATGTCGTGCGGGCGGCGGGCAAGAAGGTTCACCTCTTTGCCGATGCCTACTCAACCCCCGAACTGATTCTCGGCTCGCACGCCGACGAGGTCATCGTTCAATCCGGCGGCGGAGTCTCGCTGCCGGGGCTTTACTCCGAGGAAATGTACTTCGCTGATACGCTCAACTGGGTCGGTGTTCAGCCCGACTTTGTTCAGGTCGGCGATTTCAAGGGCGCGAGCGAACCGATGTCCCGCAACGGACCAAGCCCGCAGTGGGATCAGAACATCTCGCAACTGCTCGATGGTCTTTACGCCAACATCCGCACGCAGATCAAGACCGGTCGCAAACTCGATGATGCCAAGCTTGATGCCGCGATGGAGAGCGCGGTCATGGCCGACGGCGAGACCGGCAAGCGGCACAAGCTCATTGATACAACCTTGGATCTGCCTGATCTCGAATCGCACCTCGCGGCCTCTACAGGCGGCGAGATCGAGTGGGTCAACCTGACTGAAGTTGAGTCCGATCGATCACCGTTTGATACCACAAACCCGTTCGCCATCTTCGGCAAGCTCATGCGCGGCACAGACCGCACCCCAAGCCGCGATACCCTCGCGATTCTTCATATCGATGGACCGATCGTCGATGGCGAATCGCAGTCGGGCGGCTTGTTTGGCGGCACATCGGTCGGTTCAATCACCATCCGCAGGTCGATTCAGGAGATCGAAGACGAGCCGAAGATCAAGGGTGTGATCGTGCGAATCGATTCGCCCGGCGGCTCCGCGATCGCCAGCGAAGTGATTTGGCAAGGCCTTTCACGACTCAGCAAGACCAAGCCCGTCTGGGTCAGCATCGGTTCCATGGCCGCATCGGGCGGATATTACATTGCGGTCTCTGGAGAGAAGATCTACGCCAATCCATCGAGCATTGTCGGCTCGATCGGTGTCGTGGGGGGCAAGCTCGCGATGGGGGGCTTGTATGAGAAACTCAAGGTGCGTGTCGTCTCACGATCACGCGGCCCAATGGGTGGAGTTCTAGGCTCAGCCAAGCCATGGTCGGAGGCCGAGCGGTTGTTCATCCGTCAACGTATGACCGACACTTATGACCTTTTCACCAGACGTGTCAGCGCGGGTCGAGCAGGCATCGAACTTGCCCAGACCGCCGAGGGCCGTCTCTTCACCGGAAACGTGGCCATCAGCAACAAGATGATCGACAAGGTTGGCGGCTTGAGTGATGCGGTTGATGATCTCGCCAAGCGCGTCGGCCTTACGACCGATGAGTTCGATCTCATGGACTATCCAGCCGCTCCAGGGTTCGGTCAGTTGCTCGGCAGTCTCTTCGGGTCCATGGCTTCCGCGCCTGTTGATGGCGGCAACGCAATGTCGCCCGCGATTGGCGCGATCAGCCTTCTGCGTGAGGTGGTCGGTCCACAGGCCTGGCCAACCGTGCGCGACAACATCTCAGCACTGATGCAGCTACGCAACGAGCGTGTGCTGCTCGTCTCGCCGCGCGTGCTGATCTTCAGGTAAGTTCATAGCCCAACACACCAACGCGCACAGCCCACACCCGATCACTCACCGCTTGGCCGCGTGCTGCCCAACAGGTTGTGTGGTTGGGTGTCCTCGTTGCGAATCGCCGATCTCGGCGAGCGCGGCGACCGCACACCGCACATCTTCGAGCGTCGTAAACGGCCCGAAGCTCAACCGCACCGCCCCCTTCCCGAGCGGTGGAGCGGTTCCAAACGCCCGATGGGCGAGCGGCGCACAATGCAGGCCCGCGCGACTCAAGATGCCAAACCCATTTTCAAGCAATACCGCGGCCTCCTGCGGCTCAATGGATTCGTGAGTAAAGCTGAATACGCCGACACGATCCGCCGCGTGGCGCGAGCCGAGTAAAACAAAGCCTCCGAGTTCATCGCGGTCAATCGCCTCAAGCAGTGGCCGCATCAACTCGATTTCGTGCGCCCGCACACGCTCGACTCCGCGCTCAAGCAACCATGCGACCCCCTCGGAAAGCCCTGCAATCCCAACCGTGTTGTGCGAGCCTGCCTCATACCGGTCCGGCATGGCCGTTGGGTGAACCTCCTGCTCGCTCACGCTGCCGGTTCCACCTTCTCGAACAGTCGCCACTCGGCGCTCGATCCCTGGGCGCAGATACAACCCGCCTGTTCCAGTCGGGCCGAGAAGACCCTTGTGACCTGGAAAGGCCAGCAGATCAATGTTCATCGTGGCGACATCAACAAGCGTGTGACCGAGCGATTGCGCTCCATCAACAAGGTAGAGCACATCCAGTTCGCGGCAGAACCGACCGACCTCACCCACAGGCTGAATGGTGCCAGTCACATTGCTGGCATGATTCACCGCAACGAGCGCCGTTTCACCAGGGCGAATCGCCCGACGAACATCGCTCGGATCCACAAGTCCAGTCGAAGGATTGACATCGACCTTCGTCCATTCCACTCCGCCGACGCGCTGTATCAGGGCATTCACAGGCCGCAGAACGGAGTTGTGCTCCATCGATGTTGAAACGATGTGCAGCTTGCGCGTCCGCGAGGCAAGGCGTGCCGCCTCCATCACCCCTTTGATCGCAAGGTTCAGCGCATCGGTTGTGTTGTGGGTAAAGATGACGTTGTTCGGTTCGGCACCATTGATCAGGCGGTTGATGCGTTCGCGGCATTGAACGATCAACCGCCCGGCGTCGCGTGCGCTGCTGTATGTGCCACGTCCCGGAGCACCGTTCTCGGTCATAAACCGATACATCGCTGTGGCCACCGAGGGTGGCTTCGGAAAGCTCGTCGCCGCGTTGTCGAAGTACTTCAGCACCGTGCAGCTCGTAGTTCGCAATGGTCTTGCGTCGTGGTGGGTGTGGGAGAAACGTTGCCCGCGAAGTTGCTTCTCGCAGATCGTGCGAACAGAATCACGTCGCTCGCGGCCCGCGTGTTGGGTTGTAAAAGGGTAGCTTGCGGGTCATTCCCGAGAGAACAGACTCGCGGCCGGTGTCGATCTCAACCGCGGTGTTCTCTGCCGCAATGTCGCGATCAACAAAGCCCATGGCGATCGGTGCGCCAAGTGTGGGGCTCATGCACGCGCTCGTCACCACGCCAACATCTTTCCAGCCTGCCCGCATCGTCATTCCTTGTCGCGCGGTTCGCTTGCCTTCAATCGCAATGCCCACCAGCCGACGGCGCGGGCCGCCCTCGGCGCGAACTTTCTTGAGTGCTTCCATGCCCACAAACGGCTCGCCCCGTTCCAGGCTGTCCTTGTCAAGAGCGATTGCGAAATCCACCCCGCACGAGAGGGCGTTGATCTCCTCGCCAAGCTCGTGCCCATACAGCGGCATGCCCGCTTCCATACGCAGTGTGTCGCGCGCGCCGAGTCCGGTCGGTTTGATCAAGCCGTCTTCGGCTTCGACCCCTGCATCCTTGAGCAGCATCTTCATCGCCATGCCGACAAACGTTGAAGGGAGTATGACCTCCACCCCATCCTCTCCGGTGTATCCGGTGCGGCTGACGATCAGCTTGGTGATCAACAGGTTCTTTACCGCAAAGCGGTACCGCTTGAGGTTCGGAACTTCTGATGAGACCTTCGAGACCAGGTCCATCACCTTCGGTCCCTGAAGAGCCACCATCGAGCTAGAGAGCGTCTGATCATCAATCTTGACCGTAAGGTCGTTGCTGCTCCGAACTGCCTCGAAATGCCTGAGCATCTTCTCGCGATTACTCGCGTTCACGACCACAAGAAAATCATCATCATCCATGCGATACACGATCACGTCATCGTGAACCCCACCCTCAACATTGCAGACCAGCGAATAGCGGCACTGTCCGGCCTGCATATCGCTGATGCGCCGCGTACACACGCGCTCCAGCAACCGCCGCGCGTGCCGACCCGTCATCTTCACGCGACCCATGTGCGAGACATCAAACAGACCGCCACTGCGCCGCACCTGCTCATGCTCTTTGATGATTCCCGGCGCGTACATGATGGGCATGTCCCACCCTGCAAAGTCAACCATCTTTCCGCCATGATCGACGTGGAACTGGTGCAAAGCCGTGCGAAGCAAGTGAACTCCCTTCGTTGCAGAAGCAGTCAGGGCGGCAACCCGCCAGCCAATCTCTTTCAGGCATCTTTCAGCCCGGAGGATAGTAGCGAACCCGCTCCACCATCGCCCCGCGTTAACGTCCGGTCTGACCGCCGCGACGCTCCCAACTCCATCCGAGCGATTTATCGAACACCGTCACCGTTGACTCGGCAATCAACCGACGCGCCAGGCGATCCATGGCCGCCCGTTCGCGAACCAGCGAGATCTCGGCTTTCAGTTCATCCTCGATCGCTTCGAGCTTGGGCGCATCGACCGACGCGGCGATTCGTTCCTCAAGTTTGATGATCGCGTACCCCTGTCGATCTCCCCACGAGACCGCCACCGGCGAACTGGTCGTGGCCACTTCCAGTTCTCGCACCACTCGCCGAATCGCGGCCGGAAACGTCGGGTCTTCAGGGCTGAACGGGTCGATCATTCCGCCACGGGTTGATGATGGGTCGATCGAGAGCTTGCCGGCAACATCTGAAAATGACTCATCCTTCAGCCGACGCACGGCCTCCGCCGCCTGCGTCTCGCCCGCAACCAGGATCAGCCGCACCCGAACCCGCGAACCATGCTTGAGCTCGTGCGCAAGCCGCAGATCATCAGCGGTGATCTCCGCTGGCCCATCCGCACGGACCAAGGCCCGCAACATCGCGTTCCGTTCAAGCAATCCCGCAAAGCGCGCCGGGCCAAGCCCTCGGTTGGCACGCACCTGTTCCAGAAGGCCAAACCCCTCACCCTCAGGCCGCCGCGCCGCCGCAGCGAGTGTCTTCATCAACAACGCCTGCTCATCACCCGGCCCGTTGGCCCCAATCACCACCGCACGACGCGTGCATTCGGCCTTGAGTCGCTCACCCAGAACCAGATCTTCAAGAACCTGCGACCCCGCGGCCTCGGCAAGTTGGGCGTGCAGATCGCTCCACTCGATGCGGCGGTCACCAACCAGCGCGGTCGGCGGCTCAAGGGCTGGTCGAAGTGAAACAGCAAGAATGGCCGATTCTGTCGCTGCCGGTTTCGCCATTGTGCAGGCCAATGCACCAACCAGAGCGATCAGGGCCATCCAGCGTGAGGTCTGATTCATGGGTGTATCGCATCGAATCGAGAAAAATGCCGATTATTTATAGTCTCGGGGAAGTTTGTGATACACTATCAAAACACAAACGAAAAGTCAACCCCGCAAGGACCCAAGCCGGGCCGAGCGTCGTATAAAATAGAAGGGCCGCGAATGATGAACAAGTTTCCGCAGTTGCGGCCTCAATGTCCGAGAAGATTGGACGAAGTGGCCGGTATCAGTTATGCTCTCTGTGGGAAGTGCCCGTTCCGTCTTGGCTGGGCACATGGTTTGGGGTCTTAGGGCCGCGGGTCAGGTTCTCTGATTCGCCTAGTTGGAGGAAACACGCATGATCCCTCTCCGGTTGATGAGTCGTCGTGCATTTACACTGATCGAGCTGCTCGTCGTCATCGCGATCATCGCGCTGTTGGTAGCAATTTTGCTGCCTGCGCTGGGTGAGGCAAAGAAGGCTGGTCGCAAGACGATCTGCCAATCCAACCTCAAGCAGATCGGTCTGGCGTACAGCACGTATGCCGCTGACTTTCAGGATCGCATCGCGTCTTTCACTTGGCAAAAGCAAACAGCGCTGAGTGATTTTCCGGAACTCAACAACGCCACATCGGACAGCTTAGCGGCCGTCAACCAAGCGGTAGACATCATCCGTCGCCTCGCTGAATATCCGACGTTTCCTATTCCCGCGAACTGGGCTGTGCATGTTCGGTACAGCCATCTGGTCCTCCACGATTACCTTGCGCAGCGATTGCCTGAGAAGATGGTTGTTTGCCCCGAAGATGTGGAGCGCAACGCTTGGCAAGCCAACCCGCGAAACCCGTCACCCGTTGACCCGGCATGGGGCGCGGATACGCGGCTTCGTGTCGCATACTCAAGTTCATATTCGCTTGTGCCCGCCGCGTATTCACCTGATGTTTCGCGGGTTGGAGCAACCACGCTCTATCCATTCCCCGGCGATGCGAATTCTCTGAGCCTCGCCGGTCCTCCGAACGATCCGAAGTTGGGCCGTCGCAAGCTGACTGAAGTGGCCTTTCCTGCCCAAAAGGTCAGCAACTTCGATTCGTCAGCTAGGCACGATCGGAAGAAGCAGTCCTACTACGCATACAGAGATGTCGTTCAGCCGCTTCTTTTCTTTGACCAGTCGGTGCGTGATATCAAGACAGGCGATTGCAATCCCGGTGGAAATCCTAACGCGCTCTCGCCTCTTCCCGCTCCGCCCAATAAACCTGCTCCTTACCTTGTGCAGTATCGACCGTCATTTGTTGACCCAGCGGCACGGAGCCCTTCAGGTGTCGATCTGGTCGGCGGATACTACCAGTGGACGCGGGGTGGGCTGGCCGGGGTGGACATCGGTGGCTACGACACGAAGTAATAGAGTGCATCTCGACTCATTTTGTGGTATGTTTTAGTCTAACACCGGCACATTCGTGCCGACAAGCCCGCGAGTTCTTTGCGGGTGGTGCAGATGATTGGGTTGAATGGTGATTGATATCGTTGCGGCTTCGCCGCAACGAGCGAGCCGGCGCGTTCTCGCCATGCAAACTGGAGGTCCGAACATGGATCAGCATCAGCGGGGCATCAACAGATCCGCAACCGCCCGGGCCTTCACCCTCATCGAACTTCTCGTGGTGATCGCGATCATTGCCTTGCTGGTTGCGCTCCTGCTGCCAAGCCTGAGCTCTGCCCGCGCACTGGCGCGCAAGTCGCTTTGCCAATCAAACCTTAAGCAGTTCGGCGTCGGCATTCAGGGATATGCGACTGACTTTACCGATCGGCTTGCCTCGTTCACCTGGAAGAAGGGTGTTCAGAACGCCGATTGGGTTGGGCCTGCGGTCGATGTCAATAAGGCGTGTGCCGATCAGGCGGTGGACATCATCCGTCGCCGCTCGAACACGTTGATGACCACGCCAGCCCTCTGGATTCCCTTCCCGCTCTACAACCACCTTGTCCTCAACGACTACCTCGGCCAGCGCCTTCCTGAACCGATGGTGGTCTGCCCGGAAGATCGCCTGCGCTCGCAGTGGCAGAAGTCCATCGTGCCGAACGTGGACGGGTTTTTCAGCCTGATCCAGAACGTCGAACGCCCCGCGGGCACCGGCAACGACATGAAGCGTTGGCCTTACAGTTCGTCGTACCAGTTTGTGAGTTGCTTCTGGTCGCCCGATTATGATCGAGTGCAGGGTTCTGTGGTCATTCCGACGGTGCATCAAGGACCAACGCACGCAACATACTTCACACCACCCGCCGCGAGCCGCACGACGCTCGGTGATCGCAAGCTTTCTGATGTGAGCTTTCCTGAACTCAAGGTCTCGATGTTCGATTCGCACGATCGACACTCGAGCAACAAGCAAGTGCTTTTCAACAGTTACACCGATGCGAAGGTTCCGCTTTTGTTTTTTGATACCTCGGTGCGTGATGTGAAGACTGCGAACGCCAATCAAGGGTTTGACCCTAGAGCTCCAACGAATCAAACGCTCGCCACCGAGTTTAATTACATGCCTTCAGGATGGGAGCCACCCGCCAAGGTGGGTGCTCCAGTCAGGGTAAAGGGCTACTATCGTTGGACGCGAGCCGGTTTGCGCGGCGTTGATGCGCAGGGAAGCGAGATCCGGCTGACGAACAACGCCAACTGACCTCTCGGTTCCCGCCGGTTGGCTGGTCGGATCGACACGATGGTCGATGGAAGATGACCGACGCGCGAGTGATCTATCATTCGTGCCTTCCTTCCTCGTGTACATTCGGAGTTTCATCGTATGACCCCCGCACTTGCCGCACAAGTTTCCCAGCAACTTCCCGGCCTCGCAGATCGCATCTACAACTTCTCGGCCGGGCCGGGCTGCATGCCCGATGAGGTGCTTGAGCAGATTCAAGAAGACGTGTTGAACTGCCGCAACTCGGGTGTGGGCATTCTTGAGCACAGCCACCGCGCGCGCGTCTACGACGCGATACTCGCTGAAGCGTTGCAGGATTGCCGCGACATCGGCGGTATTCCGAAGGACTATCACGTTCTCTTCTGCACAGGCGGCTCGACGCAGCAGAACTTCATGGTCCCGATCAATGTTCTGCCCGCCGATCGCTCGGGAACGGCCGACTACTTGAACACCGGCTATTGGTCGGCGCGGTCGATTGAAGATGCGAAGTTTGCGGGCAGTGTTCACGAGGCCGCATCGAGCAAGCCCGACAACTACTCCTACATCCCCACCGAGGCGCAGACGAAGTATTCGGCCGCGCCAGCCTATGTTCACTACACCAGCAACAACACGATCTATGGCACGCAGTTTCATCAGGCACCGACACCACCGCCCGGTGTGCCGTTGGTCTGCGATATGTGCAGCGACATCTACTCGCGCCCATTCGACCTCGCCAAGCACAGCCTGGTTTACGCAAGCGCGCAAAAGAACCTCGGCCCGGCCGGCGCAACGCTGGTGATTGTCCGAGATGATCTGGTTCGCATGGGACGGACGGATATTCCGTACATGCTTCAGTATCGAACCTTCGCGGATCAGGAATCTCGCCCCAACACGCCGCCCGTCTTCCCGATCTACGCGATGGGGTTGATGTTCAAGTGGATCAAGCGGCAGGGCGGGCTTAAGCACTTTGAGAAATACAACGCCGGCAAGGCGAAGGTCATCTACGACGTGATCGACAAGTCGGCCTTCTTCAAGGGGCACGCAAGGCCCGACTCACGCTCACTGATGAACCTCACCTTCCGTTGCCCGTCGGTGCAACTCGACGAACTCTTCTGCACCGAAGCCGCAAAGAACGGGCTCGATTGTCTGAAGGGTCATCGCGCAACCGGCGGCATGAGGGCCAGCCTTTACAACGCCATGCCGGTGGCGGGAGCGCACGCGCTCGCACAGTTCATGGTGGAGTTCGAGCGCACACGCGGCTGATCCAAATCAGTTGCACGTATTTCGGATTGCGTTGCTACTCAATCCCCGCCCAATCCCCGCCCAATCCCCGGTTGTGGTGAAAGCGCATCAAGATCTGTGCCATTCATAGCCGCGATGTCATTGGCGCAGAACACCGCCAAACCTCCTGCGTACACACTTGTACCCAGTAATGGGCCAGCAGGAGGGCGGGGCTTTGCACTCCATGATTGAGGGCTATACATGCAGATGTTTTCTAAGGTGTCGGCGCTCGGGCTTGCCGCCCTGTTGGCCGTTTCTTTAACGCCGCGGCACGAAGCACGCGGCGAATCGGTTCAGACTGTGGCCTTGCAGAGACTGGCAACTGAAGAACCGATCACTGAGAAGGTGGATCGCTCGATACGCGGGGGGCTGGGCCTGCGTCACTATGTGGTCCGCTCGGTGAAGGTGGTGAAGGACATGCGGGTTGATGGTCGCGTCTCGATTGATGTGGATCTTGGCAAGGGACCGACGAGACTTGTGCTCGACCCGTACAGTCTTCGTGCGCAGGGCTTTGAGGTGATTGTGCATGGTGATGCGCAAGAGCCGTTGTCGATCATTCCGCCTTCGTTGACAACGTATCGAGGACTCGACCAGACCACCGGCGCGGCCATTGCCGCGTCGATTGTCGATGGTCAACTCAGCGCGGCCATCAGGCCTGTCGATGGCGAAGCCGTCTTCATTCAACCGCTCACGGATGTGGTTCCGGGTGCGAGCCACGAAGACCATGTGATCTACTTGGATTCCGATATTCGCGGGACAAGCTGGCGGTGCGCGACCGATGCGCTGGCGTGTCCTGATTGCGGCACCAACGTCTCGAATCGCGGCCCGGGTGGAACCTGCACCCGTACCGTGGAGATGGTTTTCGATACCGATTTCCCGTATTACCAGGGGCGTGGAAGCTCGGTCACGACCGCAACATCGGATATCGAGAACATTGTCAATCAGTGCGACCTGATCTATCGCCGCGATGTGAGCATCACGTTCGGCATTCGGCAGATTGTTGTGCGGACCACGGCAGCAACAGATCCGTACAACAGCTTCGCGTTGACATCGGTTGACCCGGGCACGCTGCTCTCAAGCATCGGGACGGTGTGGAGCGGGGTGTCCGCACCAACACGAGATCTGGTTCACCTGATGACCGGGCGCGATCTCACCTCGAGCACCATCGGCATTGCCTGGGTGGGGGTGGTGTGCCGGAGTTCGAGCAACACCGGGCTCTCGCAGACACTCTTCAGCGGCAACCTTGCGCAGCGCACCACGCTCACCGCGCATGAGATCGGGCACAACTTCGGGTCATCGCACGATGCTGCGAGCGGGTTCATCATGGCCCCAAGCGTATCGGGTTCGGGGCAGGTGGCCTTCAGCCCGGCATCCATCACGACCATCAACAACTACATCTCATCCAACAGCGGATGCCTGGCGGCTGCGGGTCCGGTTGCGATGAGTGACAGCGCAACGACACAGGCACCATCGGTGGTGCTCATCGATGTGCTGGCGAACGATGCGGCAACGTGCGCGCAGTCGTTTGCGATCTCGCTTCCATCAGCAACAAGTTCGTTGGGTGGGGCACTGGCGATCTCAGTCGGCACAGGCCCGAGCGGCCGAAACCAAATCCGATACACCCCACCGGCATCTGTCCCGACGGGTGGGCTCAACGATTCGTTCAGTTACCGGTTGACCGAATCGCCAAGTGGGCAGTTCGTGGTCGGCGCGGTGAGCGTGAGGGTCAACGCGGCGAGTGTCGTTCCGTGTCCGGGCGACTTTAATGCTTCGGGCACGAAGAGTGTGCAAGATCTCTTTGACTATCTGGCGGCTTACTTTGCAGGAACAGTCGGGGCGGATATCAACAGCTCGGGAACGATCAGCGTGCAAGACCTCTTCGACTTCATCGCTCTGTACTTCGCACCTTGCCCTTGATCGTGTCGCTTGTGACAAGTTCGCTCAAGAACAAAACGCCCCTTTCCTCAGGAGGAAATGGGCGTTTTTTATGATCAAGATGAATGCCCGGACATTCACGAACAGATGATCAGCTATGGCCATCCTTCTCGGCCATCAGCTTGAACATGTCAACGCACCGGGCTGCATAGCCAGCCTCGTTGTCGTACCAACTGACGGCCTTGAAGAAGCGGTCGTTGAGCTGGATGCCGGCCTTGGCATCGAAGATCGAGCTGCGACGGTCACCGATAAAGTCGCTCGAAACAACTTCTTCATCGGTATATCCGAGCACACCTTTCATTGAGCTCTCGCTGGCCTTCTTCATCGCGGCACAGATCGCTTCGTAGGTCGTGGGCTTGGCGGTGCGGAAGGTGAGATCGACGGTCGAGACATCAGCGGTTGGCACGCGGAACGACATGCCGGTGAGCTTGCCCTTGAGTGCGGGAATGGCCAGGGCAACGGCCTTCGCCGCGCCGGTGCTGCTGGGGATGATGTTCATGTAGGCGTTGCGCCCGCCGCGCCAGTCCTTTTTGCTCGGACCATCCTGCGTGGGTTGCGTGGCGGTGACGGCGTGGATCGTCGTCATCAACCCCTCTTCGAGGCCAAACTCATCGTTGATGACCTTGGCGATGGGGGCCAGGCAGTTGGTTGTGCAGCTCGCGTTGGAAATGACGGTGTGCTTGGCGGGGTCATAGGTGCCGCAGTTGACCTTGTGGACGAGTGTCGGCACCTGCGCGGGCTCGCTCTTGGTCGGCGCGCTGATCATGACGCGCTTGGCACCACCACCGGATATGTGCAACGAGGCCTTTTCAAAGTCGGTGAAGAGGCCGGTGGATTCGAGTACGTACTGCACGCCCAGCTCTTTCCACGGCAGCTTGGCCGGGTCCCTTTCGGCGAGCGTCTTGGTCACGCGACCGTTGACGGTAAAGCTCGTCTCGGTTGCGGAGACCTGCACCGGCTCGCCATGGTGGCGCAGCATTCCGTGCATGGTGTCATGCTTGAGCAAGTAGGCAAGATTGTCGGCGGGAACCAGGTCATTCAGCGCAACGACCTCGATACCGTGTTCAAGACCGATGCGGTAGACCAGACGACCAATGCGACCGAAGCCATTGATTCCGATGCGAATGGGAGAGCCGGGCATGTTGACAACCTCAGCCAAGTTGTGCGGATGAGAAGATGCTCTTTACGGTAGATGAGGGATGAAGGATTGTCGAGCAGTCGGGCCCGAAGACCCTGACAACAGGCGAGCAGATCGCAAAAAACGAAACACCGCCCTGACAAAATCAGGGCGGTGCAGAGTGTGGTTGGACCGGTCAGCCGATGTTGTTCAGCGTGCGGGCGCGGCCATCGAGGCCATCGGCCCGGACTTCTTCACGGGTGGCAACTTGTCGGGATTGATCTCGATGACCGTTGGCTCGACGGTAGGCGAGTTTGGCTGTCCCCTTGCATTGCGTGCCGCATCGGCGGCGGATTCACGGTCGAGCTGGCTCTTGGCGACATCCTCATATGAGAAGTGCTCGGCGGACTTGGCGAGCGAGTCGAGGGTCGCTTCCTGACGTGCCCGTGTATCGGCGAGCTTGCTTGTGATCTGGTCAAGACTCGCGGCTCGGTACCGTGACTGCTCTTCGAGACCTTCCTGGCGATCCTTCAGGATGCTGATCATGCGATCGTTGCGGCCAATCGCGTCGATCTGCCGGTCAAGATCGAACATTTGTGTCTGGAAGGACGTTCGTTCCGATTCGAGCTTGCTGAGCAGGCTGCTGAGCTGGCGCTCCTGCTGGCTCAGGTAGCCGAGATCGCGCTGAATATCGGCGACACGCGAGGCGTACGCGTTGCGGGTCGCGCTGACCTGGTTGCTCTTGACCTCCGCGGCGGGAACATCGATCCTCTCGCCCTTGAAAACGATCACGACCTTTTGATTTTGAGGTTCAGTGGGCGCGCCGTCGAAAGCGGCGGTTTGCACTGTTGAAGCCTCGGCCTGTGTCATCGCGGCGGTGAGCTTGTCGAGATCGGAATCGGCAAGCTCGATAACGCGGTTGGAGACTGAGGCATCGCGTTTCAGTTGCGCGACTTGCTCGCGAAGCTGCGCGAGGTCGCCGCGGACTTCTCCGATGCGCTTCGGGTACTGCGCCTGCAACGTCTTGAGTTGCGTGCGGAGCGCCACGGGATCGGTGATGTTGGCATCGATCTTGTCGTTGATGGTTGATCGGGCCTGGGTGAAAAGACTGCCGATACGATCGGGACCGGCGATCACAACGGCAGCACCTACACCGAGGGCGCCGATGACCGCACCGCGTACAACAACCCTGCTGAATGGAATCATTGGCGATTCCTCCTGATGGCCCGTGAAACTGGCCGCGGGCAAACCTGCTGGGCGGAACCCCCCCCAACCGCCAAAACGCGATGTGGTGTGGGCGGGGGGCTCAGCATGGATGTGGTTGGGAGGTCACGCCCGGCGGTTTCAGAGATTTCAGGCCACTTGCGGATATTGGTTCTCGGAACCTGGGGAGAGCAGGGTTTGGGCCAAGGAGGTGCCGGAATGGCAGATTGAAACCTCTTCATGCCGGATCGGAACAACTACAAAGATCGAGAATCACGCATGGCAATGGCGGAACGGGCATTGGTGTTGCACATTGGGAGCGATGACCTGTGTTCAGGGTTTGCACGAGATGGGCGGTTGAAGGTAGTGTGTGACGGAATGGCTACGGTGGATTGTGTCAAGGGACGGAGGGCTTGGAGGCGCGTGGTCGGATGCTGAACCAACTCACAACAAACTTCATTTCGAGGCTTCGAGCACAGGATCAATCGGCCTGGTTTGATCTCTGGGAGATCTTCGGGCCGGTGCTGCGCGCGCAACTGACCAAATGGGGGCGAGGGCGCATTGGTCCCGAGACGGTGCGTGATCTCTCTCAAGAGACGCTCGCGGCCCTCTCGGATTCAATCGATCGGTACGATCCGGGAAGGGGGGCACGATTTTCAACATGGCTGCTGGCCATCGCCAAGCACGTGCTGGGTGATGAACTCGATCGACGTGGTGCGCAGAAGCGCGGCGGCAACAAGCGTGCGGCCGCCCTCGACGAAACGTGGATGATCTCTTCGACCGCCCTCGGTGCTGATGCCGAGTATGAAGCGGCGATGTTCCGGGCAAAGGTTGAAGCGGCCATACGAATGGTTGAGAAGGATGCCGATTTCACGGATTTTTCAATTTACCGGATGCGTGTGCTGGATGGCAAGAGCGGGAAAGATGTCGCGGATTCGCTCGGAATCAGCGAACCGACCGTCAGCAGACGACTCGCGAAAGTTCGCGAATCGCTCCGCAAGCGACTTGAGGATGTCATCGCGACGTATTCATTCACCGCCGACGAACTGGGCGAAGCGGAACGAAACGGACTTCACCTGAATCCCAGCAAGAACGACGACGTGCTCTTCGACGAAGCCGTCGGCGAGATCTACCTACGGCAGGTGGCGTTACGTCGCGATGATGAGCGGGTTCGCACAGGAGCGGGCAACGAGGGTGCTGATCGGTCTGCACCTCCACTTTCTCCCCCTTCCACCCGCTCACCCCCGCGCAAGCGATAGCGATCGAATGCGGATTTGCAAGGGAACATGGCATGGGATCGACATCATCGCAAATGTGGGGAGTGGTGCTCGGGATATTGGTGGCCGTGCCGTTGGGCATTGCGCTGCTTGTCTATCTGATTGTGCCTGCGTTCAAGGGCATCGGCTGGTTTTTGCGACAGGCCTTCTCATTCATCTTCGGTGAACTGGGCGATATGCTCCGGGCGTTTGGGAGCATTTTGACATCGCTGGTGCTCGTCCCTTTGACGGTGGCCAACGTCATCATCGGACGATGGTCCGGTGCCTCTCACTATGGGCGTGCGATTCAGGCCGAGTTTGCGGCCATCGCGGGATGCTTGTATCGAATCGCCATCGGGCACCCGGCAAAATTACTCTGCCTTTCGGCCTTGACCGAAGGAATCGAGCGAAGGATTCCGCAGGTTGTCGCCGCGGCTCCGGGCTCTGATCGACCGCAGGGTCGAG
>JBBSBC010000020.1:0-28517 GCA_038251595.1 Phycisphaerales bacterium | reverse complement strand
CTGCGTGAAGCGGAAGACGTTGTCCACGAAGATCAGGGTCTCTTTGCCCGACTCATCGCGAAACTCTTCGGCCATCGTAAGTGCCGAGAGGGCAACGCGAAGACGGGCACCGGGCGGCTCATTCATCTGGCCGAAAACCATCGCCACCTTGTCAAGAACGTGCGCCTTCTTGCCGCTGGCATCCACATACTCGGCCTCGGCCATTTCACGCCAAAGGTCGTTGCCCTCACGCGTCCGCTCGCCGACACCGGCAAAGACCGAGTAGCCACCGAAGTTGCGGGCTACACGGGCGATGATCTCTTGAATAATGACGGTCTTGCCGACACCCGCACCGCCGAAGAGGCCGATCTTGCCGCCGCGAACGAACGGGCAGGGCAGATCGATGACCTTGATGCCCGTTTCGAGCATCTCGGTGTTGGGGTTGAGCTGGCTGAACTCGGGCGGAGCGCGGTGAATGGGCATCGACTTGCCGGGAGCCAGCTCGCCCTTCTTATCAATCGGCTTGCCGAGAAGGTTGAACACACGCCCGAGTACGCGCTCGCCTACGGGCACGCGAACCGGCGAGCCAGTGTCGGAACACTTCATGCCGCGGTGCAGACCATCGGTCGAACCGAGTGCAACCGCGCGGACCTTGCCACCGCCGAGGTGCTGCTGAACCTCGCCCGTCAGGTCAAGATCGCCGAACGGCGTCTTCTCCTTAACCTCAACAGCATTGTAAATCGATGGGAGCTGATCCTCCGGAAACTGGGCATCGAAGGTTGAGCCGATGACCTGGGTAATCGTGCCTGCGGTAGCCATGTACGCTTGGTCCTCGTTAGGCCTTCGTTTCTATCTCCGAAACGAAGGGGGTCGGTTTACACAAATCGAATGGGTCCAAGGATAGGTGGATTCGCGGCCAACGGCTACCCCGATCCGCAAGGCCGCCGCTTTCATTCTGGCGATTCACCAAGCCATGCTTTTTGGCCCGCCAACACCTTTTCCCCCAGTTGGCCATCCCGCATCCACGAACTGTCACCCCGCCCCTGGCCTTTCCAGCAACCGCGACCAAACCACACATCGCGCCTGTGGCAGGGGATACTCCGTGAACCGGCCTCCATCAAAAAGGATCAACCCGGGAACCGACTCCCGGGTTCTCTCTTACCCACATTTACTCATTGAATCCCCTCTCCAACTCGCGCGCGGCCTTGATATCCATCTTCACGATCACCGGCCAGAATCCTGCGTCGCGGTCCATCACCACCAGCGTCACGCGCTCATCCACGACCCGCTTGCCATCTTCGCTCATGCCCACATATCGGGGCATCACCACGAGCTTTATCGATTCCGGCAACTCCACCTGCTCGTTGCGCTCCGTATACGGCATTGTCGCAATCACCCCGGATACACCGCTCTTCCCATCACCCCCATCTCCCGCGCTCCAGGCCTTGATCGCCCTTTGCAGATCGTTCTTCAACTGCGCGGCCCCGCTCTGGCTCAGCCCGATAGTTGCCAGCGTCTTTGTTTGCTCCGGTTCCGCATGAACGATCGTCAGCGTCCGTTCACGATTCGCACCCGGCGCGCCGATCCGAACACCTACCCCGGTCTCAAAGTTCGCAACCTTGTGCTTGTTGAACTTCAAGCCGCCTACATGAAGGACGGATCGAGAACTCGCCTTTGATCCTGAAAACACCTCATCCAGCATCAGCCGTTCGATCTCCATCGGATCGTTCTGCTCGTTGGTCATCACCGCAAAAACCCATCCACCCTCTCCATCCGTTTTCGCCGGCACACGTGAGAATGCCGCTCGAAATCCGCGCGTGCCGCCCGTGTGATACTGCCTTGTACGTCCATCGCCCACCGTATCGATCATCCAACCCAACGCAGAGCTGTCCCTCACCACCGCAAACAACTTCGCCTTGCCCGCCGCGTTCAGCACGCTCTCTCCCGCCAAGGCCCGATCCCATTTCACCAAATCGTTCATGGTTGTAAGGACTCCGCCGCAACCTTTGAATCCCCATCCCCAGCCATCCTGCAAAATCCCCAATCGTGAAGGTGTTGGCATCCCCCGACTCACCACCCGCGCGGCACCTCGCGGGACATCCACCCCCACACCATCCAAAAATCCCGTGCCCACCAGTCCAGCGGGCTTAAAGATCGCGCTCCGCACATACTCCGCAAACTCCTGCCCGCTGGCCCTCTCCACAATCGCCGCCAAGACAACATATCCCGCATTGCAATACTGGAACTCTTCCCCTGGCTGGGCAAACGGCTTCGCCTGAAAGAACCGCCGCAGCGCTTCATCCCGATCAGGAAAGGCTAGCGGTTGAATCGTCCCCTCCGCCGGTTGTCCGCTTGTGTGCGACATTAACTGCTGGATCGTCACCCGCGCCGCAACCGCCTCGGCTTCTTCACCGAGTTTCGGAAACCACTTCGAGACCGCATCGTCGATCAACAACTTCCCATCCATCTCGAGCTTCAAAATCGCCGCGCTCGTGAACTGCTTGGCGATCGACCCGATGTCCATGACCGTCTCGGCATCAATCGGCCGCAGCCCATTGTTCTCAAGTACATACCCCTTCGCAAGGACCACCTTCCCATCCCTCGCCACCCGCACCGCACCCCAGAACTGACCAAGGTGCTTCTGCATCACGGCTTCATCAATCTTCGTTGCACGCGTGGCATCATCAATCACAGGTTCGGGAACATCCCCGTGCCCTTCGGGTTGTGCAAGCACGCCCGCGAGCACCACCCCTTCGCAACTCGGCAGCGAGCACGCCACCACCATCGCCGCCAACACCACGCTCCCCAGAATGATCTTGGCCATCGACATGCTTCCGCTCCTTCGCCCTGTCCTCCCCGCCCCGCTTACCCTCATTACCTGTTTGACCCCTCAATGTCGCAGGTGGTCTCCCAAATCCTTCCCATCACGTTACAATCGTCTACACCTTCCCCTTTCCCTTCCCCCACTTCCGCGCACACCTCCCCATGAAAATCCACGAATACCAAGCACGCGACCTCCTCGCTCAAGCCGGAATCCCCGTCCCCCCCAGCGTCGTCATCGAGTCGTCCCTCCTTGCCGAAGAAGCCTTCATCAAGGCGACCAAGGGGATGGCCTCACCGCTCGCCGTCATCAAGGCCCAGGTCCACGCCGGCGGGCGGGGCAAGGCTGGCTTTGTCAAACTCGTCAAGACCGCCCCGGAAGCACGGGCCGCGGCAGAGTTCATGCTGACCAACAAGATGGTGAGCGTGCAGACCGGGCCTGAAGGGCTGGTCGTCAAAAAGCTTCTCGTCGCGGCGGGTGTGGACATCGCTTCGGAGTACTACCTCGCGATCACCACCGACCGCGCGACCCGGCGTAACGTGCTCATCGCCTCCAAGGAAGGCGGAGTCGATATCGAAATCGTGGCGCACGAGCGGCCCGAGGCGATCATCAAAGAACCGCTTCACCCCACGCTGGGCCTGCAGAGTTTCGCCGCGCGAAAGGTGGCGTACGAGCTTGGCTTCACCGGCAAGCTGGCCAATCAGGCCGCGGACATCATGCAGAAACTGGCGAAGCTGTTTGTCGAGAAAGATTGCTCTCTCGCGGAAATCAATCCGCTGGTGTTGACAGGGAAGCCATCCACCACCAACTGCCCAAACGCTTCTTCACCATTGCCCAATGCCTCATTGCCCACGGCCTCGCTCCTCGCCATCGACGCCAAGTTCAACTTCGATGACAACGGCCTCTTCCGCCACCCCGATCTTCAAGCCATGGCCGACCCGACCGAAGAGAACCCCGCCGAACTCCGCGCCCACGCCGCGGGCCTCTCCTACATCGCCCTCGATGGCAACATCGGCTGCCTCGTCAACGGCGCGGGCCTCGCCATGGCCACCATGGACATCATCAAACTCCACGGTGGCACACCCGCCAACTTCCTCGATGTCGGCGGCGGCGCCACCGAAGAAGCCGTGACCGAGGCTTTCAAGATCATCCTCTCCGACCAAAGCGTCAAGGGAATCCTCGTCAACATCTTCGGCGGCATCATGCGCTGCGACATCATCGCCCAAGGCGTCGTCAACGCAGCCAAAACCTACAAGAACCCCGACGGCTCAACAGGCTTCAAGGTGCCGCTCGTCGTCCGACTCGAAGGCACAAACGTCGAGGCCGGCCGCAAGATTTTGAGCGAGGCCAAGAACCTGGTGCCGACGCTGCAGGCCGCCACCGACCTGACCGACGCGGCGAGCAAGGTGTGCAAGGCGGTGGGTTGAGATCGAAATTCGAGGAGAAAATGACAATGTTGAGGATGACTTGGATTGTGGCCGTGACCGCGGTGGTGGGGATGACGCACGCCGCGTGGTGCCAAACGCTGGATGTCAAGCCTGCCGTTCCAGCACCCGCAAAGTCGCCAACTGCTGATCCGAAGGACGAAAAACCGACAGACTCCAAGCCCGTCACGGGCGAGAAGACCCCGCCGAAGGGCGAAGTGATCTTCTTTCAAGCCCTGAATCCAGGCCTCCTCGTCGGGACCGGCTTCTTCGTCAAGACGCCCAAGGGGGAAATCATCGGTGCTACGAGTATCCATTTCCTCGACTTTGATGAAGGCCCCTTGGAGTCGATTGCGTGGCTCGGGGCGGACTTGGAAGATATTGCCTCATCAAAAAAAGCACTTGGCCAGCCGGGCATTCAGCCGAGGGAGCAGCGCGATCCTGACTACCACGCCGACTACATGTTGTTCTCACTCGACGCCCCACCCAAGATCGGTACGCCGCTCGAGTTCGACGATCGAGCCTCGCCGCGAGCCCAAACTGCGAAAGAGCCTGGGGAGCGTCTGTGGTTCCCAGTGTTTGACGGAGCAGTCAAGCCCGACGGCATCCGCTGGGTGACCGGCGAAGTGCTCGCGGCGTCACCGAAGGCGATTAAGATTCAACTCGACGAGCCGCTGGAACTCCAGGGAACCAGCGGCACGCCCGTGCTGAGCCAGGAGACGGGGAAGGTCATCGGCGTGATGTCAGCAGGTGCCACAGGTATTCTGAAAGCAACCGCCTACCTCGCGCCAGCCCGGACAATGTGGGAGGTGATGACCGCGGCCGAGTCGAAGGGTGAGCGGCCGGTGCTCAAGACGATCGACTGGAGCAAGCACGGCGAGGTGAAACCCAAGTCCAAGAAGCCCGCAGCGCCGAACCAACCGGAGACGCCGACCAAGCCCGATCCCGACGACAACTGATGATTGATCCCGCATCCGACCGTCGCGTGGCGTCAGGCCCGCGCCATTCGGAACGTCATCGTCCATGTCTATTTCTCGGTGAATGAGCGGTCGGGCTGGGACACGATCGCCAACGCTTTGCCGGGAATGGAGGCGGATGTGGAACGGGTGCTCACGCAGGAGAATCCGTAGGCCGCGACAGGATCTGACGCACGCGGCGAAAAAAATGTGCGGGACCGTGGGACACTGATTTGAGCAAGCTAGCCCACCCTCCTCACCATCCAAACAAAATTCATACACTCCACAAACTGCGCCCAACCTTGGCCCTCGGGCTCAACTCTTGCCCTGACCCGTCCTAGCCTTAATCTCTCTTCCACCAAATCGAAAGGACCACTTTGATTCGCACCCTTGCTGCCCTCTCCCTTGTTGCTGGTCTTGCTTGCGGAGCTTCGGCCCGCGCCCTCCCGCTGTTTGATCCACCGGCCGACGCCGCGAAGGCCGCTGAAGATGCGGCCAAGAAGGCTGCGGATGATGCCATGGCCGCGGCCGAGAAGGCTGTGAAAGACGCCATGGCCGCTGCCGGTGCCGGCGCTACCGCCGCGCCCGCAAGGCCTGTGAACCCAAACGCCATTCCGGTGCCCAGCGATCTGCCGGTCGTCAAGACGACGGACCTGACCGAAGGCCTGAGCGCCGAAGATCTCAAGATTGGTGAAGGTTACGAAGTGAAGGATGGCGGCACGGTCGTCGCCTTCTACCACGGCACGCTGAAGGAAGGCGGCAAGGTCTTCGACTCCGCCTACGAGCGCGGCCAGCCGATCGGGTTTGGACTCAACGGCGTGATTCCCGGCTGGCAGAAGGGCGTTCCCGGCATGAAGGTCGGCGGCATCCGTCGGCTGACGATTCCGGCCAAGCTCGCGTATGGCGAGCAGAGCCCGAGTCCTGAGATCCCACCCAACTCCGATCTGGTCTTCATCATTCAGCTCACCGATGCGCTGCAGGTCGAAGATGTGAAGGTCGGCGAGGGTGAAGAGGTCGGTCCCCGCCCCGTCTGCGTCACGGTTCACAAGCTCATTGGGCCCGATGGCAAGGAGATCGAGAACTCGACCGCCGCCAACCCGTTCATCTGGGTTCCCGGCGAGTTTCAGGGTATGTCGATGATCCTGGATGGGATGAAGGTCGGCGGCAAGCGCAAGATCATCCACCTGCCCAAGGAACTGAACAAGACAGCGCAGGGCGCGCCCGGCAACCGGCCGTCCGATGTCGCGTTGACCGGCGAGGTTGAGCTGATCGCCGTCAAGAATCTCGTTCCGCCCCAGCCACGCAAGTAAGCTTTGGGCGACCACGCTTCGGAATCGCGAGTGTAATCAGCGACGATCGATCAGCTCCGGCCACACCCTGTGTGGCCGGAGTTTTTTAATTGACCGGGCGAACGATTCCTACTTCGCGTGCCAACAACTGAAACAACCTACATCTCTTGTTTTCCTCGGATTTGGGGAATTGGCCCCTGCTCTCAGTGCGCTCGGACGCAATCTTGGTCGGAACTGCGATGAACTGGTATGCGAACCCGCGGTTCACCCGATAACTTGCAAGTTGATCGATGTCACAGGTTGGTCGGCTTTCCGCTGACGTTGGCGAAGGTGGAGATCGTCTTGACTTCTTAGCACACCGAGTCCGCGTACAAACGTTCTCGCTGGCCGATGACCCACCGACGTTCTGAGTCGGACAGACTGAACTCTACAAACGAGCCAACGACCTCACCATGCGGAACATCAACTGCCTCAACTCGGATGATTTACAAAAGAGCATTGCGATCGCCGCGGAACTGCACGCGCTGAACGATCAAACCTTGAGGTGTGAGCACCTGTCAGGTCGGCTCTGCTCGCTCTTCAGGGCCAAGGTCTGCTGCATCGGTGAAGTTCCCCGACACCCGGAGCTGCACGAGATGCCTTGGACCCCGTATGCCGAGCACGGGTGGCTCGATTCAACGCAGCGCCAAACACTTTTCGCGTCCTTGAATGAGCCCGGCGCAAGCGATCCGATGATCCGCGATCTTGTGACCATCAATGGAGCCTGCGTCACACGCACCCGCAGCGAGTTGATCAACAACGAGCGTTGGTACAACAGCCGGTTTGTCGGTGGCTTTCGTACCGCGGCTGGCCTTGACGATCAGTTGTACACCACGACCAATATTCTCGAACGACGCGGCTGGCTGGGCATCATCGGCCTGCATCGCGAAGCAGGCGATACGCTTTTCAACGAGCACGATGCGGTCTTGCTGGATGCGCTGAACCACGCGCTCGGATCATCACTCTGGCGGTCAGCGTCGCCCACGAGCGAAAGGCGTAATGGGCATGCTGATTCGTTTGCAGGTCTCAATGGGCGCATCGAGCAACAACTCGCCAATCTGACACCCGCTCAACGAAGAATCCTCCCCTTCATGCTTCAGGGTCATAGCGAACAGAAGATCGCCGATATGCTCGGGCGAAGCAGGCACACGGTCCACGATCACGTCCTCGCCATATATCGCGAACTTGAGGTCGGCACCCGCGTCGAACTGGTCCTCAAGCTTACCGGACAACGTCAGGAATCTTCGACCCCGCCTGCAGAGCCCATTTCGCTTGTAACGGCACCTGACGCTGTGGACTGATGTTTGCTTTGAGGCAATCAACTCCTGTATTATCCGGTGGTCCAATCTCCGCGCAGGAAGAGCCCGTCGCATGCGTACTCTAAACACGTCACGGATCTGCACAGCGATGTGCGTACGACCATTGCGCACCCGATCACAGACCAGGTTTCGACCAGGGAGGTTCCATGCCTACGCACGCTTGTCTTTGCCTTGTGCTGCTGACCCTGATGGGAAACCCACTCGATCAGACTCAGCCCCCGGCCATTTCCCCGGTCAAATCATCGGGGCCGCGCGAGCCTGAGACCCGGAGCCGCACTGGGCCGGAGGTGGACATTCGTCCGAAGTTTGTGGTTGGAAGGCAGACACGGTACGAGCTCGCGATCATCAGCGGCAACAAGGTCAAGTCGGATCAGCAGGAACTGAATCAGGATCAGACCATGACCCAGTCGGTGGGCCTTGCGCTCAATGTGAAATCGGTCGATGATGAGGGCGCGACCGTCGAGCTTGTGTACGAACGGATCAAAGTGGGCATCGAGACGGACGATTACAAAGTCGGCTTCGACAGTGCCGCGACGGTGAAGTCCAATCCATCGACCTCACCACCCACAAAGAAGCCAACAACCAGCCGACCCGCGCCAGCGAACCGCACCACTACGAAGCCCGGCGCACCCGCGCCTGCTCGCGCCCCCGCCGCCGACGACCCGGACATGAGCGAGCTGCTCGCACAGATCATGCGTCCGATGGTCGGCACGACGCTCACGCTCAGGCTCGACAAATCAGGGAACATCAAGCGCGTCACCGGTGGTGATGCACTCGCGGGTGGCGGCCTTGGTGCCTTGCTCGGCGGCTTGGGCGGGCTGGGTGGTGGGAGTGGCGGTGCGCCGAGCCTCCCCGGCGGCGGTGGCCTGCCGATGCCCATTGCCGGTGGAACTGGTGGTGGCTCAACCGGCGGACCCGGCAACCCGATGGCATGGATGATCAATGGCCCAGGACAAAGGGGCATCGTTCACGTTGGCGAGAGTTGGACGAACAACGACACACTCGGCGGCACACCCGTCGGTGGATTCAGCATGATCACCAAGCACACCTGTAAGTCGGCGGCCGAGGGAGGCAAGTCGGCAAACTTCGTCTTCTCAGGGCGCGCCGACAAGGAATCACTCGGCAACCCTGACCCAGCGAACGGTGGGTTTTCCGTCAAAGAGATGACCTTCAACGGCGACTACACCTGGGACACGGCCAAGGGTGAGTTGAAGTCGATGTCGAGCATCATGAACTCGGCCATTGATGGCAAGGTTGCGAGCATCACCATGTCGATGTCCGCGAACACCAAGATCACCCTTCGCCGTCTCGACTGACCCTCCGTCGCCAGTTCATCATTCGACCAGATAAGCACTGCGTGTTATCGCGCGCCTTGAGGCGTTCGCGATACCTTCCTGCTGGTTGATTCACCTCAACCGTCACAACCGGCACTCCAACCGCCAACTCTTGCGGTACACCGCCATCAGGAACCAAGTCGGCCCAGCCTCCGCCCGATACCACTCTTGATTCTCAGGGAGGTATGGCATGAGCACTTCGCACCGCGCATTCGATCAGGTCCGTTCAATACTCGGCAAGCTGGACAGGGACATCGATGCGGCCCGGCAGAAACGACTTCAACCCCGTGTGACCCAGCCAGCGCCATTGACCGCCGCCGTCGCGGCAGCCGCGGCCGCGATTCCCGGTGTGGCCGCTCTGGCAACACCGCGACCCGTTCCGGGCGGATCGGCCTTTGGTCGTGCAACGCCGATGCGCATCGACCAGCGCGCACGCCCCACACCTTGAGCTATTCCGTCTTCACCGTCTTACCTTTGTGTTTAAGCTGCGAGCCGAACCATGCTCAGAAACCTGCGGAGAATGTTCAACACCGGCGATGTGCCCAACGCGGGCGCCGGTTTTGGCCCAACCGCAAATAGCCGAAGCCCGACCTCGCAGGCACCAAACCTGGTGACGTGCAGCACACTGGGCCAGACGCTGGTTGTCACGGTCGTTGATCCCGAACTCAACGCCTTCAAAGCGGCCGATGTCAATCATGAGATCCGACGCCTGATGTCGGAAACACCCAATGTCCGTCACCTGGTGATCGACATGGGCAACATCGAGTTCCTCGACTCGGCTGGTCTCAACGCCTTTGTTGATCTCCTCAGCGTGGTGAAGCAGACTGGCGGCCACATCGCCGTGGCTGCGGCGACCCAGCAGGTCGAGGTGCTCTTCAAGCTGACCCGGCTCGAGCTGGTCTTCATGATCCGACGAACAGTGATCGAAGCCATCGATGCGATCGAGAAGATCGGCTGAGTTCGGCGCACGCAAAGCACACCCGCACGGAACTTCACTCGCTGGCCCGCTGCGCGATCCAGCGATCAATCCGCGCCTCCAGTGTCGGCAACGGAATCGCCCCCGCGCCGAGCACCATGTCGTGAAACTCGCGGATCTTGAACCGATCCGCAAGCCGCTTCTCCGCTCGCGCCCGCAGTTCACTGATCTTCAACTGCCCGATCTTGTAGGCACAGGCCTGTCCGGGCCAGGCGATGTAGCGATCAACCTCGCGCTCGATGTTGAACGGGCTGAGGGCGGTGTTCGCCATCATGTATGCAATCGCACGTTCACGCGTCCATTTTCCCGCGTGAAGACCGGTATCTACCACAAGCCGGCACGCACGCCACATCTCATACGTCAGTCGCCCGAACTCGTCGTACGGATCTGAATACAAGCCTGTTCCCCCCGCTCCCCCCTCGCCCTCGGGCACACGCTGCACCAACTCGCCGCTCCCATCGGGCGCGATCTCAAGGCCGAGCCGCTCGGCGTACAAGCCCCATCCCTCGACAAACGCCGTGTACCCGGAGAGCGTGCGGAACGGATGCACGCCTTCGAGTTCCTGCGCAATCGCGATCTGCAGATGATGTCCGGGGCAGGCTTCGTGCAGCGTGAGCGCGGTCATCTCATATCTCGGGCGCTGGTCGAGCCGATACGTGTTGGCCATGAAAAACCCGGGAACACCCTGCTGCACCGACCCGTGGTAGTAATACGCCGTCGGCGAGCTTGGCGCTGCGAATCGCGGCAGCTCGCGCACGCCATAACTCAATCGCGGCAGATGACCAAACAACCGCGGCAAAGCCGGGTCAACCTTCTTGGCAATATCGCGATACCCGGCCAGCAACTCATCGGCCGTCGTGCAATAGAACCGCTTGTCCGTTCGCAGGTGCTCAACAAACTTCGTAAACAGCTCATCCCCCGCATACTCGGCCTTGTGCGCATAATCGGTGCGCCCGATCGCGCGAATCATCGCCGCACGCAAACGTGCCACCTCGCCCAGTCCAATCGCATGAATCTCCGACGAAGTCAGGTTCATTGTGGTGTGCCTGCGGAGCGCATGGTCATACGCCGCGGGCCCATCAACACCCTCCGAGGCCCCAACACCCGCGCCCTCAACGCGGCACTTCGGGATGTATTCATCTCGCAAGAACTCGGCAAGCCTCCGATACGCGCCCGCGATCTCCGTCGATATCACCCGGCGCGCTCGGGCCGCATCGACATCCCCTTCCGCTCGTCCACGAAATGGCTTGTAGAACGGGCTCAGCGAAGGCGTGGCCACAACCTCTTCGCTGCCCAGCCGCGCGGCCTGTTCATCGACACCCACCATCACCACGCGCGAAGGAACTCTTCCCGCCGCCAGGCCCAGCCGCATCTGTGCGATGGTCTGATCGATCGCCTTCGGCACACCCTCAAGGCGTGAAGCAAAGTCGGCCAGGTCTTTCGCCGTGACGATCGCGAGACTATCGGCCATCTGCGGCAGCCAAACCTGCGGCCCGGACTGGTGGCTGATCGGCATCTGCTCATGATGAAACTTCGCGGACTCAAGGTCGATCGATAACTCGTAGAGCAAAAGATCCGCATCGGTCTGATCGTCTTCAACCCAATCACCGGACCACACAACGCGCCCGCTGTCTTCGCGACCCATTGACTTCAAACGCACAAGCCGCTCAGCAATCTCCGCCGTGCGACTGGTTGTCGCCTCGGGGCTTTCATCGCGCAGCCGGTCGTTGTACCGCGTATCGCCGCGGCTGGTGGCCGTCAGCGGATCCTCGCGGAGCGTCCACTCCACATGCTCGTCAAGCAGGGCCAGCAAAGCCTGCGACCGCCCCACTCGCCATGTTTCCGGCGGGCCTGACCACGCTATATCTGCATACGCATCACGCCCGCCCGCCGCACCCGCGCCAAGCACGCCAACAGCACAGAACCAACCAACGGTAAACTTGAGCATTTGAGCGAGGATCATGCCCTGAGCATATCCAAGGGCAAAGACCACCTCACCATGGCGGCACTGCCCCCCAATCCCCACTTCCCCCCACCCCAGGCCACCATGCTCAAGCCGCTTTCCAGCAAAAAGCCCGAGTAACCATCTCTGCAACCAACTTGCCTTGGCAGCCGCAGGCGTTAGCATTGTGCAACCACGGCGAACTGGCCGCGGTCGCTAGGGGATTGGTGTAACGGTAGCACGAGTGACTCTGACTCACTTAGTCTAGGTTCAAATCCTAGATCCCCTGTTCAACAACGCCGACAAGGCCGTCCGCACAACGCGGGCGGCCTTGTTCGTTTTTTCAAGTCACGACTTGCGCGACTTGGTTGCAGACAATCACGCTTGTCAACATGAAAAGCCCGCGCCAATGTTGGCGCGGGCTTCAGGGTCAATCAAAGTTCAATCACTGGGCACACGTCGGACACGGATCGGCCCGAGGGAACGCCGACTCACGGACACCCAGCAAAGTACGCCGTTATGTAATCAAACAGATCCTGAACCGTGATCTGCCGATCGCGATTGAAGTCGGGTGGGCAGTTGTTCACGACGCTATCGGGCGAGACGCTCACGGTATCAAGATAGAAGGGGACCGTGGCGATGCGGAACGCGTACTCGCGGTTGGTGCGCGTCCAAACTGAAGAGACCACCGGGTTTGGAAGGACCGCGCCATAGGTCAGGTGGCGGCGCTCACACGAGAGGCACGGGTCGGTCTGATCTGAGAAAGCAAAGAACGAGCGAGCGTTGAACGACCCGGTGCCATCGGCACCGACGGAGACCCAGTAGTTCCGGTTGCCCTGAAGGGTGAACGGCACATCCCAGAACTCGAGCCTGTAGCCCTGGTACCTCACACCATCGACGGTGATGAACTCACCTTCGAGCAGGATGATGTCCGTCGGCTCAGCACGATGCACATATCGGCCCGATGGCAAGGCGCACTGATTGTCATAGAACTCGATGAAGCCCTGCACGGGGTTGCAGTTGGTCCAGATCCACGCCTGAATAAAGCAGATGCGCTCTTCGCGGCACGGTTTGATGGCGATGTTGTCGGCCGCGCGAGAGAAGACCGCACGGTTGATGCCCGAGGCATCGCCGCCACGGGTCTGCACCCCGAGATCGATCGGGCCGTTATCCCAGAGCAACTGGCAGGGTTCGCCCGTGAAGAGGTAGGCCATGTTGACACAACCGATGCAGCAATCCGCGATCGAAGCCCACGGCTCGTATCCTTCAGGAAGACATGGGTAGTCTCCGAGTCCCCCGGCCTTGACAGGCACCGAGGCGAGCATCTCCATCGGGTTTGAGCCAACGCTCACGCTGGCCCAATAGGCCCGATCAGTCACGTTGCAATCGACCTTGGCCTGGATCGAGACCCAGTAGGTCTTGCCACCGTCGAGCACGAGCTTCTCGTCGCAGAGGTTGAAGACATAGGTAATCAGCGAATAGCCCGACTCGATCGTCGGAACTTCGCTCGCCACCTCTTCGGTGTCGAACGTGTAGAAGGGTTCGAGATAGGGCGAGCCATCGCAGTCTTCAAACAGCGAGAGACGTGCGCCGCGCTCGATCGAGTTGGTGACGATCTGGCCGCGGAAGCTCGTCATTCGATAGACAAGGCCGGGTGAGAGGTAGAAGTCGTCTGCGACGCGTGCGGAGGGGTTTCCACCATACTGCGAGACCTGTCCGTTGGTGATCCCGTTGAGACCGCTGGCCGTGCCGTTATCCCACAAGCACTGCGACTCATCGGAATCACCATCGCCATCACAATCCGGCCCGCCGCCGCCGGCGAGGAGGTCGCACGAGTCGGGCACACTATTGTTGTTGCTGTCGTTGGCCATGACCGTCACGGTGGCTGTCGCGGTCGAGGTGAGACCCGAGGGATCAGTCACGCTGAGCTGAACAGGTGTTACACCGATCGGGAACTCACCCGTGCGATTGATCGCGATGCGAAGTTCACCGAGCGTGTTGTCCGGATCGTACGAACCATCGTTGACCGCGCTCGGTGGCACTTGCAGCGGCACACAGCCGTTGCGGGCATCGATGGTCACGTTGCGGGCACGCGCGATCGGTGGATCGTTCACACCGTTGATGGTGAGCGATGCAACGGTCGTCTGCGAAAGGTCCAAGCCACCATTGGCGGTCCCACCGTTATCTCGCACCTGCACGTTGAACGTGATGATGCCGCTGGCATCAGGGGCGGGGGCATACATCAGCACACCACTCGGCGAGACCAATGGACCAGCGATGAACGAGGCCGGATTGCTGACGTTGCTCACGATGTACTCGACCACCGACTGAGCAGACTCATTGCTGGCGCCAGGGTTAAACGATGCAAAGCCTCCGACGTTCTGAGGTCCTGAATCCTCTTCGATCACAGGGATGGAGTTCAACACAAGGGTCGGCGCGTCGTTCACCGGGTTGACAGTGATCGAGAACGTCTGGGGGACCGAAGTATCCGCACCACCACTGGCCGTTCCGCCATTGTCACGCACACGAACCTGGAACGTGGCCGTGCCGCTCGCGTTCGGCGCGGTGCTGTAGCCGAGCGTGCCATCGGTACTCACCGTCGGTGCGACCGTGAAGAGGCTTGGGTTGGTAATGTTCGACACGGTGTACGACGCGACGCCCTGAGCGTCTTCAAACGGTCCTGCGTTGAAGGCTGCCCAACCCGTAAGGTTGACCGTGCCCGCATCTTCGTTGCTCACGGCATTGGCCGCGACAAACGTTGGTGCATCGTTCACGTTCGTGATGTTGATCGTCGCGGCTACCGCCACTGAAAGGTCAACCCCGCCGTTGGCGGTGCCGCCATTATCGCGTGCCTGAACGCTGAAGGTTACCGTGCCGCTGGCGTTTGAGGATGGGGTATAGGTCAGGACACCCGAGTTGGAGACGCTCGGACCAGCCGCGAACATGGCCGGATTACCGACGTTGCTGACGATGTACTGCGAAAGACCCTGGCCTGATTCGTTCGGCGCACCCACGTTGAACGAGGCGAACCCCGAGATCGTCTGCGAACCGCCATCTTCGACGATGGTCGGGATGGCCGCGAGTGAAACGGTCGGAGCATCGTTGACGGCGTTGATATTGACCGTGAAGGTCTGGAGTGTCGAAGTGTCAACACCACCAGAGGCGGTGCCGCCGTTGTCACGGACGCGAACCTGGAACGTGGAAGTTCCGTTGGCGTTCGATGCGGAGATAAAGGTCAGCGTGCCATCTGCACTCACCGCAGGAGCCACGGCGAAGAGCGGTGCGTTTGAAAGGCTGGAAACCGTGTACGAGAAAACCGACTGACTCGCCTCGCCCGGGCCAGCGCTGAACGTTGCCCAGTTGGCCAGCGTGACGGCCCCCGAGTCTTCATTGACCGCTGATGGCGCGATGGCGATGAACGTGGGCGCATCGTTGATCGGGTTGATGGTGATGCTGAAGGACTGCGGTACCGACGTGTCCACACCACCACTGGCGGTGCCGCCGTTGTCGCGAACCTGAACCTGGAACGTGCTGTTGCCGTTCGCGTTCGGAGCGGGTGTATAGGTCAGCACGCCCGAGTTCGAGACGCTGGGAAGCCCTGAGAAGAGCGCGGGGTTTGAAATGTTGGAGACGATGTATTGCTGAACCGTCTGACCAGCTTCCGCACTGCCACCACCGACATTGAAGGTGGCCCAGTTGTTGATCGTCTGCTGCGAAACATCCTCGTTGACACCAGCCGGACTTGCGGCCACAAACGTCGGCGCGTCGTTGACGGGATTGACCGTCACCGTAAAGGTCTGCGGAGAAGAGGTATCGGTACCGCCGTTGGCCACACCACCACTGTCACGGGCGGTGACGGTAAATGCCGAAGACCCAAAGGCATTCGGCGCGGGTGTATATACCAGTGTGCCGTCGCGTGCGATGGTTGGCTGCACGCTGAAGAGCGCGGCGTTTGAAATGTTGGAGACTGAGTAGCCAAGCAGGGTCTGGTCGGACTCATTGGGGCCGGCATTGAACGACGACCAGCCGGAGATCGACTGCTGCCCGGCATCTTCAGCAACGGCACCAAGAGGGCTGGCCACGAACACTGGTGAATCGTTCACCGGAAGAACACTGATATTGAAAACCGCTGGCGATGAACTGTCGTTGCCGCCATTGGCGGTGCCGCCTGTGTCACGCACGCGAACCTCGAACGACGACCCACCATTCATGTTGGGCGCGGGTGTAAAGGTCAGTGTGCCGTCGGTGTTGATGGACGGCAGAACTGAAAAGAGCGCGGGGTTGCCCACGCTCATCACATCATACTCTGAGACCGACTGACCCGACTCGCCATTGCCGGGGTTGAAACTCGCCCAGCCGTTCAGTGTGCGCTGGCCGGAATCCTCGCTGATCGGTGTAGGGCTTGCGGCAGTAAAGATCGGCGTGTCGTTCACATCCGCGATTGAGATCGTAACCGTACCGACGTTCGACGCGGCGTTGTATTGGTCACGCACAACGTACGTGAACGAGTCCGTGCCGTTGTAATCGAGCGCGGGAATGTACGAGAACGTGCCGTTCGCGTTGAGGGTCAATGTGCCGTTGGGCGTCGTCGCAACCAGTTCGGCCGTTTTGGTCTCGTTTGCGTCCGGGTCGGTATCGTTGTCGAGGATCGATGCATTGGTCACAAAAAGCGTCTGGTCTTCGAGCATTGAGAACAGATCGCCCACCGCCGTCGGCGCGACGTTTGGAGGTCCGACATAGATGGTTGCAGGATCGATATCCGACGCGGTGAGGTTGATGCTTGTCGGGTTGCCCGTGCCGGTGACAAGGCTGGTGTACCACTGCGTTCGCGCGTTCGGGATGCCCGCGAGTGGAACATCCGCGACCATTGTTCGCAACGCTGGGCTGTTGCCGAGTTGCACAGCATACTTGAGCACCACCGCCGACGATGAAGAGTTGTTGTACGATGCGCCGCCCGACGACTTGGGAATCTGACTCGACACGATGCCGTAAGTCAGGCTCGAAAGCATCGTGGTCGCACGCGAACCAGCCAGACGCAGCGTACTGCCCCCATCGACAAAGCTGGAGAGCTGGCCGGACGTGGAGCCATTGCCCATTGACACCGACCCGAAAGGGCTCATGCGCCCAAGGGCCGCAGGAACACCGGTATTCGAGTTGATTGCCGCCGATGTGCTCGTGAATGGCAGCCGCAAATCCGCGGCCGTCCAGTTCGAGAGCGTCGGCTGATAGGTCGCGTTTGCGAAGCCCACGGAGTTGGGCGCGGTGGTCGATGCCACAACGCGCACGTACACCGTACTCCCCGCAGGGGCGAACATCGAGTCAACCCAGTTCAGGTTGTCATTGGAGACCTGAACATCAAGGCGCGCCGTCTGCGCAGATGCGGAGACAGCCAGCAACAGCGCGGCAATGCCGCCAGAAAAAACAGACTTACACATCGGAACCTCATCTTTGTAACCGGGCCCCCGGGCCCCCCGTCGCCTCTGACGTAACACTAGATTCCCACAACCGTTATGGGAATGCAAGACTTTTCTTCATCCAATCACCCAAGACCTTTGGGCAATCTGGGAAACCTAAGCTTCGCCATCCGTTGCTGGTCTCGCTAAGTCGAACGGCACCAACATCTTACGCGCATGTCGCGTGAGATGCAATCAAAAATTTCCTTGACCGATAACCCGGACTCGACAGAGCCAACGCGCAGGCTCTGCACGTCGGGATAACAAGATACCCCATACAGGTCCCTGCTATGGCACGCACGCTTGCGGCCGCGCCTCCGCCGAGCCGATACGATATTTGCTATTTTTCGGGTTCGACAGGCACGTCGGGGGTCGTGCCCTGCGGATCTGGGTTGGCGGCAGGTGCGGCCGGTGTCAGTGGTGCGGAAGTTGACATCGTGGTGCTGTTCACCCCGAGAACGTCGATTCGACGTGGGGCAACGATGTTGAGCCCCAACGAATCGTCAAACCGCGTCTCGCCAACAATACCGCAAACCTTGCCCAGCTTGGTGATGAGGTCAACACCCTCGGTTGGCACAATGTACCCAACCGTGCGCGGCGCGAGAGAGTCGGGAGACTCAATCCGAAACATGACCGGGAGGCCGCGTTTGCCGTCGTAGATCGCGCTTGGGACAATGCGCCCGATGATCGTGTAGATCGCCTGCTTGGTGGCCTGCTCCACCATCAACCGCACTTCAATGATTCGACTATCCCGCTGCGCTCCCACATCCTTCACGCGTGCCGCTTCCGCGGCAATTTCCTGTCGCAGCTTGAGGACTTCCAGCCGCTGTGTAAGCTGCGTGCGAAGCGACTGATCGCCCGGTGTGTTGCCGAGCTTGGCGATTTTACGGTCGAAGAGCCCGATAACCGTCGCGAGTTCACCATCATCTCTCGAGGCCATGGTCTTGTCGAACATTGAGCGGATCTGCTCGATCTCCTCATCCTTCTTGGGCGGAGGCGGAACCTGCCGCGCCATGGGTATCGGCGCAACTGGTTCGACGACTGCTGGTGTCACCGGCACTTGGGCAGGCACCGGTGTTACGGGTGTGAAGCCAGGTGGCAAAGAGTTCAGGTCCGACGGGACCACCGTTGCATCGGAGGGCTTGGTGGTCTCGGCGGGCTGAACCGGCACGGGCTCAATCGGCTTTGTCGCGCCCTCGATTGTGCCGTTCAACTTGGCGGCCTCTTCAGGTGTGGCCTTGCGCACATGATCTTTGGCTACGTATCCACGCGCCTTGGCAGGCGCCGGGACAACGTACCCTTGCACAACATCATCCGGCCCTTTCGAGACCGAGACGATATCAAGGGTTGTTCCTGACGGAAGGGCCTTCTCAATATCCAGAGGCCACCAAGGCGCCTTGGCATTGGGCGTAATGTCGTAGGCAAGCAACTGCGACTGACGGATGAGCTTGACGGTTTTCCCATCCTTTGCAGGCTCAACATCGCTCGCGTGGACGTACGCCCTCATGCCCGCCGGATACTCAACACGCACCCAGCCGGGCCCTTCACCGTTGGCGCGGAGCAGTTCGCCCGACTTCAACTCCTTCACCGGGTAGTAGAACGGCGCATCGCAGCCACGCATCGGTGCCCGGTCCACAGTCACGACCGCGACGTAGGGCTCGACGTTCTTAACCATCGACTGTGCATTCGCGGGTGCTTCGACTGCAACCGCGACCATCGCCGTCGCGAACGAACCGAGGATGATTGACTTGCCCATAACCGCCGCCACCGTCCGACATATCCATCGCTGCATGAGAGGCTTCTCCGCTGGGGCCAAATCCTTGGCCTGCGGAATGGTACGCAAACCGTTGGACAGGTCCGGTGACTTTGGCTTAAGTGGCACCCCAATTTAGTGTCCCCCTATTTTGGGTATATGGTGGCGACCTGTGGATAACTGCCAGACTCGGTCGCCCTTGTCGGACAATCATCGTGGGCTGTTGTCCATGAACCTTCAAGTCAACTTTGATTATGCGGTGTGCGACCGTTACCTTTCGCCGCTCCAATGACGATCATGACCAGATGCCTGAATCCTACTCGTTGTCAAGGACCGCTCGTTGGGGCTCGCGTGCGCGCAGCGCGGACAGTGGCCGCGCTGCTCGGCGCGGCGGTGGTTACGAGTTCGGGGTGTGCATCGCCACTCTGGGATCAGCCCGAGCGTGACTTACGCCGAGTGGTGCGCGAGGCTTCGGCCCGTGAGCTTGCCGAGGCACAGGCGCGCCCGCAGTTGCGGCGCACCGAGCGCGAGTCGCGTGTGAGTTCGCTGCAACTCAAGCCTGAAGTGATGGAGGAGTTGAACCGGATGGCCGGTCCCTCGTCATACGCGAATGACAAGCCCAACCTCGGGCTGACGCTTTTTGGTGGCGAGCAGCCGGTGGCGATGATCACCCTTGAGCACGTCGTGAAGACGGCGGTGAGCAACAACATCAACGTCGGTTTTGCGCGGCTTGCGCCCGCGATCGGGCAGGCGCAGGTTGCCGCCGCGGAGGCGGCCTTTGATTGGGTGCTGTTCAACAACACGACGTGGAACAACACCGACCAGCCGCGGACCAACTCGTCGATCAATGGGTCGGTGGTGGGTGTTGCGAGCAGCAACACCAACTCGTTTGACACGGCGGTCGGTGTGCGAAAGCCCCTGATCTCGGGCGGCCAGCTCACGGTTCAGCACCAGTACATCTATACCGACAACACGACGCCCAACCTCTTTCTGAGTCCTGATCCGGCGCGCGAGAGCAACATTGTTCTGCAGTTCGATCAGCCGCTGTTGCGGAACTTCGGGTCGGATTTCACGCAAGCGCAGGTTCGGCTGGCACGGAACAGCGAGCGCGATTCGATTCAGGATCTTAAGACCACGCTCGAGCAGACCGTCTCGGATGTTGAAGAGGCGTATTGGAACCTGGTGCGGGCGCGGGATGATCTGCTGGTTCTGCAACGGTTGCTCGACCGAGGTGATGATGTGCTTCGCGTGCTGCGGAACAGGCCCGATGCACGTCCGAGCAACATTTCCAATACAGCCTCGGCGGTTGAGAGTCGGCGTGCGGACGTGATCCGTGCTCAACGCGTGCTGCGTACGGCCAGCGACACGATCAAGTCTCTGATGAACGACCCGGCGCGGCCGACCGGCGGCGAAGACCTGCTCCTTCCGATTGATACCGCGCTCGATCAGCCGATCGAATACAGCCTGGCCGACAGCATGAATACCGCGCTGGCGAACAGGCCGGAGGTTCAGCGGGCGATCATCTCGATCGACAACACCTCGATCCGCGAACGCGCGGCGGACAACCAGCGTCTGCCGCAGTTGAACCTTCGGGCACTCACGCGCTTCAACGGACTTTCAAACTCGACCGATGGTTCGTACGACAGCCTGACCTCGGGGAAGTTTGTCGATTATCAGATTGCGATGCAGTTTGAGATGCCGATCGGCAACCGCGCGGCCGAGGCTGCCTATCGCGGGCGCAGGCTTGAGCGGGCTCAAGCGGTCATTGCTTATCAGAACACGCTTCACCGCGTCTTTGGCGAGGTGAAGACGGAACTGAGAAACATCACGACATTTTATATGTTGATTGAACAGACGCGGAACGCGCGGATTGCCGCGGCCGAGGATCTGCGGCAGGTATTGATCGACGAGAGCACCACGACCGGACTCACACCGGAGTTTCTGGATCTGAAACTGCGCAGGCAGCAGGCGCTGGCCGCGTCTGAGCAGGCCGAGAATCAGGCGTTGACGGATTACAACGTCGCGCTCGGACGACTGCACCAGCGGACGGGCACTGCGCTGGAGCGCAACCGAATCCTCTTCGATGTTCCGCACCTGAGGCCAGAGAGCCGCGAGTCGGACCTCTTTCCGGATTATCCGTCGGAGCCTTAGCGGCCGCTCATGATCTGGTCTGCCGACCTTTGGGTCGCAGGTGCCGCTCAAGCGTGACAGGGCGAGTAGACGCATCCATGGGTCTCCATGACAACACACGGCCGCCTCTTCGTGTTCGAGCGAACATCCGAGGTCGGTGTCCCGCGCTCGTTCACCAAGATTCTGGGTGGCAGCTGCGATCAGAGGTTGCCTACGCATCAGGCACGTACGATCAAGCGTGACAGCCCCATCGAGCATCAGCACGATTCAACTGGCGGCCGACAGACTGCGTAGCGGCGGCGTGGTCGCCTTTCCTACCGAGACCGTGTATGGGCTTGGCGCCGATGCCTTGAACACCGATGCGGTTGATCTTGTGTTTACCCTCAAGGGGCGGCCGCGAAACAACCCGCTGATCGTTCATGTGAGTGGGCCGGAGATGGCTCGGCGTGTGGCGAGTGCGTGGCCAAAGCGTGCGGAGATGTTGGCTCGCGCGTTCTGGCCCGGGCCATTGTCCATACTTGTGCCACGAAGTTTGGCTTTACCCGCGAGCGTCACGGGCGGGGGCGAGCTGGTGGCGGTACGGTGCCCGAATCATCCGGTCACACTGGCGTTGTTGTTCGAGTTTCGCGGACCGATCATCGGTCCCAGCGCGAATAAATCAGGCATGATCTCGCCCACAACCGCGGCGCACGTTCGTGAGTCATTCATCGATGATGATGTGATGGTGCTGGAGGGCGGCGCGTGCGAGGCGGGGATTGAATCCACGGTTGTGGATGTCATGTCCACACGCACACGAGTGTTGAGGCCGGGCCTGATCGGTGCTGATGAGCTCAGCGCGGCCATCGGCGAACCGGTTGACGTGTGCGCACCGATGGGCAACATAAGAACCGGCGATTCTCTCAGACCGGGGGACGCGTTTCCATCACCTGGCATGCTCGAACGTCACTACGCGCCGGCTACACCCGCGTTCATGTTCGCATCCAACGATTGGGAGCGTCTGCTTGCAACCTCAGATCCGGTGGTGGTGATCACGCACCGGTTGCGTCGCGTTGAAGCTCCGCATCGGATCATCGCGATGCCACCCGAGGCCGCGGATTATGCCGCGGCGTTGTATGCCGCATTGCACGAGGCGGATCGGAGCGGCGCGCCGGTCATCCTGATCGAACAACCGCCCGAAGATGGGACGGTCTGGGCAGCGGTTGCCGATCGGCTGCGACGAGCAACGACGCGAATGCCATAGTGCGGGCCAATGGCCGCAGGATTTCCATAAGCATGTTTTAAGGAAATATTAGATAACTGCCAGGACGCCATAACTATATAAATCGCAAGGCCAGTGTCGATCCTACATCATGGGTGGCAGGCTCAAGGCCCGGCGAATGGAACTGATCTGGCCGCTGTGCCAGCCATCGTGCCAGGCGGCCTTGTGAATGGCATCAAGCCTCGATGAGGCGAAGCCGTGTGACTCGGCAACAGTCGGCTTGTTCATATCGGTGGGCTTCAACGCTGCGATGGCATCAGTCAGGCGCTTGTAGGCCGCGGTGTAGTGACGCTTGATCTCTGCCACGTGCGGATAGATCGAGGCATCACCAACCGGCACCGACTTGTAGCCAAAGAGCGCGTTGTAGGTGTCGGGAAGTGTGGCGTGCTTGCCATCGATCAGGCTGGCAAACCACGAGTACGCGGTGGCAAGATGGCCGATGGTCCAGAGCGCGTGGTTGTCGGTGGGCGCGGGTTGAAACGTGAGCTTGTCGGATGGCACCGAGTCGAGCAGACCATCAAGCATCTGATGAACCCATGCAAAGTTGGCCACGGCGGCCGCCTTGACGGCGGCGGGGCTTGAGGCCCGAACCGCGGCCTTGGGTCGAGCTCGGCCAGCACCCTTGCGAGTCTTCTTTTTCGCGGCTTTCGCGGCATCTTTGCGGGGCGCGTGAACCTTTTTCTTAGCCATGCCATACCTCCGGACCGGTGGTGTGTGTTGCAGGACGACCGGGACGGGATGAGTCTATCCTTGGACCCCGAAGCGGGCTTTCCGCTCAGAATGTAGGTAACGGGGTTGCCGATCGAGCGTCGGAGTCAGTTGGGTAATCAATGGGTCAGCCACGAGCGAGAGCTCAGATCAGATGGATAACGGGAGAGTGCGATGGCGAGTCAACTGAAGATTGCTTTGGCCGCGGGTGATGGCATCGGGCCTGAAATCATGAACGCGACGCTCGACCTCTTTGAGGCCGCGGGTGTGCAGGAGCACGTCGAGTTTGAGCCGGTGGAGATGGGCGCGCGGGTCTTTGCCGCGGGTAATACACGCGGCATGACCGACGAGGCCGTTAAGAAGGTGGAAGAGTGCGGCGTGCTCTTCAAAGGGCCGCTGGAAACCCCGAAGGGCGGCGGGGGGAAGTCGATCAACGTGACAGCGCGGAAGCTGTGGAACGCGTATGCCAACCTTCGCGTGTTCAAGACGCTGCCCGGCGTTGAGACCGTGTATTCTCGCGCGGGTGTGAACGTCGATTTTTCTGTGGTGCGCGAGAATATCGAGGACACCTACGGCGGTGTCGAGCATCGGTTGAGCAACGACACCGTGCAGTGCAAGCGCCTCATCACCGCGCCGGGGTGCGATGCCGTCCACCGCTTCGCCTTTCAGACCGCGCGGAAACTCGGCCTGAAGAAAGTTCATTGCGGCCACAAGGCCAACATCATGAAGATGTCCGACGGGCTCTTTCTGGATCGCTTCAAGGCGACGGCGAAAGACTTTCCTGAGATTGAATCGGCGGATGTGATTGTCGATGCGCTGTGCATGAACCTGGTAGTCAAGCCGCAGCAGTATCAGATGATCGTTCTGCCGAACCTGCAGGGCGACATTGTGAGCGATCTGTGTGCGGGTTTGGTGGGCGGGTTGGGCTTTGCACCCAGCGCAAATATCGGCAACCACATCTCGATCTTCGAGGCGGTTCACGGCACCGCGCCCGATATCGCGGGCCGCGGACTGGCCAACCCGACGAGTTTGATCCTTAGCGGGCTGATGATGCTGCGCCACATCGGGCTCACACGCGAGGCCGCGCTGCTTGAGAACGCGCTGCTGGCCACGCTGGAGAGTGGTGTACACACCGGCGACTTTGCGGGGAGTGGCGAGAAGAAGACGCCGCCGGTCGGCACCTTCGAGTTTACCAAGGCGATCATCGGACGGCTGGGAACCAAGCCGACGACCGTCCCCCCGGTGATGGTGCCCGATGCCAACGAGCCACCGAAAGAGCGGCCCGCGCGGCCGGCCGGGCAGGAAGTCATCCGCACATTCAAGGGCATCATTACGCATGTTGTCGGGTGCGATATCTATCTTGACACCGTGCTCTCCCCGCTTGCGCTCGCTGAAGAGATGACGCGGGCCGCGATGGATACGCCCTTCAAGCTCACACTGATCTCAAACCGCGGAACGCAGATCTGGCCAACGGGCAGTGTGTACACCGAGTGCGTGGACTATTACCGTGTGCGGTTTGAGCTGAAGGAAGGTGTCGCGACGGGCACGATCGGGCAATCACGAACGGTCGCGCTCATGGACAAGATCGCGGACAAGTTCACCGTGTGCAGCTACGAGTTGCTGCGGATCTTTGACGGGGTGAAGGGGTATTCGATGGCACAGGGGCAGTGACTTTGTCCGCCGGCCACTGGCTCACCCAACGGATCGACAAGGGGCACCTTCAGGCCCTTCAACGGATACGTTTTGTTGTGCTGGGGGCTCGGACTGCTGCTCGGTGGATTTGGTTTCTACTGAGTGCTCACTACACCCGCCGCGCTCCACACGGCGACACGCATCGAGACTCGGCTCCGCGGCTGCGACGGCTGACTCTGCCGCGACTGCCGCGCGCCATACCTGCTCACGCCCAATCCTTTTTTTAACAAACACATCGCCCCACCGTTCCCGGGCAGTTGGTTGATCGGCAACCGTGCCTCGCCCGGCAGACGTGCCTTGCTTGAATCCGTCGGCCTGATGTTCGTCGGACTCCTGATCATGCCCAATCTCCAACGCAGGCTCGCACGTCAACTTCGCCACACCGAGGTCTGCCCGCGCTGCGGATACGACCTGCGCGGCCTGCCCGTGCCAATCTGTCCGGAGTGCGGCGGTCCAACGGCGGATCACTGAGGAGCAAGTTGTTCCGGCAGGCGCCTACTCCTGCCGCATCATCCGCTCGATGCGTCCATCTTTCATCTCGACCACCACCTCATCCGCCTCGGTGAGGAACAGCCCGTGATCGACAACTCCGGGTGTTGAGTCGAGCTGGGCAGCCGCCTCCGCGGGATCGATACCGTGCTGGAGGGTGACATCCACAACCAGATTGCCCTGATCGGTAAGGAAGTGCTCGTTGGTCATCGTGCGTCGAACGACCCCGTTGAACCCGAGATCAGAAAGATGCTTGCGGATGCTGGCCAGCCCGAAGTAGTGAATTGCCAGCGGCAGCGCCGAGCGCTGGCCGAGGTGATCGACCAGTTTTTCTTCGCCAACCATGTACACTCGCCGCGCACTCGCGATGGCGACGAGGCGTTCACGCACCATCGCGCCGCCGCGGCCCTTGATCATGCGCAAGTCCGGATCAACTTCGTCGGCCCCGTCGAACAGATAATCAAGACTTTCGACAGAATGGAAGTCGATGAGTTTCAGGCCGAGGGCGCGAGCCTGCGTCTCGGTCGCGTGGCTTGTGGCGACAACGCGGACATCAAGCCCATCATCGCGCACCCGCCGGTGCAGAGCAAAGATGCCGCGCGAGGCGGTCTTGCCGGTGCCAAGCCCGACGACCATGCCCGACTGAATATCGGCAACCGCGGCATCGGCGAGCGCATCGGTCAGATGGGGCGCGGGGAGATGGGGCGAGGGTTGGTTACTCAAAGCGAATCCCCTGTGCAAGCTCGAACTTACCACCATAGTTGATGGTGCAGGTCTGGCGACGCATGTACGCTTTCCACGAATCCGAACCCGACTCACGCCCACCACCCGTGTCCTTTTCGCCGCCGAATGCCCCACCGATCTCGGCACCACTCGTGCCAATATTGACGTTGGCGATGCCGCAATCGCTCCCCGCGCCGGTAACGGCGAGGAAGCGCTCGCTGATGCGGATTGACTCGGTGAAGATCGCCGAGCTGAGCCCCTGATCAACACCGTTGTGCATCGTGATCGCTTCGTCGAGCGTCTTGAACGTGAAGACGTACAGGATTGGCGCGAAGGTCTCTTCGAGCGCGATGGAGAGCTTGTTGTTTGCGGGCGCGCGGATGATGGTCGGCTGCACGAAGTGCCCGCCCAGAGTATCTCGGCTCTCCGAGCCGGGTGTCCACTTCTCTCCTCCGACCAAGACGGTCCCACCTTGCTGCTTTGCCGCCGCGATCGCGCTCAAAAAGCCCTCAACCGCTCGTGCATTCACCAGCGGTCCAACCAGCGTCCCTTCCTTCAGCGGGTCGCCGATCTTCATCATCACCTGCTGATACCCCTTCACCAGCCGCTCGACGAACTTGTCGGCGATCTTCTCATGCACGATGATCCGCCGCGTTGAGGTGCAGCGCTGGCCCGCCGTGCCGACCGCGCCGAACACCACCGCACGAACCGCAAGTTCCTGATCCGCATCATCGTTGACGATGATCGCGTTATTCCCACCCAACTCGAGCAACGCGCGCCCAAGTCGGCCTGCCACGACCTTGCCCACCTCGCGCCCCATGCGGCACGAACCCGTGGCGGAAATGAGCGGCAGTCGTTTGTCGGCAACCATGCGGTGACCGACAACATCGTCGGTACCCATGATGAGCTTGAAGAGGTGCGGGTGGCCGTGCTTCGCGCCGATGCCTTCTGCGACGCGGTTGGTGGCGATCGAGATCAGTGGCGTGAGGAGGCTGGGCTTCCAGATGATTGTGTCACCGCAGATCGCCGCGAGCATGGCGTTCCACGCCCAGACCGCGTTGGGAAAGTTAAACGCCGAGATCACACCGATCGGCCCGAGCGGCAGCCACTGCTCAAACATGCGGTGACCGGGGCGCTCACTCGGAAAGACCTGCCCTGGCAACTGCCGCGACAAGCCCACGGCAAAGTCGGCAATATCGATCGTCTCCTGCACTTCACCAAGACCCTCAGCGCGGATCTTGCCCATCTCCAGACTCAATAGCTCGCCGAGCGGTGCTTTCAGCCTGCGGAACTCATCGGCAATCTCACGGACAACCTGCCCGCGCGCTGGGGCGGGCACCTCACGCCAATTGATGAACGCCTCATGCGACTCGGCAATACACTTCTCATACGCACCCGCATCATCAAGACGGATGCCGCCGATCGGCGTGCCGGTCGCGGGGTTCTCACTCATCACCACGCCCGTGCCAGGCTTGGTATCTGCCGGAACAAAGCGTGGGTCGGCGGTCACTTCAAGTTGGCGAAGGAGGTCGTGGCTCATCGCACGGATCGTAGCCCGCGCCCTACTCGTCTGGACGATTCCGTGGCATCGGCGTCCTTGCCGACGTCGGCCCGCCACGGCCCGCCACTGGCCGCGCAGGCGGTCTGACAGAGTGTCACGAGGAGTGACCTGCCCGGTCACAGAGCCAGCGGACATCGGCAAGCATGTTGTTGCCGCGCCCGCGGCTAAACTGGATCCATGGCCTACGCACCGCTCATCCTCGCCACCGGCAACCCGCACAAGGTCGATGAGCTGCGCGCCATCTTCACGTCCGCGCTCGATACGCGCGTGCTGTGCCTGACTGATTTCCCGCACATCGCCTTCCACGAGCCCGCCGAGATCGGATCCACGTTCGAGCAGAACGCGACCATCAAGGCTCTCGCGTACGCCGCGCAGTTGGCCGCGCATGGGGTCGCCGATGCGCTCGTGCTCGCCGACGATTCCGGGATCGAGATCGACGCACTGAAAGACCCTCATGTCCTGCCCCCCAACCCACGCCCCGGCGTCATCAGTTCGCACTACTCAACCGACGGTGTTGAAACCGGCTTGACCCGCGCCGCCCGCGACGCGGCCAACAACATCCGCGTCCTGCGCGAGCTCGAGGGCCTCCCGTTCGAGCATCGCACCGCGCGGTTCGTCTGTGTGATGGTGCTCGCCACCTTGACTCCCCCTCCCAGAGGGAGGGGGTTGGG
>JBBSBC010000019.1:0-28818 GCA_038251595.1 Phycisphaerales bacterium | reverse complement strand
GGGGGGGGGGGGAAGTCCTGGTTTTCACTCACCGATCCCGCCGACGCAGCCCTCGACAACAGCAATACCGACATGGTTTCCATCAAGGCTATCGGCACGGTGGGTAAGGCGGTCCGCGTCTTTGCGGTCAATGCGCAGTATGTTCCACCGCCCGCGCTCGATGTGCTCTCATACGCGGCCTACGCCGCGCTCGGCTGCACGACCGAGGGCGCCGTGAGCATCGTTGGTGGCGGGCTCCGCAGCGGAACAGTGCTGAACAACTCGGGCAATCTCGCGGCCGATGTCTGGGCCGGGAGCATCTTCAACTCGGGCACCATCGCCGGAGAGGTGCGTACCGGGCAATCCGCACTCCTGCCCTTGAGCGATGGAACCCTCAACGCCTACGTAACCAGTGGTACGGTGATCAGCTATTCGGCCTTGTCATCAGGGACCATGAAAAAGGTGCTGCTCAGTGCGCAAAGCAATCCGTATGGTTCGCCGAATGCCAGCGGAACGTACGTGATTACCGTACCGTTTAACTCCACATTGAAAATACGTCGCTCACGAATCGTGGCGACGTTGGTCGTGCGTCTATCCCTGGCTTCCTCGCTCGAGATTGTTGATGAGGTCAACTGGGATCGTCCATCGCTCGACCAGCCCTCATTGGTGGTGCTCGCTACCACGGCCTGCTCGGTCACGCTTTCCGGATCGACCAGGAATCTGAGCGAGGCATCAGAGAATCGCAACTTCAATCCATCGACGACGCCTTACAACGGACAATCCGACACCGACGAAACGGATCTCTACCCCTCGCAGATTCGCGGCATAATCCACATTACTGGTCAGTTGACTTCCACGATCCTTAACAACAATGTTTCGATTCTCGGGACGGTCATCAGTGAGAGCAGTCTGACAATGCAGACCGGCGCAAAGATCACGTACGATTCTACAGTGATTACCTCACCGCCAACCCCATACCGCACGGGAACGGCTTCGATGATGCCGGTTCCCGGATCGTGGGTCTGGTTGCCCGAGCCTTGATTCCGGCGTGGAGCGTGCGCGCCGCTCGCGCAGTCTTACGCCGCGTGCCGCAACTCGCCTGGTTGAACGGCCGCGTGCTGAGCCACCATCCGGTCGTAGATGGTAAAGTCGAGTTTGACAAACAACGGGGCAAGCCGAGGATCAAGTTGCGAGCCAGCACATTTCTGAATCTCCGTCAGTACCGCAGCGCGGGGAAGGGCTGAGCGATAGGACCGTGTGGAACTCATAGCGTCGAAAGTGTCGGCAATAGCGATCAGCCGGCCGCAAAGTGGTATGTCGTCGCCCTTCAGCCCGTGCGGATATCCGCGACCGTCGTACCGCTCGTGGTGGTGCAGCACACCGGGGAGAATGTCATCGAGCTTCGGAATGTCTTTGAGTATTCGGTGCCCGATCTCGGGGTGCAGCTTGATGGCGGCAAACTCTTCATCGGTGAGCTTGCCCGCTTTGCTGAGTACCGCTTCGGGCACACCGATCTTGCCGACATCGTGGACCAGGCCGGCGATCCGGACGCGCTCGGCTTGTTCGGTCGACAGCCCCGCGGCGAGCGCGAGTTGCTGGGACAAGTGGGCGACTCGTTCGGAGTGACCACAGGTGTACCGGTCCTTGGCATCGATCGATGAAGTCAGTGCTTCGAGCGTGCCGAGGAACATGGCCTGCTGCTCGGCATAGAGCGCTGAGTTGTCGAGAAAAGCCCCGATGAAACCCGCCGCGGCTTCGAGCAACTGAATGTCGTAGCTTGAAACCTGCGGGTCATCGCCCGCTTTGTCTCCCGCCATGATCGCTGCGAGCGGACGCCCGCCGCGCACGATCGGTTGAAGGAGAATCTGAGATCCGCCCGGGAGGAGCTTGCCGTTCAACTCGCTCAGAATGATCCGTGCACTGTCCTGATGCCCCTCGGCGGAGGCTCGTGCGAGAGCATCGCGGATGCCCGATTCCAGATCAGTTTGCGAAGTGCTCGGCTCGCCGCCGATGTACAGGCGATCTGATGTTGATGTGCCGGGTGATCGTTCATCCGCGCTCGTCCAGACACTGACCCATCCAAACCCGAGCGTGAACTTCACACGCTCGCACATGCGTGTGATGAACTTCGTCGGTTGCGTCAGGTCGCTCATGGATCGGCCAAGACCGTAGAGCAGGTCGATCGTCTCATAGCTATCCGTAAGCTGGCGTGTGAAGCCCGCGGTGGTTTGCTCGTGCTCGGCGATGGTGCCAAGATCCTGGACCATCCAGAGCAGCGCATCGCGCGTCAGTCGGCACGAGTGTGGGGTGTATGTCGCACGCGCCATCAACGAACGCTTAAGACCAACGGCATCAAGCTGCTCCGCCCCGCACGTCTCGACGATTGTTCGACCATCGAGCGACTCCGCGCCAAACGCCACCAACACGGTGAAGCCGGTGCGGCGGTGCCGGTGTGTCTCTTCGATGGGAATGGCCCAGCAGCCGCGAAAAAGCTCGCAAATCGCGGGTTCATCCTGCAATGACCATTCGCGGACCGCATCGGTGATGAACTTCAGAATGACTGGCGATTGCAGGAATAGCCCAACCGGCCCCACCTCCTCGGGCTCGCGCAGCACCAGACCGGTGTTGTCGCACCGCCAGGTCGAAAGCCCAAGCCCATGACATCGATCGCGCAGTCGATCGAACGCCGCGTGCGCGAATCGCTGCGAGGCGGGAAGTGGTGTGGGAATCGTGCCGCTTTGGGCAACCTGGCTCGTGCTCATGCGGCTTCGCCTTTCACGGCCCCGCTTGCACGCAAGTCGCTGATCGACCCCTTCGAGAGGCCGATCGCGCCACTCTGCGCAAGCAGCATCGTCGCTTGCTCAAACAAACTCTTGACACTGAAAGGTTTGGACATCACCTTCTTGATGATCGTCGCCGACAATCGGTCGGCCTCGAGAATGTGCCCCCTCGCCGTCAACAGCAATGCAGGAACTGACGCGGTGCGAAGATCGGCGGCAAGCTGCGTACAAAGTTCGAGCCCGTTCATGTACGGCATCTGAAGGTCGGTCACCAGAAGGCTTGGCATCTGGCTCCGCACGAGCTCAAGTGCCTCCTCACCGTCACGGGCCTCGACAACCGTGAACCCTTCAGACCTGAACTTCTCACCGACGACCAGCCGGATATGGGCTTCGTCATCTGCGACGACGATTCTGATCGATGCGTTCTGAACTGTGGAAGATGGGAGCTGCAAGTGTGGTCTCCTTTCAAGGGACGTGCGTGTGCGTCTTGGCACTCGCGTCTCTCTTGATCGACCAAACGGCAGCACGGGTTGCTTGCCGTGAATCCGGCTTTGCCGACCTTGTTGACAAAGTCTGTATCTCGACCGGATAGCCCGCACGCTTACGCCCCGATAACCACACAGAGGTGTGCGTACACATGACCGGTGGATCGCCGAGGTGAGGAGTTCCGTGGGCGGTCGATCCAAGAACCAGTGGATTAAAATCTGTTGCGCCAACGATGTCGAGGCGCAAGCACGAGTGCATCACAAAGGTCGATGAGATCCGGAAGGGCGTTTATGAAACGCCCGGCAGAAATCCCTCTTGGTCAGTTAGTCGGATGCCGACATGCCTGAAGACGAAACGCCCAGCAACTGCTGGTGCGGGAGTGGTAAGGCGGCCTTCAGCCTGGCCTTCAGCGCACCAACCCGAGCCTTGTCCGCGCCCCGATGCTCAGCTTGGTTGATCCACTGCATCTGCATCTCACGAGCCTGCCCAAAGTCAAGAGCCTGCTCGACAAGCCGCAATCGTGTCTCCGCATTGTTCAACGATGCCAGGAGTATTTGCGCGGCCTTGGCCCCTTCTTCATCGCGACCGACACACAGGCAGAGCGCGTACGCTTCAATAACGAACTCGGCATCACGCTGCCGGCTTTTGCATCGATTTCCATCGCGATCAAGATACTCGTAGCTCTCGCGTTTCACGACATTCAGTGCGAGTTTCTCGATGTTGCCGAACCAAATAGAATTGATGGTGTATCCGATCTGCCACGCGCGCTGCTCGCGTATGGCCAGCATAATGCACTTCTCATTCCACTCGATGAGTGATTTCCTGCTGGAAAGATCACCCTTGCTTTCAGCCAAACATCTTTCGAGCCATTCAACAATGCCCCGATGGTCCTGCCCCGCTCCCGACAGTTCGAGCCACCGTCGGATATCGAGCTCGCTCGCCGTGCCCGTCGCCACCACGCTGTCAAGTTCAGCGCGCACTTCCAGCACCTGGGCACGCACACTTTCGGATTCCGCGGCCAACCCGGCAAGCGATGGAATAATCTGAAGGGCGTAATCCCCGTTCGCGTCCGCTTGCGAAACCACCTCTCGATTCTTCCACATCCAGACGAACTCGTTGGCAGCGCTTTGTGTATCGCCGAGTCGCTTGTACTCTCGGGCGAGGTCATAGCGCGCTTTGACCTGTGCCTCAGGAGCCTTGGTTTCCACGCTCCGCAGGATCCCCTTGAACATATCGAGCGCTCGTCTGCCTTCACTCAGGCCGCGCAGCCAAGCGAGCACTTCATCGGGCCTTCGCAGCGATTTCAACCGATCGATCTCGCGGCCATCCTGAAACGCAATAATAAGGGGGATGCCGTGTATGTTGAGCGGCTTCATCATCGTTTCGGCATCGAACCCGACCCGCACGCCGATGGCATGTGCATTCATCCACGACAGGACTTCCGGATCTCGCCACGTTGTCTGTTCCATCCTCTTGCACGGACCGCACCAATCAGCGGTGAAGCGTGCGATGACCAATCGTCCTTCAGACTTACCGCGTCCGACAAGACGGTCGAGCGCGGCGACGGAGTTGCACGTTTCAACGCGGTTTGTTCCAGGGCGGATCGTTCCAGGGCGGATCGTTTCAGCGGGGGTCGTTTCAGGTGCTGGAGTGGCGGCGTGCGTTGCACACAGACCTGCGACCGTGTACAAGCCCAATACTATTACAACATACTGTGTACGAGCAAAGAGCATGACCATATCCTCGGGATTCATTATACACGGTGGCGCACGGCAGCAGATCTTCGACGATCTGAACACCAGATCAGATTCAAGAAACAGACTCTCAATCAGGCGTGACACAGGTAGTCAATAACCAAACGGGACGGAGCCTCTTCACCGATGCCCGATGAACTCTCGAACAAAGACCACAAAAAAGCGTCGTGTAAAGCAACACCGTGCCGGGAAGATGACAGAGATCCCACGCTGCTCCGGTGTATCGGAGAACCATCACCGAGGCGATCATGTTCATCATCATCAGCGCGGTTCCGATAACCAGCACGCAGAATGTGCCTGTCCAGAAACGCCACGCTACAGCACTTCCCGCCGCGAGCAATGGAATCGCACCGATCATCATAGGAATCGGTGTACACCAAAGTTCAGTTGTGAACTGATGTGGACCCACGACAAAGTATCTACTTCCTAGCGTGAAAGTCTCTTCAGACACGAAGAGCCCAAGCAGAGATCCATACATGCAAGTCATGATCGGGGCGGCCACACCCGTGCACCAGACCAAAACTATAGTGAAGTATGCGATCAGTACATGTAGGCCTGTGCGCGGCACGTCAAGCACTCGCATTCTTTCGTTGATGCCACAGCGTGTACACGCCGGTCACGATGGCAAATGCCCCGAAGGACAACGCAAGCACCAGACTACCCCCGCCTCGTCTCGGAACCGAGATCCATTCACAAATGCCCTGGACAGGAGCTGCGCCGTTGCTCAGCGTTGTAGATACAACGCGCTCACTCACGCAGCTATGCCCCAGATCGCAGTCTTCGTGGGTGCAGGTGGTTGAGTGTCCGGATTGCCCCATGGCTACAAATGTGCAGCGACAAATCTGTCGCTCATTCCCGATGATCCGGTCGAGCGTGTCAACAGGATCTTTGGGGATGAGTGTGACGATCGTCGCCGGATCTCCGCCCGAATCATCACGCGCACGACGCGGCCTTCGCAGATCGAGGCTCGCCGGGAACCCTGCCCCGACCTCCCCCGAGCTCTCGAGCGCTTCAACATTGACCCCTGTGTGCGTTCTTCTCGAGGGATGAACGGCAAGCCGCAACTTTACAGAGTCTGACCTGATCAACAGTTCGATACGATCCGCTTCCACACCTTCGACCGTCACCACTCCTTTCCACAGCTCATATCCAGAGTCGCGATCGACCAACCGAGATGCGCCATCGACCGCGATGTGCAGATCCTGCCCGGCACCCACATCCACGATCCCCGGTTCGGCGAACGCGCCCGTTTCGTCGATCGGGAATCCGAGCGTCCACATGCGAAGCGCAACGCTCGCATCAGCAGGAAGTGATCGAGTTCGTGCTGACCCTGCCTCAGACCCCGAACGCTGCGCGTGGGCGGTGCTTCCAATCCCCAGCAGCAGAATAGTCGCTATCCCTCTGCCGATCATCAGAAAACGATTACGCATTCGATGGTTGTTCCACATCTTGTGCCCTTCTTCAAAGTATAAGTTGTGCGAGCACCGGAATCACAAATGCATGCGCGGAACAATCATGGTTTTCGTGCAGCGAACTCCGGAATCTTCATACCGTACCGACTACGCATATCGCTGTCAAGGGGTTTGGAGGCACAAAATCATTAAATCCTTTGAAGATCATCAACGATCGCACTCCGTCCCTCCCAACCGACCCTTGGTCACACCCCCGACCGCCTGGTCAGGTGGTGAATAAAGTGCAATCAAACCTGCCCCGGAGTCCTCGATCTCGTACAGTCCATCGATCCTCCGCTGTTGCTATCCACTCAAACGGTCTCACCGACTCGAACCAATCTCCCCGTGTCTCAACCCTTCCTCTTCCCAACACCCGACGGCCTCTTTTGCCCCTCTGGCAACTTCCACATTGACCCGTGGAAACCTGTTGCCCGTGCGGTCGTCACCCACGCCCATTCCGACCACGCCTGTCCCGGCTGCGAAACCTACCTCTGCGCACGAAGCGGCGCTTCCATCCTTCGAGTGCGCACAGGTGCCGCGATCGCCGCCATCACCCCGCTCGATTTCAACACGCCCATCACGCTTGGTGATACGCGCGTCTCCCTGCACCCCGCGGGTCACATCCTCGGCTCAGCCCAGGTTCGTGTCGAGCGTACCGGCCCACCTCGCTCACCCACGTCCGGTGAAGTCTGGGTCGTCAGCGGCGACTACAAGACCATCGCTGACCGTACGTGCGAAAGCTTTGAGCCGGTTCGATGTCACGTCTTTATCACCGAAAGCACCTTTGGGCTTCCGGTATATCGTTGGCGCGATCAGCTCTCGATCTTCAAAGATATCAACGCATGGTGGCTGGAAAATCAGGCCCAACAGCGCACGAGCATCCTCTTCGCCTACGCACTCGGCAAGGCCCAACGTGTGCTCGGCGGCATTGATCCTTCCATCGGTCCCATCGTCTCTCATGGCGCGGTTGCCAGGCTCAATCGTGCCTATCACGATGCGGGCATTCACCTTCCAGATGCTCCCCTTCAAACCGAATCATCGCACGATGTTCGCGGCCGCGGATTGGTCATCGCCCCACCCTCCGCCGCGGGGAGTCCATGGCTCCGATCCTTTGCGAAGGGCCAGGCCTCCGGTGGTCTCAGTGCCGGCTTCGTCAGTGGTTGGATGCAGCTCCGCGGCACGCGACGCAGGCGTGCGGTTGATCGTGGCTTTCCCCTCTCCGACCACGCCGATTGGGATGGACTCCTCACAACCATCCGCGAAACCGGCGCGCACCGCATCGGTGTGACGCACGGCTATGTCCAGCCACTTGTCCGATATCTGCGAGAGAACATGGGGCTCGATGCATTCGCTGTTCCCACGCGATTCCAAGGCGAGATCAATGAATCTGCACCTTCCGCCGAAGACGATCCGCTTTCGCCGGAGGATGCGTCATGAAGCGTTTCACGCAACTCTTCCTCGAACTCGACCGCACAACACGGACAAGCGAAAAACTTGGCGCACTTGAGCGTTACTTTTCGGAAGCTCACCCACGCGATGCGGCATGGGCACTTGCCTTGCTCGCCGGACAAAGGCTCACGCGCGCTGTAAAGACGGCCACTGTTGCCTCCGCCGCGATCGCTGAATCAGGCATACCCGGTTGGCTGCTCGATGAATGCACCGAAGCGGTCGGCGATTTCTCAGAGACCATCGCCCACCTGCTCCCGCTCGCCCATTCCGCTTCCGATGACCCCCTGCACACCATCATCGAAGAGTGGATCCAGCCGCTTGCACGCACAACCGATACGAACGCGATAGCCGCACTCCGGCAAGCATGGGAAAGGCTCGACACCGATCAGCGCTTCATCTTCAACAAACTCATCCGAGGAAACTTTCGTGTTGGTGTCAACAAGCGCCTCGTCGTGCGAGCACTCGCCACCATCGCGAATGTTGATCCGTCGATCATGGCGCACCGACTGAGCGGAAAGATCTCTCCAACCGAAGCGGTGTTTGCTCGCCTCATCTCAACCGACACAACCGGAAACGACGGAGCTCGACCCTACCCCTTCTGTCTCGCCAACCAGTTGTCAGGCGAACCCGACACCCAGCCCAACACCCAGATCGGTCCGATCAACGAGTGGTCCATCGAGCACAAGTGGGATGGCATCCGCGCCCAGATCATCCACCGCGGCGCAGTCGCAAAATCGATTGTCATCTGGTCACGCGGCGACGAACTCATCACCGATCAGTTTCCCGAGATTGCCGCCGCCGCGCAAGCGCTTCCGCGGGGCACAGTGCTTGATGGCGAAATTCTCGCATGGCGTTTTGCACCCTCCAGCACACATGCTGGCTCACCACTGTCGTTCAATGATCTTCAGAAGCGTCTGAATCGCAAGAACGTGCAGCCAACGCTCTTTGATACCGAGTCGGTCGTGTTTCTGGCTTTCGATCTCCTGGAGCGTGATGGAATCGACATCCGCTCAGCCGTGTTCTCTGAGCGCAGAGTCGCACTCGAATCCCTCTTCGCGAACGTCGGCAACCGCGAACATGCTCACATCTCGCTCTCGCCCATACTTCACGCACGCACCTGGGCAGACGCGGCCGAGTTTCGCGCAAATGCACGAGCCGCCGCGAATGCCGAAGGCCTGATGCTCAAGAATCGCGCCTCGCCCTATGCTGTTGCCCGCGCGGTCGGTGGTTGGTGGAAGTGGAAGGTCGATCCATACGCTGTTGATGCGGTGCTCATCTATGCCCAAGCCGGAAGCGGCAAGCGTGCTGGCCTCTACACCGACTACACCTTCGGGGTCTGGAATGGTCCGCCCCATGAGCCTTCATCCGCACTTGTCCCGTTCGCCAAGGCTTACTCCGGGCTGACCGACGAAGAAATAGCCAAGGTCGATGCGTTCATCCGCCGCAACATCACCGGACGTCTCGGCCCCGTTCGCACCGTGAAGCCCGAGCTTGTCTTCGAGATCGCATTCGAGGGGCTTCGTGAGTCGCCGCGACACCGCTCCGGCATCGCTGTCCGCTTCCCCCGCATCGCACGGCAACGCCCGGATAAGCAACCAGCCGAGGCCGATACCCTCGCCTTCGTCCGTACGTTGTTACAATAAATCTGCGATTCGCATAAACAACCCGCTGCCTTCTCGCGCGCTCTGCACCAGTGTGCGCCGCTCGCATGAGCCCCACGTCGCTCCATCAGCATTCGTGGGGTCGCAAAGCAGCAAGTTGTCGAGCCACCACCTTCTGCGCATCCCTTATTGGTTCATGCCGCGCACAATTGACGCACCTATCGCGCACATCTCGCGCTCTCTCGTCTCGGTCTGCCATTTGCGGAAGTTCACCACGAGAACAGTCGATGCGTCCACCATCGATGCCATGCCTTTGCTCAGACCCCACCAAGACCGAGGGATCCTTACATGCGTAAGTCCGCCATCCGCAACCATCTCAACTCGTCAAACGCTTGCTTTGAAGCCCTCGAGCAACGCCAGCTCCTCGCCGCCGATCTCGCCGCATCGCTCAGCTATACCGCTGGTACCTACTACCCCGGAATGTCGATCGCCGCCGCCAGCCTTGCCGAGCTGAACATCGGCCGCGCCTCGGAAGGGCAAGACGGAACAGCGTCGGGATTCACAACCCGCCTCGTGCTCTCGACCGACCGAATCTACGGCAACGACAACGATCTCGAACTCAGCATCATCGCACCATCGGGTGATGTGGTGACCCCCGGCGCGATTGCGCGCCGAGACCTCGCACTCCCTATCACCTCGGAGTTTGCGGCGGGTACGTACTACCTTCTGGCCTTCATAGATTCGGGGGCGGCCATCACAGAGGAGAGTGAGACAAACAACCTCTGGGTCTCCGCAAACCCGGATATCGTGATCGCTCGCGCCTCGGTGACCGTCGTAGCTACAGATCAGAGCGCCTCAGAGAACGGCCCAAATACCGGTCGATTCCGCTTCACACGCACCGGTCCGGTCACCGCGCCCCTTACCGTTCGATATACACTCGGTGGCGCAGTGACACCAGCAGGCGAGGATGCAGATATCGAAGCGCTCTCGGGTTCGATTACGATTCCCGCCAATCAGAGCACCGTCAACCTCATCATCCGACCCATAGATGACTCTCATGTTGAAGGTGTTGAGCGTTTGACGCTGACCCTCGCACCCGATGCCGCTTACACCATCGGGGCGCAGCGCACCGGGCGGATTGACATTACCGACAACGATGGTTCTCGCGTGCGCATCACCGCAACCGATCCAACCGCGACCGAGCGGGCCGCTGGCACCGCCACCTTTACCGTCTCGCGCGTCGGTTCAGTCGATGACGATATCGTGGTCCGTTACACCGTCTCCGGTTCGGCAACCGGGGGCACCGATTTCACCGCACTCAGCGGCGTGGTCGAGCTCCCCTCCGGCAAGGTGAGCGAGACCATTACGATCACCCCGATCGACGATCTTCTTGGCGAGGCTTCTGAAACGGTCATCATCACGCTGGTGAACAGTCCGGAATACATCGTGATCTCCAACCGCCGCACCGCTCGCGCCACAATCGCCGATGACGAGCCGGTGGTCAAGGTTCTGGCGACCGATGCCGTCGCAACCGAACTCGGCGCAGGCACGGCCACCTTTACGATCTCGCGCTCGGTCGTTTCCGCCACCGTTCTCAATGTTGCATACACACTCGGCGGAACATCGACGGCCACGGGTGAAGGGTTTGATTTCGCCGCGCTCACCGGCATGGCCACCATCGCTGCGAACCAGCTCTCGACAACCGTCGTCATTACGCCTGTTGACGACGGCCGCGCCGAACCAAACGAAACCGTGGTCTTGATCCTCGCGAGTGAGTCAGGCTACCGCCTTGACCCTGTACGCAACCGCGCCAGCGCAACCATCCGCGACAACACGCCCACCGTCAGCATCACCGCTTCCGACTCCACGGCCAGTGAGAACAACGCCTCCACCGGTTCGTTCACCTTCACACGCACCGGCTCAACCATCGCCGCCCTCGCCGTCCAATACAGCATCGCTGGCAGCGCGGCCACAGATGGCTCTGATTATGTCGCCCTTACCGGTGAGGTCATCATTCCTCCGTCACAGCTCGCGGCCATAGTGTTCGTCGTCCCTATTGATGATCGCGTCGGTGAGGGAAGCGAAACCGTTGTGCTCACCGTCATCTCGGGTGACTATTACCACAAGAACAGCGCAAGGCAGACCTCCCGCGTGACGATCGCCGACAACGAACCCGCCGTCAGCGTTGTCGCTACCGATGCCGGTGCCAGCGAAGCCGAACTTCAGACAGGCATCTTCACCATCTCCCGCACCGGTTCGACGGTCGGCTCCCTCACCGTTCTCTACACCATCTCCGGAACCGCAACGTCTGCCGGCATCGGCGTTCTATCGCCCGACTTCGAGGCAATTGCCGGTATTGGTTCGATCACCATCCCCGACGGCTCATCCGGAGCGATCATCACCATCACGCCCGTCGACGATGCCGTCGCCGAGCTCGCCGAGAGCATTGTGCTCACAGTTGGCGCCGGAAACGGATACGTGGTCAGTCCCAGCCGCCGCGCCGCGACAATCACGTTGACCGACGATGAACCCACCATCGCCATCATCGCGACCGACGCCACCGCGAGCGAAACCCGCGCCGATTCCGACACGGGCCTTGCGACCTTCACCATCAGCCGCGCTACCGCAGGCACATCTCCTCTGGTCGTAAACTACACAATCAGCGGCACCGCAGAGAACGGGCCGGACTATTCACCACTCGATACAACGGTGACCATCCCCACCGGTCAGACGTCCGTCGTCATCTCAGTAAGCCCGGTCGATGACACGATCGGTGAAGGCAACGAGACGGTTATCCTCACGTTGGCCACCAGCACCACATACACCCTGCAATCAACCGGCGGTCGCGATCGTGCCACCGCAACCATCCGCGACAATGAGCAGATCGTCTCGATCGTTGCACTCGACAACACCGCGACCGAACTCAACGAGACAGAAGCAACGCTGCGCTTCACCAGAACCGGAACGACTCAGCAACTCGCCAGCGAACTCACCGTCTCATTCCTGGTCAGTGGAACCGCCGAAACCGGCGACGATTTCGAGCCTCTCGAAGGCATTGTCATCTTCGTACCGGGCGCGGCCACCGCCGATCTCTCCATCTATGCGATCGACGATTCAACCGGCGAGTCGGCTGAGACTGTTGTTCTCACCATCGAGTCGGGCGGCATCTACGCCGTGGATCCGGCAAAGTCCGCCGCGACCATTACCATCATCGACAATGAGCCGGTCGTTTCAGTCACCGCCACCGATGCCGCCGCCTCCGAGAACAACAACCCCGGAGCATTCACGTTCACACGAACCGGATCGACCGAGCCCGACCTGGTGGTCAACTACACGGTTGGAGGAACAGCGACCATGATCGACGATTACGCCGCGCTTTCGGGTTCCGTCACCATCGCCGCGGGCGCGGCCACCGCCGTGCTTTCTGTCGCACCTGTGTATGACCTGCTTACTGAAAGCACCGAAACCATCATCCTCACACTTTCCAGCGGCGAGAGCTATCGCCTCGATGCCAATGCCGTCCGCTCCAGGGCCACCATCAACCTTGCCAACGCGCTCGCGGTCGATCTGAGCGTTACATCGATTTCCTACGCCGCCGGATCATGGTCACTTGGCTCGGCGGGTCTGCAGGTCCCCTTGGCGATCAGCATCGCCAGCGCGGGTTCCGCGAGTTCGGGGCTCTTCCGCTACGAAGTCCGCCTAAGCGCCAACACCATCTGGGGAGATTCGGATGATGTCATCATCTACAACGCATCGCAGCCGAGCATCGGTGCCGGCGGAACCGAGTCACTCGTCGCGACGGTGAACTACGACGCAGTCAAGGCACTTCTTACCGAGGGTCGTTACTACGTAGCGTGCAGAGTCGATGTCGCGTCGAACGTGATCGAGCAATCGGAATCGAACAACACGCTCTTCTCGGTTGAAGCAGACATCACGGTTACCGCGTAATGTTGTCGGTATGAAGTTCACCAGAATACTCAAGCACGTCGTGGTCAAGCCCGGTCGCCGTGTGCGGATGCATGACTTTGATCCCGCGTGGGTGCCCACGCCCGAACTCGGCGCCCTGGAAGGCGACGCTTTGAAGGACAAAGCGCAGAACATCCTGCAGGAGAACCGCCAGAAACTGGCGCACGCCCAGGAGATGCTGTGGGCCAGCGACTCCCATTCGGTGCTCATCATCCTTCAAGCCATGGATGCCGCGGGCAAGGATGGCACTATCGCGCACGTCATGTCGGGCGTGAATCCGCAAGGGTGTCGCGTCCAGAGTTTCAAAGAGCCATCAACCGAAGAACTTGATCACACCTTCCTCTGGCGCATCATGAAGGCAACGCCCGAGCGCGGCCAGATCGTGATCTTCAACCGTTCGCACTACGAAGATGTTCTGGTGGTCAAGGTTCACCCCGAATACCTCAACGCGGCTCGCCTGCCCAGCCCCGGCCCTGCACGCGGCAGGGAGTTCTGGCGCGATCGCTACGAGGATATCAACGCGATGGAGCGTCACCTCGTGCGAAACGGCACGCTCATTCTCAAGTTCTTCCTCAACGTCTCCAGGGCCGAGCAGAAGAAGCGATTCCTCGCACGAATCGACGACCCCGCCAAGAACTGGAAGTTCGCTCTCGCCGACGTCCGTGAACGCGCGTTGTGGGATAACTACATGGAAGCCTATGAAGCGGCACTGACCCACACAAGCACCGAGTGGGCACCGTGGCACATCATCCCCGCCGACAACAAGTGGGTGACGCGCGCCATGGTCTCGCTGATTGTCGCAGAGTCGATCGAGAGGCTCGGTGCGAAGTACCCCATGCTCAGTGAGCCCGAGCGTAAGATCTTGGCCGGGGCAAGAAAGATCCTGATCTCTGAGAAAGATTGACGAACTCAACCCGCTGCCAACTTGCACAGCTACGACTGTGTAAGGTGCTTCATGCTATGATGACAGCACCTCCAACTCACGCTCTTCAATAGGCGGGGGCAATGCGGCCTTCCGCCGTGCGATCGATGTCGCCGCGATCCCTATGGACATAGTGAGCTGTTCCTGTGTGCTCTCCTTCGTAAGCGGGATGGCCTCACCCCGCGTGCCCCGTCGGGCCTTGGGCATGTGCAGCCATCGCGAAAGCACCGCAATCGAATCGAGTTGCTCTGGCGAAAGGGCCATCGCTTGCTCGATACGCGCAACCGACATCACCTTGTTCGCCAATATCCCTGCCGCTTCGTGATCAAGAGGGAGTGTCACCGCGCCGAGCGTGGTAAAGATCCCCCTTGCAAAGACCAACACGCTCGCAATCCGTGGCGATGGGCCTGGCAGCACGAGGAGTGTGCGCCACTCGTCAAGCACGGTGGCGTGCTGAAAGGCCGGCGCATCAAGGCCATCCAGACGTGCCAGCCTCTGCTTGCAGGCCCCAGCCTGTTCAAAGTTGCTCTCCGCCGCGGCCGCGGTCATCTGCGCTGCAAGAAGAGCTTTCAGCCTCGTGCGATCTCCGGTGAGGTGCTCGATGGCCTCTCTCGTGCGAGCCTGATAGCCATCCAGCGGTTCGGTTCCATCGCACGGCGCGGGGCAGCGGTTCATTTCCTTGTACGCGCACGCAACTGCGCAGGGCGCTTGCACAAGTATCGAGTGATAGCGGCAGAGATCGAACGCATCGATCATGCGCTCAATCAATCTTCCCGCCGCATCCTTGTCAGGAAAAGGACCAATGATCGCGCCGGGTGGAATTCCCTGAGTGCCGATACACGCAGATGCTGCGCGCGGTGCAACGAGTCCGGCGAGGTTGGTCTTGGACCATTGCGGGTGCTTGGCCCCGGGATCGACATGAACAAACCACGCCCGCCATCGCTCGCTCACGGTCTGATGGGTTGCCGGCATGCGATCACGTGCTTCGCTCAGGTAAACGATGTCAGCCTCCAGCGCAGAGGTCACCTCAACTCCAATCACACATCGCGTGATCGAGCGGTGGTCGGCATGCGGCCGTGAAGCCAACTGCTCAGCAATATCTCTCTTGCCGGGTTCCCTACGCGCGACACCCTCCGAGAACCCAAGCCGGCGGCGAGCCAGAGCACGCAGATCTGCGGTCGTTGCGATCAGGATAGTGCGTCCAGCCAGATCTTCAAAGACCGCTACGCCCGGGCGCGCGGGGAGCGCAAGCCAGCCCGGTTCAACCCCCTGCTCGGGAACCACCAGCGTGTGACGCGGGGCGGTTGATGCGAGTGAAGTGGACATAGAAGCGGAGCCTCCTGCGCCACAACATCTCAGATGGCGAGGCCGGAGACGCGCGCTTCAAACGCAACGCGATGGGCCGTATTGATCATCCCCTGAACATCGCAGGTAAAGCCCCGCCGAGACCACTTGATCTCTTTGCAGAGAATGAACAGGTCATCGCCGGGTATCACCGGTGCGCGGAAGACCGCATTCTCGATGCGTGTGAAGGCCGCGATCATCGGTTCGGGAAGACGGGCGTTGTAGAGATAGACCGCGACCTGCGCCGCGGCTTCAATCATCAGCACACCCGGAAACATCGGACGTTCCGGAAAGTGGCCCTTCACCCAGAACTCATCGTCACGCGTGTGCTTAAGGGCGACAGCGCGAGTGAAGTCGTCAGAGTGCCAGACAATCGCGTCAAGCAAAGCCATATCGCCGCGATGCGGGTTGAGCCTTTCCAGATCCTTGCGCAACAGCACCCGCTTGGAGAGGTCAACGCCCGAAACATCGAAGATCAGGCCCTTATGACCGACCGCCCCCGAGTCGGTCGGTTCAGGCGCAGCCAGCCGGTTGGCCGCGTCTTGGTCGTGCGTGGCATGGGAGGGCGCGCGAGACATGGGCTTTAGGCCTTCTCCTCGGTCTTGCCCTTATCCAGGATCTTGATCCGAATGTCCTGCGCGGCATCCTTCACGTCCTGCATCAGCTTTCGTACACGAACGCCGGCGGCCTTGTTGCCACCCTCGGCCTTCGCGATGTCATCTTCTGCGTCTGCGAGCAACTTTTTGAGATTGTCAAAAGCTTCCACGTGGTGTCCTCTTGTGATGCGGCCGTCCCTCGCCGCCTTCCCCATACCCCAGTTCTATTGATACCCAACACGCTCTGTCCGTCGAAAGGTACTTGGTACAATCCACCCCACCTTCCTCTGGTCAGCCCGATCAGTATACGGGATGGACCAGCCTGAGGCCTGTGCCGGATGGCTTCAGGAGGCTAGGATCGGGGTTTTGTGTGCGATGATAATCCCCTGAAGTGGGCATTTTTCGTATATTGGAAGGCATTGCTCTTCCGGACCTATCCATCCTGACCAACTTCGACAACCTCTCACCGCGCGTCGGTAGGCCCGTTGGGTCTCCTTGAGATGCAGTCAATGGGCGACGTTGGGAAGCGTTCGTTCAAGTGTTTCAAGGGCAGCGTGTACGTACTTCGGGTGCCCTTCATGCTCGAGGAACGCCGGAACCGTGGCGGCCATCAATATTCTTCGGATCTGAGCCACAGCTCCGTAATCGTCGGAGGTCTCAAGCCCACGTTCGCGGCGAAAGCGGGCGAGGGTGGCGACAACTTTGACACCAAAGAGCAGTTCGGGCTTTGCCCAGAACAGACGCTCAAGATAGAGGGCATCCTCAATCCAATGGCCCGCGTGAACGAGCGCGAGATCAATCAGCACGCAAGAGGGGGAGCGGTGGGGTAAACGCCGCATCATGGCGTTGCCCGGATGCAGGTCGCCATGACACCAGGCGTTGATCGACCGAGCCTGCCATATCGCGAGCAGGCGGGGGAGGATGCGCTGGGTCTGCTTGAGGGCTTCGTTCCACCTTTGCTCATTGGGGATTGCGTTGTTGCGCACCGCGGCGCGCCCCTTTGCGATAAGGCCCATCCAATCCTCGGTTGGCGGGGGTCCGGCCTTGTCCAGTTCTCGCAAGGAAGAAGCCGCGCAGTACCAATCGGCGGCGGCCTGCAAGAGACCCTCGATGGTGTCTTTGCTCAGCATGGCTGAAACTGGTTGGCCATCGAGTTTCTCAACAACCAACCACGCAAGGTCATATCCGCCGAGTTCAGTTCCTGCGGCAAGAACTCGTGGAGTTGGTCCGTGATGGTCTTCAGTATCTGGGGCACAGCGGCCCGCGCCGGTGGTCCACTCATATTCGCGCGGGCCAACCGGGAGCTTGACCACGACCTCGACGGCGCGTGATGGGGTGACCTGATACGTGGCGGTACCGGTCGATGCCCCCCCGGCCTGCCAGGCTGAGCGAAACCATTGAACGGCCGAAAGTCGTCCGTCACAGATCTGCCGCAGAACCGGGCAGAGCATTGCGGCCAGTGAGCTCGACTCGCCACCGCAAGGGGATGAAGGACTGGACGGTTTGTCGGGAGAGAGGGATCGAGCGGAGGGGGGGGAGGTGGCGGGGCCGGCGAAGGCTCGCTGATCAGGAACACCGTCACCCATGCTGCTGCCCCTTGCCGGAGGATTAGCGATCACAAGATGGTCAGTTGTCGCCAGAAACCTCGCCCCGCAGCGTCGCGCTGGAAGGCTTCATCGATCCTTTACAAGGTATCGTCTGTTTGGCGAAGTGTCGAGGAGATCTTGTCCACTTGGCCCAATGCGCGCCCAAGGTGGACAATTTGGATGGGGGAGAGTTCTTCGGCACGCTGGGCTGGGCGGAGGCCTTCGCACCCTGTTGCCGCCGATATTGCCGCCCAATCAACGTTTTTTCCAATCACTGAGCCGATTTGTTTGCGACGCTGGGCGAAGATCATGCGGCAGAGTTCGCTGAGGCCTTGAAAATCACGAGTCAGCGGGTCGGGCCTGCGTCGGAGGAGCACCATGCTGCTGGTGATTTCCGGACGTGGCCAGAAACACTCAGGTGGTGCGGTGGCGACACGCTCGACCGTCGCGACCACCTGCGCGATCACGGCGAGCGCGCCGTAATCCTTTGTTGAAGGCTTGGCGGCGAGCCGATCGGCGACTTCACGCTGGATGGTGACGGCCAGCGTGTGACAGGACGGGTGTTGAAGCAGGAGCGTGGTGATGACCGGCGTGCCGGCCCCATAGGGCAGGTTGGCAACCAGGCTGAAGGGAGCAATCGCCCCGTTGGGCGCCTTGTCCGCAAGCGCGAGCAGGATCTCTGGGGCAAGGGCGTGCTTGCCCTCAAGACAATCGCGATGGATAAGCGTGAACAGCTCGCCACCGGGAAGATGTGGGAGGCGCTCGCGAAGAAGGTCGGCAAGTTGGTCATCCAACTCGCACGCCACGACGCGGCAGCCGCGAGCGAGCAGTTCCTCGGTCATCGTGCCGGTGCCGGGTCCGATTTCCAGGACAAGATCGCCGCGATTGACCCCTGAAGCGGCGATGAGTTTGCGGATGAGGTTGTGGTCAATGAGGAAGTTCTGCCCGAGCGATCGCTTGGGACGGAGGCCGCGTTCTTCGAGAAGCAGCTTGATCTCGATGAGGGTCTGCACGATCACCATTCCCCTGAAAGGATGCGGTCGATGGCGTGTGCGACTCCATTTTCATCGTGACCCAGAGTGGTGCGGTGCGCAAGGGCCAGCGCTTCGGGAACGGAGTTGGCCATGGCTATCGAGAGGCCAGCGTGCTGGAGCATGGCAAGATCGTTGATGTCGTTGCCAATCGCGACGATGCGCGTCGTCTCGATACGCCGAGTTTGGGCTAGCCATTGCAGCGCGGTCCACTTGTTCACGTTGCGGTCAAAGGCCTCGAAGATGAGGATCTGGCGGCCCGGGTCGTGGATATCGGACGTTGGCGCAACGGCGGCGAAGTGGTGAAACTGAACAAGGTCGCCGAAGCTGGCCCGGATCTGATCGGCCGCGGCGGTGGTTTCGGTTCGTGGCCCACAGATGCCAACCCGAACAGTGTGTTCAGGATGCTCATCGAGTGAAAGGTCGGGGACCACGCGGATTGAGACGTTGAGTTGGTTAAACCACCAGCGGCTGACGGGATCAATGGCGGACTCGCCGCGCGGTGAAACGATGATGTAGTCGTGCCCGCGGGTCATTGGTGAATCGGGTATCTGCGCGGGAGCCGTAGCATCGGGGTCTTTGAGGACCATGACGGCGTGTCCATGGTCGAGCATGCACCGCGTCAGGGCATTGACAAGTTCGAAGTTAATCGGGAAGCGGTGGAGGGTTCGCTCGGTGTTTGGGCAGGTCACGATCGCGCCGCCAGCAACGATGACCGGTTCGGTCTGATCGATGATGCGGGCGATATGGCGACACTCAACCCAGCCGCGTCCGGTGCAGATGCTGATCTGATAGCCGGCGTGCTTGGCGCGCTCGATCGCCCGGGCGTTGGCAGGCGAAACGAGATGGTCAGGGCCGAGTAGGGTTCCATCGAGATCGATGGCCAGCAGGTCGTAACGGCGGTTGGAAGTCGGCGTGAGTGAAGTGGTCGGCACGGGAGGGAGGGTAGAGGGGATGTGTGTGCCGGAAGGCCGTTGCCAAAGACTTGTGTGCCTCTCACCCGAGGCGTGGCCGATATCACCAAGATGGTGCGCCCTCAGTCAAGATCGGAAGCAACGAACCCCGTGAGTATGATCTCAGCCGGCCAGGGCATTGCCCTGTGTGTGCTTTCATTGTTGATGATCGGTGTGGTGATGGTGAACTCGGCGGGCATGAGCGTTGACCCGTCGCGGGCGGTGACCATCGAGTCGCTGCTCCTGAGCAAGTCGACAATCTATATGGGGCTGGCCATGCTGACCCTGCTCGGGGCCGCGTTTGTACCGATCAGAATGATTGTCGGACGCTGGATCGAGCCGCCGCACGTCGCTGAAAGAGAGTTGCACGAGCGTGGCGCGGGCCTTACTGGGTGGTCAAGCGATCTGGTTCGACATCTGGCCGGGCTTTGGCCACTCTGGGCATTTGTGGGTGCCATGGGGTTGGTGCTTGGCTCAGTGTACATGCCGGGGATTGGTAAGGAAGTCAACAACTCAAACCGCTGGGTCAACTTGCACGTCGCGGGTCTTGATTCGATTCAGCCGAGCGAGCTTGCCAAGTGGTCGCTGGTGATCGGTATGGCCTGGTATTGCTGCCGCAACGCGCGGCACATGGGCAGCTTCTTCAAGGGCTTGGTACCCGGACTGATGGCGGCCGGGGCGGTCTCGGGGTTCATCGTGCTTGAAGATCTGGGCACGGGCGCATTGGTTGGTATGGTCGCCGGCATCATGCTGATCGCGGCGGGCGCGAAGATCCGGCACCTGTTGATCCTCGCACCCCTGCCGTTGGCGGCGATGGCCGCGGCGATCGTGACAAGCCCGTACCGGATGCACCGCATTCTCGCGTTCCTCAATCCCTACGAGGACCCGCAGGGGATCGGGTATCACATGATTCAATCAATGGTGGCGGTGGCGAACGGGCAGTTTTTCGGGCGTGGGCTCGGGCACGGATTGCTGAAGTTCGGGTACCTTCCCGAAGACACGACCGACTTTCTGTTTGCGATTGTATGTGAAGAACTCGGCGTCTTTGGCGCGGGGCTGGTGATCTTTCTCTATGGCGCGTTGCTCTGGTGCGTGCTGAGCGTGTTGAAGCGTGAAACCTCACGGTTCATGCGGCTTGTGGCCCTCGGGGTATTGCTCACAGTGGGAATCCAGGCGATGATCAACTTGGGTGTGGTGACGGGCCTGGGGCCAACCAAGGGGATCGCACTCCCGCTTCTCTCCTCAGGTGGCACGGGCTGGATTCTGACGGCCGCATCCCTTGGGCTGGTGATCGCGATGGACCGGACACGCGGGCAGGTTGTGACCATCACTCAAGCGGCGGAGCGTGCAGGTTTGATTCCGCGCACCCTGGCCGAGGATGAAGCCGACGAGAGTTTTAGGTCGCCAGAACGCACGGGCAGCGTGCGTGAACGTGAAGCGGCCGCGGACGACTCGCGATTTGCTCCGATAACCCTTGATATTGAAGACTCGGGCGCGATGGGAGGGTCAATCGTTGCAACCATGATCTCTTCGGTTGACTTGGGCAAAGGTGATGTTCGGATGTGCGGCACATCGTCCGATGATGTTGGTTCAGTTGGGTTGATCGAAGGTGAGCGTTCGACTTCGGATGAGTTGATGCGCGTCCAGCATGATGCGCCCACGGTGGCAATGAGCATGGACGTTGATCCTGGCGAGACGGGGTTATTGTTTGCGGAGCCGAAGCCGAAATCTGATTCGAGTGATGCTGATGGGCGCAAGACCGATGCGGTGGAACAGCCGCGCGTCGTGGTCACGGCTGAGGGCCGCGAGTGGCCGCCGCAAGTACCTTTTCTGAAGATCGCTCCTGCATGACCGACCCACACCTGCTGAACTGCGCAACGACATGATCACTTACGTGTTTTCAGGTGGTGGAACCGGCGGGCATCTGTATCCCGGCCTGGCCATTGCCGCCGAGATCAAGAAGCGTGCAAAGGTGCCGGTACGCACGATATTCATCTGCTCGGATCGACCGCTCGATGCCGAAATTCTCACCAAGGCGAACGCTGAGTTTGTGGTCTCATCTGCCAAGCCGCTAAGCACGCGTCTCACGGCGGCCGTGAGGTTTGTTCGTTCATGGGGTGTCAGCGTTCGGCAGACGCGGCGGATGATCCGCGAGCATCGAGCGGTGCAGGCGGCGGCGGGTGAGAGTGGCCCGATCATGCTGGTGGCGATGGGAGGATTTGTGGCCGCGCCGTCTGTGCAGGGGGCACTTGCGGAGCGCGTGCCGGTCGCGCTGGTGAATCTGGACGCCATTCCCGGCAAGGCCAACAGGTGGATCGCGCGTCGTGTACAACTCGCCTTCTCGGCCGCGAAGCTCGTTCCGGGAAGTGGGCTGCCTGATTGGACCGTGAACGTCTCGCCGATTGTACGGTCACAGGCCTCATCGGGCTCGTCGGGTGCCGCGGCACGGGCAGAGTTTCGTCGTCGCCTGGGGTTGAACGCCGAAGCACCGACACTGATGGTGACCGGCGGCAGTCAAGGGGCGAAGAGCATCAATGACTTTGTGACGGCGTTCGCACTCTCTGATGCGGGCCAGCATGTGCTCAAGACTGAACCCGAGGCCGCGGGTCGGCCGGCATGGCAGATCCTGCACCAGACGGGGAAGGATGGAGACTCGGTGGTGGCTGAGGCGTACAAGCGTGCTGGGCTCGCCGCAGTGGTGCGCCCGTTCGCGGATGCCATGGGTGATTGGTGGGGCGCGGCCGATCTGGCCATCGCCCGTGCTGGCGCGGGGAACGTGGGCGAGGTGTGGGGGAATAAGGTCCCGACGATCTTCATGCCGTATCCGCATCACAAGGATGAGCACCAGCGCTACAACGCCATGCCGCTGGAGCAGGCCGGCGGTGTGCGCGTAGTTCGCGATCAGATCGACGCGGCCAAGAACCTTGAGACCATCGGGCCTGTGCTGAGTCAACTCATCGAGTCGGGAGAACTGCGCAAGCAGATGTGGGCCTCGCTCGAGCGGATGGGGCCTGCCGATGGTGCGGGGCGCATTGCCCAGTCATTGCTTGAAACGGTCACTCCTGCGCCCGGTTACGACCGGTAACGGGCCTGTTAGGGGCAATCGACGCCTTGCAGAGTGCCTTTGGGCGTGTTACGGGCCGGCACGGTGTTAGACTGATGACATGCCGGGTCCATGTTCGAGCCAGCCTGAGGGGTCACGGAGCGCGGAGCCGCCCAAGTGTGTGCTGCTGCACGCGCCTGGAATGACGATCGCGAGCGACCTGCTCAACAGCTTGACCAAACGCATCGGACATGTGGTCTTCTGCACCGATGCGTTCAATGCGATGGCCGAGGTGTGCGCTGCGGAGCGTGAGCGTGGTGGGGGTAGGACGGGTGGGGCGAGTGGTGCGGGTGGGGGAGCGGCGGGAACGGTGCTGATGCTGATCGAGCCGGCGTCGCTCATCGGAGCGGGCGAACTGGTGATGGAAATCCGGCTGTACGCGCCGGCCACACTGGTCTGGAAATATCAGTCGAGCGCGAACCCCCGGCTTGCGGCGGTCGTTGAAGGTGATGTCTCATCATGGGCGTCATTGCCGATCAGAAACGTGGGAATGATCGAGCCTTCGCCCCGGACCCCAGCGGGCGAAATGCAAGCCTCACGACCCACACCCGGCCCAACACGCCTCAAGCTTTCGGGCGAGAGCGATATGCCCCAACCCTCGGGACCGAGGCCGCAATCGCCGGAGATTGTCGTGCGTCCACAGCCAGCGGCGAGGTCGAATGGGTCGGGTGCGTCACATGGATCGGGGGGGCCATCCCACCTGACCCTTCGCGGCGGAGGGGCCGCGTCGCCGGAAGAAGGTTTTGGAGTTCCCACACGCTCGCGTTCGGTGCTGAGTGCCGAAGAACTGAGAATGCTTTTGTCAGATGATCCGATCGAGCCGATGTCCAACGAGTTGAACGGAAAGCAAGCCCACGAAGGGGATGACCCTCGGAGCACCAAGCGTTGAGCATGTCTGCGACCCACGCCGTGAGCAATGAGGGGAGCGATTCACCGGTATCGGTGCGCGTGCTTGTGGTCGGTCGCACCGCGTTGCACGGTGTGGACAGCGCGTTGAGATTGGATCGTTCGATAGAACTGGTGCGTGCGCGGACGCCCATGGCCGCGCTCGGTGAACTTGCGGACCCGATCGATACCAGCAGCCCAGTAGATGTCGCGGTGGTGGTTGCGCCCGATGCGGTGCCCGATGATCGAAGCGCGGCTTTTGCTCAGGCGGCTCGGCGATTGAGCGACCGTGTGCGCCTGCTCGCGCTCACCTCGATCACTCCGGAAGGCTTTGATGGTCGGCTGGTGCTCGACGATCCTTCACGCCCGCTGACGATGCAGGTGCGCGTTCCACGGGTTGAGGCGGTTGCCGCTTCGCTGGTCGAGGTGGATGTGAATGAGGCGCCCCGAGTGTCGGCGCCCGGGGTGAAGCCTGTGATTTCAGCGGCGAATCTGCCGGAGACAGCTCCGGTGATCGCGATGGCCACGGGGCACGACGCGGTCGAGGCCGTGCTTGGCGGCATTGCTCAAAGGCTTGATGTCACAGATGCCAGGTTTGTCCACGCTTCAGCGGAGTTCAATCCGGATGGGGGCATCTCGGTGCCTGTGAACTTTGGCGGGCGCACGCTCGGGCAACTGGTGATCTTCGGTGCGACAGGCACGGGCGCGCCGGTGTTGAAAGTTATCGCGGCCGAGGCCGAGCACCTCGGAGCGTGGGTTGCGCTGCGCGAGCAGCAGGAACAGTTGAGACAGGCCGCCTTTACCGATGAGCTGACCGGCGCGTGGAACCGACGGTACTTCAACAGGTTTCTTGGCGCGGCGATCGGTCAGGCCACCGGTGCCAGGCACACGGTCACGCTGCTGGCCTTCGATGTCGATAACTTCAAGTCGTACAACGACCGCTTCGGACATGCGGCGGGAGATGAGATCCTCGTCCAGGTGGTGCGGTTGCTGAACGCGTGCATTCGCTCGACTGATCGAGTCTGCCGCGTCGGTGGCGATGAGTTTGTGGTCATCTTTCATGACCCTGAAGGGCCGCGCGGACCGGCGGGAACGCCGACTTCACCACGGTCTATCGGAGACATCGTGAGACGGTTTCAGAAGCAGGTGCTCGAGCACCGTTTTCCGAAACTCGGTGAGATGGCACCGGGAATGCTCACGTTGTCGGGCGGGATGGCCACTTTCCCGTGGGATGGGCGGACGGTGCAGCAACTGCTGGATCGTGCGGATGAGCTTGCCTTGCAGAGCAAGCAGCAGGGTAAGAACCACATCACACTCGGGCCGGGTGCTGAGAAGGCTTGCCGTCTGGACTGAGCGGACAGCCGATCAACAAGTTGTCAATCATCGCAAGACCGTGAGGCCAACGCGCTTTTCAAGTTCATCGCAAGGCTTGGCGATCAGGTCATAGCCATCGCTCCCGACAATCGTGCAGCGGACAAGCTCGCCGGGTGCGATCTTCGACTTGGAATGAACAAACGTGACCGCATCGATCTGCGGAGCCTGAAAGTAGGTTCGACCGGTGTAGAGCCCGCCGCTCTCGGTGACACCCGTGGTTTTGCGGCCTTTGGTTTTCGTCGCCTGATCAATCAGGACATCGAAGCGCACGCCGGTGTTGATCGGGTCTTTCTCATCGAACTGCTGCGCGATGTACGCGGCCTGATCGAAGGCGATTTTCTGTTGTAGTTCCATCACCTCGCCCTTGCGGCGGGCTTTCACGTCCTCATCAACGGCGAGGTTCGGATCATCTTCCATTGTTCCCGCAACGGTGCCCTCTTCCTTGCTGTACTCGAAGACGCCGAGCGCATCGAACCCGATTTCGTCGATGAACCCGAGAAGCTGCTGGTGGTCCGCCTCCGTCTCACCGGGGAAGCCCGAAATGAACGTGGTGCGGATGGCGATACCCGGAACGCGATCGCGAAGTTTGAGCATCAGTTCGCGCTGATGCGCGGCCGTCACGTGGCGCTTCATGGCCCGCAACATGTTGTCGCTGGCGTGCTGCAACGGAATATCGATGTAAGGAAGGATCCGGCCCTGTCCCTTGCCTTTGCCGCCACACGAAGGATGGGTCAGCTCGGCGATGGCATCGATCATTTCATCGGAGAAGTTTGATGGGTAAGCGTACATGAGGCGGACCCAGCCGTCCATGCCTTCACGATTGATGACGTCCGATACGGTTCGCAGAACTCCGGGCATACCTCGATACGCACGGTCCTTCTTTGTGCCGGTGAACCCATTGAGCCCGAGGCCGATGTCATCGCCATAGCTGGTTGTATCCTGACCGATCAGGTTGATCTCGAATACGCCGTCGGCGATAAGCTCCTTTGTTTCCGCAGCGATGCGATCAAGTGGTTTGGAGCGCATCTTGCCGCGAATGGAAGGAATGGTGCAGAACGCGCAGTTCTGATTGCAGCCCTCACTCATGCGGAGATACGCGTAGTGTCGCGGCGTAATACGAAGACGTGCGGAGTCATCCTCGAAGTATCCGACGCCATTGCCATCTTTGCCGTTGACGGTAAGGCCGGTCGTGGGTATTCCGCGTTCTTTGGCCGCGACAAGCGCGTTGCCTGCGATCCAGTATTTCGGTTGGTCGCTGACATCCTTGAGTGACTTGCGTTCGGTCTTCACGCCGCGAACGGCTTCAACGATGTGGTCGCGATCAAACACGCCGACCATCGCGTCAATACCGGGTGCCCATTCAAGCATTTTGGCGCGGTGACGCTGGACGAGACATCCGGCGACCACGACGCGCTTGAGTTTGCCCTTCTTCTTGGCCTTTATCGCATCGTGTATGACCTGAAGCGACTCATCCTTTGAGGCCTCAAGAAAGCCGCAGGTGTTGATCACGATGGCATCGGCGGAGTCTTCATCAAGCTCACGTGAGACGATGGCGAGGCCATCCTCGGCGAGCAGACCGAGCATCTTTTCGGAATCCACAAGGTTCTTCGGGCAGCCGAGGCTGACAAACGAGACCGTGTGGATGTCGGTCGAGAGGGTTGGGGCAGTGGTGGTGGGGCTGGGGGGCATGGGCGGGAATCATAGAACCGCTTGCCCCACTTCCACAGAATTCCGTCTGATTGCCTGGTTGGTCGATCATGCGGCCAAACTGGATGGTCTGTGACGAGTCCGTCGAATCCGCGACCCCCGGCACCTTTGGTCAGCAGGCGATGCCCCGTGTGATCGTTTCAACGCTCATTCCATCCATCGGGTAGTGACGCATGAGGGCGATGCCGAGGCTCTCGGGTTCGCTGAGGACGAAGAAGCAGGGAACGGGGAGTTGGCGCGTAATGAAGTTCATCGCACGAACAAGAAAGTCCTTGGTCGTGCAAACCATTAGCTCATTCCCGTCATAACCGAGGGGCAGAACGCGAAACTGCCAAGCCTGGCGGCGATTGATGAGATCGCGCGAGGCGAGATCGACTGGCTCGAGTGCGGCGTCGATCCATCGGGTCTCACTGGCGTATTGCTCGGCCCAGGCTCTTTCGACAGAGCGTGCGGAGATGCCGAGCAGCTCTTCGGCGAGATCGCCGAAGGGTCGCTGGGTGATCCGTTGCCGATCGAGAACCTGTTGGCACTGGCCGGTCGTGATGACACCCTGGCTGATGAGAAGTTCACCGATGGGAAGACGCATGAAGAGGGCTCCGGAACATAGAGTCAATGCGTGAAGATTCGCACCGGATAGACCATCGTGAGGTCGAGCCTGAGTGCGGCTGCACTTGCATCGGTCGATCAGGGGCTGCGGTTCGGTTGCGATGTTCGCGCTCGTGCAGCCAGCGCACGCCAGCACGAACTGTGGCGATTCGGCGAGTTGGGTGACTGCGAACGCGTGGCCCGGCTGTTCCGCGGGCGCAGCCCACGATGATCGGGCTGGTCCGGAAAGCGTGCAACCGTTTCGGGACGTACGAGCGCATCCGCTCGGATACATCAGGCCGCTTCAATCGTGACCGTCAGCTTCTTTGATGCGAACTGTTCGCGGTAGAGTTCGGCACGCTCTTTGTGGGTCACCAGCAGCAGGCCCAGGCCGCGCGTGTGGGCTGTCATCATGACCATGAACGCCTGGGCTGAGTTGAGCGGCGTCAGCTCTTTGATCGTACGAACAACAAGCTCCATCGGAGTATGGTCGTCGTTGTGCAGCAGGACCTTGTACGGAGGCAGTTTGTCCAGTCGTGGTGGGGTGGAGGCCTGCTTTAGAGGCGCGTTTGGCATCGGCCCCGATGGTGGAAGGGCTGGAGGTGGTTCAACGACGGCAGTTTCAGAAGCAGCTTCGCCCAAGGTCGGAATGCTCACATCGTTGGAGATCAAATGCACCGTCTATGATAGGGATGTCCAGAATGCATCGGGCGATCAACCAAACGGATACCGCGAATGAAGTGTTATTCGCTGTCCTTCGGTCGATGGAGCCAATCGTAAAGCCGTGCGAATCAACTTATGGTGGTGTCGAGTCCAGAAAATGCGGGATGTGAGCCTGCACGGTCGAAGTACGTATTGTAAGACGCAGCGAGCTTTGGGGTGATCTTGGGGGCAATGGTGGGCGTGGGGCAAGCGGGAAGGCCGAACGGGCGCGGGTCCACAAAGGTCGGGTGTGGCATGTACGAGCTGACCATCTGCACGATCGACGACAGACCACTCCGGCGGTTTGATCTTTCTCGAATCGGTCAGGCGGGCGGTGCGGGGAAGGCCGGAACGGGCGGTCGGGGTGGGCGAGTGATGATCGGACGTGCCGAAGATTGCGATGTGCGCATCAAGTCTTCGAGCGTCTCACGACACCACTGCTCCATAGAAGTTGATGAAGACGATGACTGGTTCATCCGGGATCTGGGATCGACACACGGGACGGTCGTTGAAGGTGTCAAAATCAGCGAGGCGGCGGTCATCCCCGGCCTACGCGTGGTCATC
>JBBSBC010000018.1:0-29747 GCA_038251595.1 Phycisphaerales bacterium | reverse complement strand
CCCCCCAACCCCCCCAACCCCCGACCGTTGATAAGGCCGGCCAACCGATCGAGGCCACACCCGCGGCGATGCAGCCACCCGCCTCGCTCATTCGCCACGGCTCACCCACGCCGATCAGCAAGCCTGCCGGTGCCCTCCGCATCGGCAACTACAACGTCGAAAACCTCTTCGACGACAAAGATGATCCCGCCCTCTCCGGTCGCTACGAAGATAAGGACAACCTCAAGCCCGATGACCACTGCAAGGCCGCCGCGGCCGCCATTCGCGCCATCAACGCCGATGTTCTGGCGCTTCAAGAGTTGGAAAGCAAGGAATCCCTCATCTGGTTCCGCGATAACTATCTCGCCGATCTCGGCTATCAGTATGTTGAATCCATTGATGCCGGCGATGAACGCGGCATCGAGCAGGGTGTGCTCTCTCGCTACCCGCTCAGCGATGTCAAGAACTGGGTCCACCTCGATCTCGGTGGCACCCATCCCGACAAGTGGGGCAACTCCAGCAACGAGAATGCCGGCAAGCCCATCACCTTTCACCGTTCCCCGCTGCGTGTGACCGTCACCGTCCCGCTCTCCCTGATCCCCGGCATGACCCCCGCTTCGGTCCCGGAGCCCTACACCGTCACACTCTTTGTCGTCCACCAGAAGTCCGGCGGATCCGGCAACTATTGGCGCGAGAAAGAGGCTGCCAAGACGGTCGAGCTGCTCAGCGAGTTTGAGACATCCAATCCCCAGGCCAACATCCTGCTCATGGGCGACTTCAACGCCCGGCCCGATGACAAGCCGATCAAAATCATCACCTCCGGCCTCCCCGGTCTGGTCGATGCCTTCGCCCCCGTCCGCGGCAAGCGCGACTCGCAATACATGACCCACGCCTCCGACCGCAGCATCGACTACATCTTCCTTAACGCCAACGCCGCCAAGGAACTCATCGCCGAGACACGCTTCATCCTCGGCACACCCACACGCCCGGCCGGAACCGACTACCGCACAACCCCGCCACCTCCCGGCTACGCCTCCGACCATTACCCGGTCGTCATCGACCTTATGCCCGCAGACAAGTAGCACCACCCCCTGCCGAACGCTGAAACAGGGGGGATGGACGGATCGGGGGAGGGGCCTGTCGGTTGACGGAATCTTCAAACTCAGCGGGTAGAGTCTGGGGTACACTTCGCACAAGTTCATGAGCGGGGCTTGTTCAGGCTCCACACTACCCGTCTTCACTCCCTTATTCGCCGCACACTCTTCCCTCTCCGGAGTCTGTCTGATGAAGGTCAAGCCGTGGCAGGTTGCGGTGATCGTCATCGGGTTGTTGGTCGGCATTGCCTCGACCCTCTGGGTATTGGTGAGCCCCTCAGAGGTTCACCTCGCCGACGAGTGCTATCTACTCAATGTTGAATCCGGTGAGGTCTTCATCGCGGCCATGGGTGGTGGGAAACGACTCACCCTTCCCGCCGCCGACCCGGAGTCCGGCAAGTTTGCGCTCATCAGGCTGACCAAGGATGATCAGGGCAAGCTCTACGTCGATAACCGCGACCTCGCGTTGCTTTCGTATGTTGACAAGGATGTCGCCGTCAAAGCGGTTGATCGGGAGACTGGCGAGCTTGTCGCCCAACCCGCCTCGACCAGGAAGTATGTGCGTCCGGCGACTTCAGGCTCATGATCTTGGATGGGTGGTGGGTGGGAGGCTTTGGATTGGCGACCAACATGAAGACCATGCACCGCACGATCAACACTCCGCCCGCGCAACTCCGGCGCGCTTTCACGCTGATTGAGCTGCTGGTGGTGATCGCCATCATCGCTCTTCTGGTGGGTCTGCTCCTGCCCGCGCTTGGCAAGGCGCGCGAAATCTCGCGACAGATCGTCTGCGCTTCAATGACGCGTCAGCTCGCCACGGCGCAGTTGATCTACACCAACGACTGGAAAGATTTCATCGCTGGTCCCAACACCTCGGGGGCCGACGGCCAGCTCACCAACGGCGCGCTCTACTTTGGCGATCGCGCGGCCAGCACCCCGACCACCACGCACGACTGGGTCAGCCCCACCATTGGCGATTCCAACGGCCTCTCCACCAACCGTGCCGCCCGCACCAAGCAGATCTTCGAGCGTTTCGGGTGTGCCTCGGCCACGCGGCTGAACGACACGGTCTTCCCCGGTACGCACCCCTCCGCCGATTTCAGCGATTTCCGCACACTCAACGACACGCAGGGCATCCGCCAGATCAGCTACCTCTCCCCCTCGGCCTTCCACTACTTCCCGCAGGGCACACCCGAAGTGCAGCGCAAGTATCAGGGCCTCACGCTGCAGAACGTCACCATCGGCACTCCAGTCGCGGTTCGTGCTGGGTACCGCCCGCGTATTGATCAGGTCGGCACGCAGGCCTCTAACAAGATCATCGTGGGCGATGGCACCCGCTACGTCGCCGACAGCCGCATCCTCGATTTCGATCCGGACCCTTACCCGCGCTTCTACGGCTCTTTCACGGACCCCGGCCCCATCTTCCGCAACTCTGCCGCCTACGGCCGCGACCGCTTCCCCGGCACCGGTGAGAACTGGAAGCTTAGCTTTCGTCACAGCGGCACCATGAACGCGGCGTACTTCGACGGCCACGCCTCCAACCTCAAGACCACGCAGGCGTGGAAAGATGCCACCCCCTGGTACCCTGGCGGCAGCACCTTTAACGGGGGCATGGCCACCCCCGAAGCCGCCAGCTTCCACGTAGGTAGCAACGTCAAGCTCCCCTGACCAAGCGAGCTCTGAGCCTGTGCTCAGTGTTCCCTTCATCCATCAACAGATTCGCCATCCCCTTGCCCCTTCCCTTCGTATCGAAGACGGTCTATATTCATTTCCCACCTATGCACGGGCGGGGCGGGCAACGTCACCACAAGGAGCAGACCGTGTCGCACAACTTCGGCAAGATGCTTGCCTCGGCGGGCCAGTTCAGCATTCTGTATGGCGAGAACATGCTTAAGGGCGTGAGTGCAGCACAGTTTGCGCGGCTGGCGATCGGCAAGGATGGCCAGCCCGTTCAGAGCAACCATCCGGCATGGGTTTATGGGCACCTCGCGACGTACACCTCGCGGTGCATGGAGTTGCTCGGGCAGCCCGTCGGTGTGTGCGCGAAGCCTGCGGGTTGGGATGAGCTGTTTAAGAACGGGACCGAGTGCAAGGATGACCCCTCAGGCATGATCTATCCGAAGATGGAGGCGATCACTTCGCACTACCTGAATGGATACAAGGCCGTGCTCGCGGCACTGCCGGGTGTGGCTGATGAGGTGTTCACAGGTCCGAACCCGGCCGAAGGGCGGATGAAGGAACTCTTCCCGACCATCGGTGGTGTGGTCGGCTTTCTGGTCACGGGTCACCCGATGAGCCATCTCGGTCAGGCGAGCGCGTGGCGGAGGTTCATGGGATTGGGCAGCGCCATGTAATAGATTGGTGTGAAGTGCGACGCGGTGCCCGAGTATGAGCATCGCTGGTATCATGGTGATATGTCAACGCCCCTTCCCCCCGTGCCGGCAACCACGTCCAGGAAACGGAAGCCCGCCCTTCACGTCTCTGCATCACATTCGGTCACTCCCGATGCAGCGGTCCCCGCGCCCCTCGAAGGGCGCGATGACCACCTGCTCGGGTCGATCGAAGCGGTGCTGCTGAGCATTGACCGGCCCGTCTCCGCCTTGAGGCTGGCCGATGCGATGGGGTTGATCAATGAATCAACACCGGGGCAGGATCTCGCGGAAGAGTCGGATGAAGCGGGTGAGGGGGGGCGAGGTGTTGTGACCGCCTCGGGGCCGCAGAAGAAAGTCACCCCGCTAGGTGTAGTTTGTGCCGGGGTCGCACTGCTGAATCAAGAATACGCATCATCAGGGCGGGCATTCCGCATCGAGGCGGTGGCGGGCGGGTATCGGATGATGAGCCTGCCGCGCTTTGCCGGAGTGATTGAATCGTTTCTTGGTAAACGCGAACGCACATCGCTCAGTCGCCCCGCGGTTGAGACGCTGGCGATTGTGGCCTACAAGCAACCCATCACGCGGGCCGCGCTCGAGTCGGTGCGCGGTGTTGCGTGCGGCGAAGTGCTGAAAACACTGATCGACCGCCGTCTGGTGGCCATCACCGGGCGTGCCGACGAGCTGGGGCGGCCGATGCTCTACGGTACCACACGCCCGTTTCTTGAGGCCTTCGGACTTTCATCACTCAAAGATCTGCCGAGTGTCGAAGAGTTCAAATCGCGGCACGCCGGTGGGGAAGATGAAGCGTCGTGATCTCGGGTTTGCGTTCGGTACGGATCAGTTGAAGCGTGGGTGCGAACAGATGGTTTAAAGGAGTGTGCCGCATGAATGAGCATGAACCGTCGGGGAATGAACTTTCACGTCGGCAGGCGGGCGGCATCATTGCTGGCACATTGCTGGGGGCGGGCCTCGCCGCGGGGCTGAGCAGCAGTGTGATCGCGTTTGGTCAGCAGCCGGGCGGAAAGGGCGGCCGCCCGCCCGCGGTTGCACCGAAACCGGCCGACCCCGCAACGGCGGTGCCACCTCCCAAGTCAATCCTCACCGGCGTCTTGACAGCCGGCAACACTCGTGACTGGCTGCTCAAGCCGGTGGTCCACGTGAGTAGCTATCAGGAAGATGCATCGCGAACACCCCAAGACAGGATGCCGACGATCGGCAACCTGACGTTCAAAACCGCCGCGGTGCTCTTCCCGGTCATTCGTGCAACGGCTTCAAGCAAAACGGATATCGACAGGGTGAAGGGAGAGCTGACCTTCAATGATCGGCCGATCGATGTGAAGCCCGACTACAACGAGGCGTACCACGCATCGGCACGGTTTGGCCGCTGGGAAATGAAGGATCAGACGGGGCGCGAGTGCGAGCTGAAACTCCAGATACCGATGACTTGCTGGCAGACGGTCTTCAATGAAAGGCTCGCATCGAAGGCGCAATGGCCCGATGCCGGGAAGTGGGGGAAAGTCGGCGCGAGCACGCTGGGCCCGCAGTTGATGGTGGATCAGGATGCTGAAGATGCGGCCGCGCTGCGAGATCTGGTCAAGAAGTGGACCGAGGGCAAATCGCCGCAGTCAGTCCCGCCGCTGTTGCTCGCCAAGACGTTTGCCGCCCGCATGGTCGAGCAGTTTCAAACAAGCGGGAACGGTGAGAGCTTCGGAAAGCTCGGAACCTTCATCGGGCTCGACCTTCAGCGACCTTCGCGCACGATCAAATCCGGCAGAGGCTCGCAGCACGATATCGCGGCGGTTTTGCTCGGTGCCTATCGCGCCGCGGGTCTTCCCGCGCGGCTGGTGATTGGGTATGACGGCAGCGAACAGAACGGTGACAGTACGGTCTTTGACAACAACAACGGCGCAAATTCATCTCTGCGATCGTGGGTGGAGTTCTGCCTCTTTGATGCCGCCACGGACACGGAAGTGTGGGTCCCAGTCGATGTGGTCAAGATCCGCGCGCGCAGCTCACGGGTGGGCAGACTGGAAGACCCGTGGAAGTACTTTGGCACACACGAGGAGCTTGATGATGTGCTGCCCTTTGCGCACCATTACCTGCCGCCGACGACCGTCATCTCGTACGGTTACGCATTCTGGGGCTGGTTCACAACCCCGCAGAGCCAGATCGCCAGTCACTTTGTGAGGTTCACAGCGTCAACACCATCAAAGCGTGCCGCGACCAAGCCGTCGAAGAACGAGGGCAAGAAGCCCGAGTAAGCTTGGCACCTGGTGGTCAACGACTACGGTCGCGGCCAGATCGGCTGCGGCTTGAATGTGTAATCGCGGGTCGTGTTGAGCACGCCGCGCGGCACGCTGATGCCGGTGCCGACGTGCATATCAAGAAACAGCAGGTTGGCGCGTGCAGCGCCGCTCGGCTTCGCACCGTACCAGTAGTGCTGGCGGTCACCATCACCATCAAAATTATAGATGGGGTGTGTGCCGAGCACCCAGGTCTTGGTCGGCTCGGTCACGGTCGGCATCTGCCCGCCCTGATTGGGAACAAGGGTCGCGATCTCTGGCTCGCCATCGGTTTGCTTGAGCAGGTGATCGTTGAGCGTGTAGCTGCTGCCGAGCAGGTCGTACATCGATTCGACACTTCCGATTCCGGGGATCGTGCCGCCGCGATCGGAGGGAGAGCGGTAGGTTTCGATCTCGAAGATGCCGGGGTCAGCATCGGGTGGAACATCGATATCCAGAAGGTAGCGGTTGAGCGGGCGGCGCTCGGCTCCGAACTCATCAATGCCGTATGCCGGGAGTGTGCCTTTCTTCCCGCCAAAGAGCGGGCCGATCACGACCTTTGAACCGAAGAGATCGACCTTGACCTGTGGCAGCGTGTTGTCGAAATCGTTGAGGTAGAGATTGAGGGCGATACCGAGTTGCTGAAGGCGAGTTGCGCACGTCACAGCGCGTGCCTGCTCGCGGGCTGAACCGAGTGCAGGGAGCAGAAGTCCGACGAGCAAGGCAATGACCGCGGTCACAACCAGAAGCTCGATGAGCGTAAAGGCCTTGCGGGTCGGTTTGACAAACAGTGTGAACAGTGTTCTATCGCACTTCAAGCATCGCATCAAGCAGAGCCTCCGAGCCGAGCAGGATAAGCCGGTACATCTCATCAAAACCCTCAGGCCCTCCATAGTACGGGTCTGGTACGTCGAGGTGGGGGTGTACGGTGGAGGCGGCGTACAAGAGAAACAGACCCGCGATCTGAGGCGGACAACCCAACGCACGGATGCCCTCGAGATTTCGCCTGTCCATGCCGAGAATCAGGTCGAAGCGCGCGAAGTCCATCGCGGCGTCAAGTTGGCGACCCCTGGTGTGGAGCTTCACACCGTGGCGCTCGGCCACCAAAATAGTGCGTGGATCGGGCGGCTGGCCGATGTGCCAATCGCCCGTGCCGCATGAGGCAACCGTGAACTGGTTGTGTATACCCCGACCTTGGATCAGGTGCTCGAACACACCCTGTGCGAGCGGTGATCGGCAGATGTTACCCAGACATACAAACAGCACACGACGACACCCGCGCGCATCGGGGATTGGCGGCCATGAGCTGTCCACGCTCAAGCCAGACTCCCCATGAGGGCCAAGGGTGTTGGAAGGCCCGGCCGCGCGACAGGAATATTTGCGACCTCCTGCCAGAGTCTGAGCAGCTCGGGCGCAAACGTCGATTCATGGGTGTTCGCGCGTGTGCTGTGCCTGCAAAGTCCGGACATTCGACTCCGCGCCGAGTCATTTTCGAGCAGCCAGAGCAAACGGTTGGCCACCGCGTTGAGCGAGCCATCGCGAGCGACCAGCTCGGGTGCGATGCTGCCGAGTGCGGCGATCGAAAGCTCATGCCGTGCCGCCACTGGCGGAACGCCGCTGGCAATCGAGGCCCTCAGCAACGTGAGGCCCGATGAGCCATCGATCGAGCCGCTGGCGCATGTTGAATCCCACATGGAAAGATCACAGGCCGGAAGGACCGACGAGAGCGGTTCTGGCGTGATGAGCAACCCCCAGTTGTGCCCGTGCATCCGGACAAACTGGCGAGCGCGGCTGGCATGACCGATCCCTCGTGGCACGATGCCGACAACACGTTGGCCCGTGGTGTAGAGAAGCCCGAGCGTAAACGCGAAGCGCTGCGCATCGCCAACATCGGCGGGGTCGGCGAGCAGAGCCACGGCAACATCAGCCGCTTGCAGGCCCAACCGCTGGCGTATGGCTAAACGCAGGTCAGGAGTTGGCACATTTGATAACGCGGGGGGTGGGAGCAATCGGATGTTCTGTTCGAGCAGGCATCCGCCGCGTCGGGCCGAAGCGGGCTCGGCCCAGGCCGCACGAACACTTCGATCAAAGCTGAAGAGCGTCGTGTCGTGAAGAGCAAACTTCGACCGGACCATCCACAGTGGAGAAAAGATCGATGAGGAATGCGGCGATCGCACGAGCGCGCCAACACGCGGAGGTGTGCGGCGACCACTCGCAAGCCGCGCGAGCCCGAGTGCGGGAACAGACCAGCACTGGAGCAGATCAGCCCACGGGCGCGTGCTGTTGCGCCCGTTTCGATCGCCCATCAGATGACGCAAGCGTCGGAAAGCTGTTTCGGCGGCCAACCCGGGGGGAGTGATCAGGTCGGTTAAGAAAAGTCCCATCCGACCGGCGCGTGCCGCATCGGCGTTGGAACCAAGACCGATGACACGATGCTCGGTGCAACTGGCCTGGTTGGCCGCTTGACAGGCGAGGATGGGTTCATCACCCTCATGCCGGAGATCAACAAGGTGAAGAATCCGCATCGGTGCCATGTTGCCGGAGAGGAGGGTGGATATGCAGAATCAGTGTGAGGACGGATCGTTAATCGCCGACGCGCTGCGAGACATCTTCGGGTGAATATTCGATGAATGCGCGTGCAATATCGCGTCCGAGCATGTCGGCCAACTCATACTCCGCGGAGGTCCGATCGCTGAGATTCTGCGGCAGCAAGGCGGTCTTGGTCGGAACGCGGGATTCTATCGGGAACCATTCCTGCTGTTCCGAGGGCCAGAGTCGGAGCTTGCTTTTGGTGTCCACGACCTTCACCCGCGCGCGTGCGTACGGTGCAAACTCCTGACCATCAGGTGAAAGGGTGAAGCCATCGACGATTGCATAGACCACGATATCCGCGCCGACACTCTTGCCCATCTGGACAATGCCCGAGGGCTTGCCGAACCGCTCCTGTGTTGCGATCGGGATGAGCGCGTTGGATGAGATAATCTCAGACTTCGCAACGGCCTTGCCGTCGAGGAGTGTGCGCTCCGCGGCCTGAGAGATGCGCTGCCGGGTTGTGCGGCTCGGAAGACTGCTTCCTCGATCATCGATAAAGACGACCGCAGGACGGTCATTGGGAAGCTCAAACTGAGCCGGCACCTTCGTTGGGCCGCTGATGAAGTAGGCCGCTGGCCCGACGAGATTGCAGCCGGCCAATGCGGACAGAACCAGAGCGAAGACAAGCGGTGTGTGGAGGTGTGTGTGCGTGCGATTGGACATGGAGTGGAGGTCTTTTTGCATCAATACTTGATCACATTCGGTTCTTCATGATCGAAGAAGAGCCAGCTTGTCCGGTCGATAAACCGCTTGAGGAGGGCGAGCTGAATCGTACTGGCCGGCACCTGCTGCGGGCTTGTGTTTTCGTTGTCAGGGAACTTCACCTTGACGAACTCGCGAAAGACCGTCTCCATCCCCAACTCTGAAGTCGATTCGGCAACGCCGATGCTCGCCGAGACTCGCCCGCTCCATAGGTATGGGTTGCCCGGATCGGTGAGGGTGTACTCCTGCAGATCGATATAGACCAGACGATCAACGCTCAGTACCTTGGCGAGGTCAACCGGTGAGAGTGTCACCCAACCAGGATGCTGTGCCTGATACTTGAGTACATCCTCAGCGGTCACCATCCCGCTTGCGCCCGCGAACTGCGCGAGGCGGCGTGTGACTTCAGTCGTGATGATGGTTACCGCTTCGGGATAGTCGGCCTGAACGGCCCGGTCTGAAGCGACGACCACGGCGAATGTCTTATCTTCCAGTCCGGTGTACTTGGCCTCGACATCGTGATCGCCCGCCCGATACGCCGTATCCGCAATAAAGCCAACGGCCTGACACCCGCCGAGAACTGCTGGCATCGACAGCCCGAATGCCACAACTGCCCACACCGGAAAGGAGGCACGCATGCGTATGAAATGCTCTCTTGTCAGGCGTTTGGTGGTGGTGATAGGTTCATGCTGAACCGAGATGAGCATGTGTGATCCGTAGTATGAGCCAGCCCGTCCAGCCCGGTGATTCTCAAACACGGCATCCCTCGGTTCGTCCGGATCGCTGACCGGGTTCCCGATCATCTGGGTGACGACCACGGCAATCCTCACATTGAAGCCGCACTACATGGAAGCCATCTTATACACCCACGAGAGCCCCAACAACAAGGTGGTGATCCAGACGAAGCGTGGCCGCAGGAGTTTCGCGGCGATTGAGCCTAATCGAGAGCCAAAGATGGCGATGTGCAGCCCCGCCCAGAAGGCGGTGCTGGTCGCGAGGCTCAGGATAAACGCGAAGGGTTGAGTCGTTAGCGACTTAAAATAGCTGCCACGAGCCGCCGCGGCGAAGGCCGTGGTCATTCCGCACGTTGGGCAGGGCTTGCCGGTGGCCATGTACCACCCGCAGGGCCAGAGCCCGAGCTGCGTGTGGGTTTCCACGCCGCGCGGGTCGGGGTGAAGCGATGCGGCGGTGCAAAGCACGGCCAGTGAAATGAGTGCTAGCAGGGCGCCCGCCGCACGTTGTCCCGGTGAGGCACGCAGGTAAGGGCGCGAGGTTATGGGGGGGGTGGGGGCCGTGGGCAGAAAGTCGCGGAGGTTGCTGCTCGCTGAAGACATCTGCCTAAAGGGTAGGACAACGTCCGTGCGATGGAGCAACGGATTGGGCACCGGTGATCAGGCGGCGCGGCGGATACGGCTCGCAACCGCAGAATCATGCGTGAGCATCGCCGATGTCGGTATGCGTGTCGGCGGCAATGACTCGCGGTCGCGAGCCTGCTCGCGGAGTTGCTGCTCGATTCGATACAGATCGCGGCAGCTTTCAAGACACCGCAGAGCGTTGTAGATCGTGAGGACACGAAGCGTTGGCTGTTCAACGCCATCGGCGGGCAATGACTGAGTATCAAAGATCTGCATCAGCGTTCGCAAGCGCGGCTCGAGCCGACCCGCCGGCGCGGTGACGAGGAATCGGTCGTCACCGAGGTGCGAGAGGAACGCATCTGGTTCCGCGGAGACGACCACCATGGAGATCAGTTCGGCAAGATCGCGGATGAGCTGATCGCCGCGCGGGCGACCATGCCGAGAGTTGAAGTCGTTGAAGGCGCGTATATCAACGAAAGAGGCATCGGAATGACGCTTGTGTGCGTCTGGCGCGGACACCTTCCATTGGCGGATGTGATCGGCGATGTGCTCATCAGCACGTTTGCGATCGGGCAGACCGGTCAGGCTGGCACGCCCTGCTGATGCAAGTTGCCCGTCTGTACCCACCACGCGAAGCACATCCCGCAATCGCACAATCCCGACCGGACGTGATCCATTCATCACAATGATGGGATCGCTCAGGGTCTCAGACTCGAACCGAACGACCTCGCAGATGCACTCACGCAGGGTTGTCTTGCCGTCGAGCGCGAGCACCCCTTCGTCCAAGTGCATTCGTACCGATTCGTTGCGGTGTGAACTCTCGCTTTCCAACCCGCGCCGACTCGTCCAGCCGATCACCTTTGCACCGGCCACCACGATGATTCCCGCAGCCTCGGGTGTGTTGGCTATCCGTGTTGATGCAACTTCCATGGGCGTATCGGCATCGCAGACGTCGCATGGTCGCGAGATGGAGATGAGCGTGGGTTCGGTGCTCTCTCGCGGCAATGAGGCCTCGACGGCCGCCCATCGCGTGCGCAGGTCGGAAATAAATCGCGGTTCCATCGCCTGCATTCGCGTGCTGGGTCTGCCGAGGTAGTATCCCTGTGCGAATCGCACGCCCAGCGAGGTCACCGTCTCGAGCTCAGTTGCGGATTCAATGCCCTCCGCCAGCACCTGCACCCCGCTCAGCCGTGCGTAATGCACGAAAAAACGAACGAGGTTCTGTCGTAGGTTGTCGCGATCAATCCCGCGAACAAACTCACGATCGAGTTTGACCCACTGAGGACGCATCGCCATCATCCGGTTCAGGCCGCTTGATCCCGCGCCCGCATCATCAAGCGCAACTTGATAGCCGGCGGATACAACGCGTCGCACCTGTTCGGCAAGGTCGGCGTGCTCCTGGTTCTCGGAGAGTTCGGTAATTTCGAGCACGAGACGATCGGGTGTGAGGTCGGGCACGCGTTTGAGACTTGACTCGAGCGAATCGAGAAATCGAGGATCTGCAAATACCGCGGGTGTGGAGTTCAGAAACAGCTTGGTGCCGCGCGGCCAATCGCTCGACGCGACAATTGCGGTTCGACGAGTGATCTCTTCAAGTTCCCAGATCAGCCCGTGACTCTCGGCGGAGCGAAAGACTTCGCACACATCGGTAAGGCCCGTGGACATTGCCGGGCGTGAGAGGGCCTCGTAGGCAACAACCACACCATCGTGCAGATCGACGATCGCTTGGAAGTGAACATCCAGCGCATCGTTGGCAATGAGCGAGGCGATCTGTTCTCTTGAATACACTGGTGGACCGGTCATGAGTCCCTCTTGATCTGCCGCTCGGCCGTGGATGGCGAAAAGCAGCTATCGATCACTCAAGACATCGAACCGTCAGCCCGTAAGCTGAGTGCCTGCATCAAGTTCCATCGTTCAACCAACGGGCGGAAGGCCGCACAGACCATTTTTTCCGTCCAATCGACATCACCCCCGACCGTGGAATCGGTCCAACGTCAATCAAAGCGGAAAACACCCTTACGGATTCCGTAAATATAGGCAACCAGTGAGGTCGCTAAGAAGAACAGAATGCGACCGAGCCATATTACCGACTCGGAAGAGTGTTGGTCAATATTCGGGAACGTCGTTGCCCATGGGTACAGGAAGATGATTTCGATATCGAAGACCAGAAAGACCATCGCAATCAGGTAAAACCGAACGTTAAACCGCTTGCGGGCGGTTCCAATCGCGGTCATGCCCGACTCGTACGCCTGACCTTTTGTCGCACCATCTCTCCTCGGGCCAATCATGCGGCTGGCGAGGACGTTGAAAACACCGAACGTCACGCCCATGGTCACGAGAATCATGATGGGGATGTAGGAGTTGACCGTATCAGAGGCGACGAGAAGAAGAGTGGGCATTGTGGTGACCATTTAGGTCCATGGTAGCGTTCAGCCGGAAGCCTGGCAGCAGCGATCAACCTTGGAGACAAGATGAGGTCGGGTCAGGCTTAGGCCCGACCCGGCCCCGCGCAATCAACATTCAGCACCCGACAAAATAAAGCGTCACGTAGTCGAAGATGTCCTGAACAGTCACTGTGCCGGTTGCATTTATGTCGGCCGCGGAGCTGCCCGTGAAGTAGGCGGTCAGAAAGTCGAAGATGTCCTGAACGCCGACGGCACCATTGTTGTTGAAGTCGGCCCGGCAAACGACCAGCGGACATCCGTAACGTGCGATGCCTTGCGAAAACCGTCCACCCGCGTTGTCGAAGAACCCTGTGAAGTAGATCGCCGGGGGCGTGGGGCCTGTACCGTCATCATCCAATACAAACATCCGTTCCGCATAGGCTCGGACATGATCACCCAGACTGTTCGGACCGTTGGCAACCGGTGCCCACGCCGCTCCGTTCCACTTGGCCAGACCGTCTGCGGTGACGCCGCCAATGCTGGAGTAGCGCCCGGCGACCCACAGCGCCGGCCCTGATCCATCGTCGAATGGCGCGAGGGCCGAAACGAGCGCTGACGTGGGAGTTTGCCCGGGAATCAGCGGCGGAAGCGTGCCGAGAGCCGCGCCGCTCCCGACCGGTACGAAACCGGAGCCTGTCCAGCGAGCGATGCCCGCCATCGGGGTTCCGTTGATGGCGGAAAACGAGCCGCCGATAAACATAGAAGTCCCGGAACCAAGATTGATCGCCGCTTGCGTGGTAATGGATCCTCCCGATGGTGTGGCGATCAAGGTCCAGGTTGTGCCATCAAGGCGAGAACCGTCTGCGTACAAGCGTTCTCCGGTTCCCTCGTTGAAGACCAGAAGTGATCTGGGCAGGCCCGTGAAACCGGTGCCGAGTTGCCGCCAGAAATTCCCATCCCACGCAATGATGTTGGGGTTGGGCACCGTCCCCTGGAGTGTGCAGTTGCTGGCGAGGATGAGCCACGGACCCTCCGGGCCGTTGCCATCAATGTCATGTACGATCCCGGCGGTGAAGCTCCCGGAACCGATGTAGGTGCCGAAGTCGTCTGCGAGCTGTTCCCAAGAGGTCCCGTTGAAACGGGCCAGTCGGAGTTGTCCCTCGAGGGGTTGACCGGGCACATCCCAGCTTCCATAGGCATATAGCGCGTCACCCATGCCATCGTTGTAGCGGATGAAGTTCGGAACTGCTCCCTCGCGGGGGTCGGAATACAGGGGCGGCAGACCCGAAGGCACCCACCGCGAGCCATTCCACTGAACAACCGGGTCCGGCCCGTTGTAGTCGGCTGTGCGGCCAAGCGATGTTAGTCGAGGGGGCAGAGGTCCGCTCCCATCAAAGTCCACGACGTGTGGGTTGTATGTCGAAAGCCCGTGAACCTCTGTGGGGTATTGCGAGACCCACTGCGTTCCACTCCAGAATAGTGCGTTGTCCCCAAGGGCTGCACCTGCCTGCTCAAAGGTTGAGCCGCCGACAAAGAGCGCCGGTTCACCGCGAACGGTCGTCGCTTCGAGCGTGTACACGAACGAGAGGTCGTCGATCAGGTACCCATCATCGTACTGTGTCGCTTCGGGCTTCAGCCCCGACCCTAGCGGAGCCAGCGTTGCTCCATTCCAGCTCAACAGGTGTCTGTAGGCTGAGGCAGGCTGCCCCATTGGCGCCGGTGTCTCAAAGAAGCCGCCGAAGTAGAGTTTCGGCCCCCCACCGAGGTCGAGCACTTTCATCGTGCTGACCAACGGCTCGAAGATGTACGCGGGACTGGTGAGCGTGAACGGGAGAGGCGACCAGCTTGTACCGTTCCATGTCTGAATCTCACCTCCGTTGCCCGGCCCGGCATGCAGCAACGATGGCCGCGGGCCTGAGCCGTCCGGGTCATAGGCGGCCAGAGCGGTGGTACCTGTCGATTGTCCGAACGAATTCACCGGTTGAACGCTCAAAGGTTCATACTGATATCCGTTCATCCGCCAGATCGAAGCGGACTCATTCTCAACATTGACAGTGAGGTACGTCCGCGCCGGATTCGGACCCGAGCCATCGTCATCAAACGATGCGAAGTTCCCGGCGATGCCCTGCCCACCAAGCGCTGGGAGCGGATAGTTCTCTCCGGTCTGATCGAAAAACACGACCTTGCCGAAGAACTCTCCGCCAACGTACAGACGAGGTCCAAAACCATCATCGACGGAGAACAACGAAATGGGACGCCCTTGCAGCGAGTTTGGTACGGGTGCCCACTCGGTTCCGTTCCACTTGACCAGGTTTCTGCAAAGTATCACCGTCCCATCGGATTGGACCGCCCTACTAATCTGTCCGCCCGCATATAACGCGGCCGGTTCCGGGCCAGGCCCATCAGGATCGTGTGAGGCCAGGGCATAGACCGCTGCCTGTCCCGTACCAAGGTCGTTTGAGTACAAGCCTTGACCAAGCGGCACGAAGTTCCGCCCATCCCACTTGGCGATGCTGTTGCACAACCGGCCGCCCGCCCGTTTGAACGCTCCCGCGACGTATAACGCCGGCCCGGTTCCGTCGTCAAACACGGCTGAGGCCCGGATCTCCCAGGAGATGCCCGCATACTCGAACTGGTCCGACCATTCCGGGGTGCAGGGTTGTGCCCGAACGTGATCGGGTGTGAGCGCACACAGAACGAACGCAACGAGAACTCTTGCGGCTCGAACAAACCATTGATTCGCAGACTTCAGCATCTCTATCTCCTCTTAAGCGTCAGTCACCCGCACACCCGCCGCTGTCTTAATGCCTAACACCCTACTGTTTTTTAAGCCAAGCTTGAACCGCATTCTCCGTCGCGTCGCTCTACAGCCGCTGGTCGCGGCTCAAGGCAATCGTGCCACCTTTACACCACGGCGTGCCCGTCCGCGACCCCGATGGGGCCACCGACAACTCGATCAGTGTGAAACCGCGACGTGCTGGTCGATCGGTTATCGGACGGACAGACCGGAACATACTCTCGTATTACTCCCAGAGTAGCAGCGAAGGTACTTGACAGCAGCCGTTTGTCAAGTACAATCTTCATGAGTTTTGCGGTTGTGGCAGTTTCATGCTGGCATGACGGCCAGAGCCCGGTTGGTCAAGGATCAGCATGCCGATTCTGCGAACCCGATCCGCCTCGTCACTCGCGTCGCCGCCACGGCCACTCTCGCCCGCCGAGATCGTCGAGGCCCAAGCGATCCTCGATCGTCTTCGGGGCGAAATGCTCTCAGCTCTCGAAAAGAGCGGCCTTTCCGGACGATCGGCGCTCGCGCTGTCGCGCGACCTCGATATCAACCGCAACATCTCCCAGCGCATTGCCGAATGGCTGAACTCCGGAGCGGGGGTGGGTGGGGAGGATGATTCGCTCGATGCGCTCACCAAACTACCCGGGGCCGAGGGTCTTGGTCGTTTCGCACGTGCCCTGGGCGCGCGGCTCGAAGGTAAAGGCCGTTCCGGTTCGGGTTTAAAGACTCCGCTGCTCCCCGCGGTTGTGGCCTATACGTGCATGGTCGAGCGAGTCGCGGGCAGCCGCGCTGAACTGATCCGACGCGTCGAAGCCACTTCGCGGCTGCGCGCCAATGTAAAAGCCTCGGACAACATCGATGAACGCCGCCGCTTCTTTGAAGCGGCTGTCACTCTTCACGGCTGCGCGGTTGACGTGGTGCTCGCGATAAATGTAGTGCGGCCCATCCCTGACTCTCCGCGATTTGTCGAGCTCATCAACTCGTTTGGACTCATCGGTGTGCAGAGCCTGACCGCGCCCGTTGCGCTGGCGAGCCACCTGAACCACACCCGCGAGTATGCGGGGCAACTCGCCGAAGAAAAAAAGACCGTGCCGCTAGACCCCAACGCGCACGATGGTTCGCAGATGCTCCGCGACTTCTGCTCCGCATCTCTACCCCCAGCAACCCAGGATGAGCGCGACGGGTTCACCCGCTACGTGGTCGAGCCCGGCTCCGGCGGTATGGAAGAACATCCGGGCGGCGTCGATTTCGTGCGGGCCTCGAAGTCATGGCCCGCCGTCCATCCCGCCGACGAGGCCGATCCGAACTGGTATCAATCGCTCGCCACGCGCCGTCCGAGCCGACGCCTCGTGCTCGATTGCTACCTGCACCGATCCATGGCATTCGCCTGCGTGCCGGCGGTCGCTCCGTACTACTGGCACCCCGGTCTGACCGGCAACCCCCGCAAGCACTGGTACGACCGCCTTCCCGGCCGCTACGCCCTCGAGATGCTCGGACAAGGGCGGGCTCATTCAGCCTCCGCCGCTTGGCCACGTCACGCGGCTCTCACCCAACGCCTGTTTCAACTGGCCGGGTGGAACTCAGATGACTTTGTGGGGTACCGTCTCGACGTGATCTACCCGATCTGGGGTGCCGCGCATTACATGATGTTCGATTTCACCTCACCTCAGTGAGTACTGTCACTGCCAAAAAGGCAGGCATCGACAGTCTCACCTTCGGGCTTGTCACCACAACACCACTTTCTAGCGCTTATGGCTGGAACCAAGCACGCTGTCAGGGCCTACAGATCGGCGCGGCGCTTGCTAGGTATAGACTTCCCACTGTTCGCCAACTCAATTGAATCTCACCAACGGAGCGATCTACTCATGGCCGTCAAGGAACTCACTTTCGATGTCGAAGCACGTCAGGCTCTTCTCGCTGGCGTTGAAAAGCTTGCCCGCGCGGTCAAGAGCACGCTCGGCCCTCGCGGCCGCAACGCGATTCTGGACAAGTCGTGGGGCGGCCCAACCGTCACCAAGGACGGCGTCTCGGTTGCTGAGGAGATCGACCTGCGCGACAAGGCCCAGAATATGGGCGTTCGCCTTGTGAAGGAAGCCGCCAGCAAGACCAGCGACGATGCGGGCGATGGTACCACCACCGCTACGGTTCTTGCGGAGGCCCTCTTCCGCGAAGGGCTCAAGTACATCGCGGCGGGCGTTGACCCCAATGCCCTCATCCGCGGCATGAAGAAGGGTGTCGAGGTTGCGGGCGAAGAGATTCGCAAGCTCAGCCAGCCGGTCAAGGGCAAGGCCGACATTCAGTCAGTCGCAAGCATCTCCGCCAACAACGACCCGGAAATCGGCAAGATCATGGCCGATGCGTTCGAGAAGGTCGGCAAAGATGGCGTCATCACGGTTGAAGAGGGCAAGACTCAGGAGACCGTGGTCGATGTTGTCGAGGGCATGCAGTTTGATCGCGGGTACCTCTCGCCCAACTTCGTCACCAATGTTGACGACATGAAGTGCGAGTTCGACAAGTGTCTCGTCCTCATTCACGAAGACAAGATCGAGAGCGTGAGCAAGCTCGTTCCGCTTCTCGAGAAGGTGATGCAGGCCAAGAAGCCCCTGCTCATCATCGCCGAGGATGTCTCGGGCGAAGCGCTGAGCACGCTGGTCATCAACAAACTGCGCGGCACGCTCCAGGTCTGTGCGGTCAAGGCTCCGGGCTACGGCGATCGCCGCAAGGCCATGCTCGAAGACATCGCGACGCTCACGGGTGCCGAGCCGATCATGAAGGACACGGGCGTCGAGCTCGACAAGGTTGAGCTGAGCCATCTCGGCATGGTCAAGAAGCTCGAGGTCGATGCAGACAACACCACGATCATCGAAGGCGCTGGCGAGACGAAGGCCATCAAGGCACGCATCGAGCAAATCCGCCGCGAGATCGACACCAATACCAGCGATTATGACCGCGAGAAGCTGCAGGAGCGTCTGGCCAAGCTGGCCGGTGGTGTCGCCCAGATCAACGTCGGCGCGGCCAGCGAGGCCGAGCTGAAAGAGAAGAAGGCCCGCGTCGAGGATGCGCTGCACGCAACCCGCGCGGCCGTTGCCGAAGGCATCGTGCCCGGCGGCGGTGTGAGCTTTATTCACGCCCGCAAGGCCGTTGCCGCAATCAAGGAACACAAGGCGATCTACGGCGGCAAGGGCGACGACAAGACGGCCGACGATGTTGGTCAGGCCAAGTACGATTTCGCCGCAGGTGTCGATGTTGTGTACAAGGCACTCTGTGTTCCCCTTCAGACCATCGCCGACAATGCGGGCGAGAAGGGCACCGTCGTGGTTGCCAGGGTCGAAGAAGGTGGCGCGAAGAACAAGGCGTTCGGATTCAATGCGCTGACCCTTGAATATGGCGATCTGCTCAAGCAAGGGGTCATCACCCCGGCCAAGGTTGATCGCTCGGCCCTTCAGAACGCCGCATCGGTAGCAACAGTGCTGCTTGCCGCCGACTGCATCATCACCGAAAAGGCGGGTGAGAAAGATGATCACGATCATGGCCACGGTCATGGTGGTGGCGGCGGCATGGGCGGCATGGGCGGGGGCATGGGGGGCATGGGTGGAATGGGTGGAATGGGGTTCTAAGCCCGCACGCTCGACCTCGGTTCACTTTTTGATTCACAAACACACAGGCCGTCGCGGCCACATTGTCACGGAGATTCTGAATCATGGCCATCAAGCCCCTCGAAGATCGCGTCCTTGTCAAGCCCATCGAGAATGAGTCCAAGACCGCCTCGGGCATCTACCTGCCCGAGTCAGCCAAGGAGAAGCCCGTTCGCGGCCAGGTTGTGGCTGTTGGCCCGGGCAAGCGACTGGAGAATGGCCAGCGCGCCCAGATGTCGGTCACCAAGGGCGACACGGTCGTCTATGGCAAATACGCCGGTACGGAAGTCGAGCTTAAGGGCGACAAGGTTCTGATTTTGCGCGAGACCGAACTGCTCGGCATTATCGAAGGTTGATCGTTGATCGGGGCGTTCAATCGAGCAAGACGCGGCCCTGAACCGGCGTGATACCACGCCATCGGGCTGCGTCTTCATCATTCGCATCCATCTTCGCCAAGGTACCGCTCACGATCACCATGCCAGACCCGGCCGCTTCAACTCCTGCCGCAACATCAGACACTCTGGCCTCGATGGCCAAGTCGGTTTTGCCTCGTCCTGTGCGTGAGGCTCTCCGACCGTTTGCGGCACGGGTTGGGCTTGCACTGCCTCTAGCCGATGCAGAGGTCGAGACGGCACCTCAGGAAGACCCCGAGGTCTTGCTCGAACTTTCGCGTCCGAGCGTCAATCCGTGGACCGTCAACATCCGAGGGCGCGAGCGTCGCTTTTTTTTCCTCTCTGGGTGCTGGAGATCGGGCACGCACTGGGTCGCGAGGGTGCTCAACCTCCATCCGGCGATGAGTATTGTCGGTGAGTTTCATTTCAACCACCTGCTGGCGGCACTCGCTCGCTTCACCGCGACTGACGGCGCGGTGGGGGGTTGGTATCAGGGCCACCGTCCATTTCTTCAGGATATTGCCACCGAGTCGATTCACACAATGATCCGGCGGTGCGTGTATGCCGCGACGTGCAAGAGGCGAGCAGCAATGTGGATGGGCGATCATTCGCCCCGCTACCTTGAGGCCGCGCTTCCGGGCGCACCCAACGTGCTGGTTGTTCGCGACGGGCGTGATGTTCTGGTCAGTCAGTCGTTCCACAGTTTGCGGGCGCGGCGGATTGACTGGTTTCGCCCTTCTTTCCGCTCGTTCGCCGGAAAGTACATCGCGGAGTTTCAGGCCAATCCCGAGGCATTCAAAGACACGACGCGTGGCTTCCTGACTGAAGAGACCTGGGTGCGTGCGCAGGTACGAGACTGGGCCGCGCAGATCCGCCACGATCTTGAAGCCCGAAAGCGGATGGAGTCCGAGGGGACGCCCGTTCACATGGTGCGTTATGAAGCCCTGCACCGGGACTTTGATCGCCAGCGTGCCGCGCTCTATCGCTTCTTCAATCTTGATCCATCGCTTGCTCTTCCGCCGAGCGAAGAGACCAAGACTCTTCCCGGCTTCCGCACCGAGGCACTGACCAGCGACAACCGCAAAGGCATCGTCGGGGACTGGATGAACTATTTCGATGAGCGCGTACGCGCCATTTATCTAGAAGAAGCCGGGGATGTGTTGATCGAACTCGGCTACGAGAAAGACCTGAACTGGTGAGCCTCCGCATGTCGCAGCAACTCAAACAACTTGCCAGAAAGGTCGCGCGTGTGGTGGTTCCGCCGCCAGCGCCTCTGCCTCGCGTGCCGCGAAACGAGCCTCCGGTGCTCGGGCATCGCCCGGGCATCGACCGGATCGACTATGGACTGAACTTTGAGCAGAGCATGGAGTGGTCGCCGCGATTCACCGCAACCGTTGGCGATCGTCGGCACCACATTTTCTTTCTCTGCGGGCATCCCCGTTCCGGCACACATTGGATGGACAATGTCCTCAACCGTCATCCGCGTGTGCTGATCGATGGTGAGTATCGCTTTGAGTCGTTGCGTCGTGCGTACGACGACATCACGGGCAAGTTCTGGCACGCCGCCTTCAAAGAACCGATGCGCAGCGAAGCAGAACGCTGCTTTGAGGATGCGGTCTGCCGAATCGTGGGCAGTTCCAGCCAGCGCAAGCCCGGCGCAACCTGGCTTGGCGACCGCACACCAAGGTCGCTCAACGTCTTTCTGAAAGGTGCGCCGCACTTTCTGATCATCCGCGATCCGCGCGATGTGCTTGTCTCGTGGACGCATCAGGAACTGAAGAATGCCGGGCATCATTACACGACTGGCAACTTTGAGCCCGAGCTTGGCAAGTATCGGGAAGAGTTCCTGAATGACCCGACCTTCTTCAAGAAAAATCCAGAGGCACTTCTCTCAAACGAGCGCTGGGTCAAGACCCTTGCGGGGCGATGGCGCAACCATCTACGGCTCGATCTGGCCATGCTGATGAAGATTGATGTGGGCGAGTTGAACAATGGTGTGCCAGCGCGGGTTCACGTGGTTCGGTATGAGATGATTCACTCGGACCCCGAGGGTGAACGGCGCCGGATGTACGCGTTCCTTGGGTTGAACGAATCGGAAGCCGAGCCGCTCACCGAAGAATCGCGATCCAAGCCCGGGTTGAAAGCTGAAGATCCGCACCACATCTACCGCAAGGGCCAGGTGGGTGATTGGGAGAAGCACTTCACCCCTGATGTTCGCCTCTGGTTCAAGGAACAGGCGAACGATACATTGTGTGAACTCGGCTATGCCCAGGATGGAAACTGGTGATGATGCACGAGACTTCCCTCAACCCTCCGCAGCAAGCATCCGCGCCGCGTCGGCGTGCCGAAACGGCGCCGCGTTGGTTCATGCCGGTGGTGCGACGCTACCGACGGGTCATGCGTGCCCGCAAGGTCGCGCGCATTCGCATCTTCTTCATCTGCGGCCATCCAAAGTCCGGCACGCATTGGGTCGCCAATCTGGTCAACCTCCATCCTGAAGTTCTTTGTAGGGGCGAGCTGCAACTCCAAAGCATTCGGCGAGCCATCCTCGATCTTCGCGGCAACGCGCTCTATCAGGTCGGCAAGCGCATGCGCCCGACGATTGAGTTGCACTTCGCTCGCATGGTGCGGGAGTGCCTGGTCACGTTCAATCGTGACAGGCCCGGCGCCTGCGTGCTGGGTGATCACAGCCCGCTTCCGCTCATGGATATGGTGAGCGATCCGACGGTTCGCTATCTGCACATCACTCGCGACGGACGCGATGTTGCCGTTTCTTTCACGTTCCACTGGTTGCGGGCCAGAAAGCCGCAGTGGGTGCCTGATCATTTGCGCGAGCAGTATCTGAACGCCCGTCGTTCGCTCGATGGCTCGCGCGAGCGTGCGACCGAGGCCGCCAAATCAATGCTGAGCAGCGAGCTTTGGGTTAAGCACGTCGCTTCACTTTGGGCAAACCGCGTCGGGCAAGACCGTGCCACGCTCGCCTCCGATGATTCTGATGTCCGTCATCGGACCCTGCTGATCCGCTACGAACGGTTGCACGCCGATGTCGAGGGTGAGCGAAACCGCATGTACAAGTTTCTCGGTGTAGACCCTGATCTGGCCGCGCCACCTTCGGTTGAGACCAAGACCGTCGCCGGTTTCACCACCAACGACCCTCGGTCGCACTATCGCAAAGGCGAGTCGGGCGACTGGCGGTCGTATTTCGAGATCCAGCAGCGTGGCTGGCTGGATGAAGCACTGGGAACCGAGTTGATCGAACTCGGATATGAATCCGATCACTCATGGGTCGGGCGCGATGATGTCGTCGTCCGCAAAAACGAACCTTCGCATCGCGGCACAGTATTTGCAACGACAATGAACCTCAACCTTTAAGATACCAAGGGAGTTTGCACAATGGCCAACAAGCAGATCATGTTCGACGACGCCGCACTTATCGAGATGAAGAAGGGTGTTGCCGCCCTCGCTCGCGCCGTCAAAGTGACGATGGGCCCAACAGGGCGCAACGTCATCATCCAGAAGTCTTATGGAAGCCCCTCCGTGACCAAGGACGGTGTCTCGGTCAGCAAGGAAATCACGCTTCCGTCACCCTTCGAGAGTATGGGCGCGAAGATGGTGAACGAGGTGGCCAAGAAGACTGCCGATAAGGCGGGCGATGGCACAACCGCCGCCACCGTTCTGGCGGAAGCGATCTTCAACGAAGGCCTGCGCTTCGTCGCCAGCGGTGCGAACTCCGTTCAGATCCAGCGCGGCATCAACAACGCCGCCGCGGCAGCTTCCGAAGCGATTGATGAGATGGCCGTCAAGTGCAAGGGCAAGGAAGACTACAAGAAGATCGCCACCGTCTCGGCGAACCACGACACGCAGATCGGCGAACTGATCGCCGAAGCGATCTCGAAGGTCGGGCCCGAAGGTGTGGTCGAGGTTGAAGAGGGCAAGTCGGCTGAGACCACGCTCGATTACGTCGAGGGCATGCAGTTCGATAAGGGCTACATCTCCCCATACTTCATGACCGATCCAAAAACCGCCGAGTGCGTGCTCGAAGACTGCAAGATCCTCATCTATGAGAAGAAGATCGCCAACCTCGCCGACTTCCTCCCCCTGCTCAACAAGGTGGCCATGAGCAGCAGCCCGTTGCTCATCATCGCTGAAGAAGTGGAGAACGAAGCGCTCGCCGCGCTCGTCGTCAACCGCCTCCGCGGCACGCTCAAGATCTGCGCGGTCAAGGCCCCCGGCTTCGGAGATCGTCGCAAGGCCATGCTTGGCGATATCGCTGTCCTGACCGGCGGCATCTTCTTCGCCGAAGACCTCGGCCGCTCGCTCGAGTCGATCGAAGTCTCCGAACTTGGCGTGGCGAAGAAGGTCGTCATCAACAAAGACAACACCACGATCATCGAAGGCGCGGGCAAGAAGAAGGATATCGAAGCTCGCGCTTCGCAGATCAAGGCCCAGCACGACAAGTCTACCAGCGATTACGACCGAGAGAAGCTCATGGAACGTCACGCCAAGCTCACCGGCGGTGTTGCCATGATCTACGTCGGCGCGGCCACCGAGACCGCGATGAAAGAGAAGAAGGACCGCGTTGACGATGCGCTCCACGCCACCCGTGCGGCCGCCAAAGAGGGCTATGTTCCCGGCGGCGGCGTGGCCCTTCTTCGCACGCAGGAAGCGATCATCAAGGCCAAGGCCAAGGCCAAGGGCGATGAGAAGTTCGGCTTTGACATCGTTCACAAGGCCGTCGAGAGCTGCCTCTACCAGATCGCTGAAAATGCGGGTGTCGATGGCGACCTCGTGGTCGAGAAGGTCAAGGAAGGCAAGGGCGGTTTCGGCTACAACGCCGCCACTGGAGAGTACACCGATCTGGCCAAGGCTGGCATCATCGATCCGGCCCTCGTCGCCAAGACCGCGCTGGTCAATGCCGCAAGCGTGGCCGGCCTGATGCTCACCACCAACTGCCTCATCTCCGAGATCAAGGAGAAGGATGAGGCCGTGGTCGGCGCGGTGAGCTAAGCGGTTGAATCAAGAGAGCCCCGAGCGCATGCTCAGGAGTGCTCATGCAAAAGCGACGACATCACGGCAGCCATGCCGTGGTGTCGATTTTGGGAGCCTTGACGATGGAAGTGAAAGTCGTTCAAGGAGATCTGTTGGAGCAGAACGTGGACGCCATACTCAACGCTTGGAATCGCAGCTTCATTCCATGGTGGCTGTTGTTACCGCAAGGCGTGTCAGGTGCGATACGAAAGCATGCGGGCACGAAGCCGTTCAGAGAGGTCGGGCGATTTGGAGTGCTCAAAGTCGGGCAGGCAGTGTTCACAAGCGCCGGGAGGCTTGGATACAAAGGGATCATCCACGTGGCTGGGCTGAACGCATTCTGGAGATCAACGGAATCAAGCATCCGCCAATCCACCCGCAATGCTGTTGACTTGGTGATATCGAAGGGCTTTCAGACCATCGCCTTTCCATTGATCGGCGCGGGCACGGGTGGTTTCAAAACGCAACGGGTGAGGGAACTGATGCTATCAGAATTTTCTGCGATTGACTCAGCGATTCACGCGACAGTTGTCGAGTTTGTGCGTGGAAATGAAATGAAATCACACAAGTAAGACACGCCGGATATCTTCCCGTCGCCGTTAGCGTTCAAGTTCCAGAGTTGAGATTTGCATCGAAGACGCACGGCCGCTTGCTTCCGGACTGAAGGTCGATCGGCCATTTCAGACCCAGTGCATCGACGGGTTAGTATTTTGACGAGTTCTGCGACAACTTGCTCGACGAATAGACCGCCATCAACGTCGCTCGTGACAGCAACCAGGCCGATTAAACCATGCCCTCCATCCAACGCGATTACTACGAAGTGCTCAGCATCGAACGCACCGCCGATGGCGAAGAGCTCAAGCGCGCGTATCGCCGGCTGGCGATGAAGTATCACCCCGACCGCAACCCGGGCGATGCCGCCGCCGAAGCAAGTTTCAAAGAGTGCGCCGCCGCTTACGAAGTTCTTTCCGATCCAGAAAAACGCAAGCGATACGACCAGTTCGGCCACGAGGGTCTCAGGGGCGGTGGCGGTCCAGCCCCGCACGATTTTTCGCGAATGGATGTCAGCGACATCTTCTCGATGTTCAACGACATCTTCGCGGGTGGCGGCGGGTCGGGCTTCGGAAATGGGCGCGCACGCCAGCAGGGACCAGCACGCGGATACGACCTTGAGACCGAGGTCCAGATCAACCTCGAAGAAGTGCTGAGCGGGTGCGAGCGCGAAGTCGATTTCACACGCATGGATGCCTGCGAGAAGTGCGCGGGCTCGGGTGCCGAGCCCGGCACGAAGGCCGTCTCCTGTCCAACATGCGGGGGTCAGGGAAAGGTGCAGCAGATAGGTCTCGGCGGCATGTTCCGCATGGTGGTCGCCTGTCCGAGCTGCGCCGGTCGTGGCAAGGTCGTCAAGGAGTTCTGCGAGTCGTGCCGCGGCAAGGGGCGTGTGCCGAAGAAGCGCAAGCTCAGCATCCGTGTTCCGCCGGGAATCTCCGACGGTCAGGCCATCCGCGTGCGTGGCGAGGGTGAGCCGCCGCCCATCGAAGTCTCACAGAATGGTGAAGGGCTCCGCGGCGATCTCCACGTCGTCGTACGTATCGCGGACCACAACGTCTTTCAGCGCGAAGGCGAACACCTGCTCATGGAGTTGCCTGTTTCATTTGCACAAGCTGCAATCGGCGCAGAGATCGAAGTTCCGTCGCTGGAAGGTCCACAGAAGTTGACCGTACCGCGCGCGACCCAGCACGGGACACCCTTCAAGCTGCAAGGTCTAGGCCTGCCTGTGCTTCAAGGAAACCGTCGCGGAGATCTCGTCGTAGTTGTCCATATCGATATTCCCAAGAAGATAACTCCGCAACAGGAAAAACTCCTGCGCGAATACGCAGCCAGCGAGAACAAACCTGTCCTGCCCGAGGATCAGGGGTTCTGGAAAAACATCAAGGATAAACTCAAGGGCTGATTCTTCATGCACTGACCCGGCAAACCGATGCGTTCGCACTGACTTCAACATTCTGCGCCAGGCACACCAGCTTCGCAGCACCGATTCGCCAACCAACGGACCAAAACATGTTCGGCAAAAAGAACAGTAACCCATCCCGGCCCGATTCCGCCGGCGAACCCTCTCCCGAGGGACAGGCCGGTTACATTCCTATAGATGATGCCGCCGATCTCGGCGAGCAGATTCATGGAGCACCCAATCGCGACCACGAGTTGGCCGAACTTCGCGGGCAGATCGACGATGCAAACGACAAGTGGATGCGTGCCCTTGCCGACTTCCAGAACTATCAACGCCGCGCGCTTCAAAATGAACAGGAAGCACGTCGGCAGGGCACGACCTCGGTCCTCCACAGCCTGATCCCGGTCCTCGATCACTTCGATCTTGCTCTCGCGCAGAAGCCCGCCGATTCAGCATCGTCCGGCATTATCGAGGGCGTGAAGGTCATTCGACAGGAGCTCATCAAGGCCCTCGAAGCACACGGCGTAAAGCTCATCAACCCCGCGCTCAACGCCGAGTTCGATCCCAATCGTCACTCCGCACTCACGCATCAGCCAGCGCAAGGTGTTGAGCCGGGCCGCATCAGTGGCGTCTTTCAGTGCGGGTACGAACTTCACGAACGCACCGTTCGCCCAGCCAAGGTCGCCGTTGCTCCGGGTTCAGTCTGACCCATCATTCGATCAACCGCGAGCCAACCCTGCCTATGCCTACCTACGACTACCACTGTAAATCCTGCAAGCACCGCTTCGAGCAGTTTCAATCCATGAAAGACGGCGCGCTGCGCAAGTGCCCCAAGTGCGGCAAGAGCACGCTCGAACGTCTCATCGGCACAGGTGCGGCGGTGATCTTCAAAGGCACCGGGTTCTACCAGACCGACTACCGATCAGACTCATACAACACCGCCAAGAAAGCCGACACCGCCGCCAGTTCCAATGTGAGTTCCAGTGATTCAAAGAGCGGGTCAGAAGCCAAGTCCGACAGCGGCGGATCCACATCCGCAACGCCAGACAAACCCGCCAAGCCGGAGCCCGCCAAACCCGCACCAGCAAAGTCGGATTCGCAAAGGCGCTCGAAGAAGAACGACGACTGAGTATCCGAGCAGCTCCCCCACGCACATGCACGCAGATTGCACAATGCGCATCATCTGTCACGGTATTGATCTGGTTCCGGTGGCGCGCATCGCAAAGATGGTCGCCGATCATAACGATCGCTTCCTCGAGCGTTGCTTTACGCCAGCTGAGCGGGCATACAACGCCGACTCGCGTCGATACCACGAGCACCTCGCCGCGAGATTCGCAGCCAAGGAAGCCGTGATGAAGGCGCTGGGAACCGGGCTCGCTGACGGCATCTGCTGGACCGACATCGAAGTCGTGCGCGGGGCCGCGGGTCAGCCCGGTCTTCAACTTTCAGGCAAAGCGGCAATCGTTGCGGCCACGCTCGGCATTCATCATTGGGTGTTCTCGCTCACCCACACCGATGAACTCGCCATGGCCTCGGTCATTGGCGTATCGACCCGCAAATCCTGACTTCCGCGCTTCAGTTCCCGGCTTTTTTTGCAGCAGCCGCTCGCTCTGCTTCGATCTTCGATCGATACGGAACAAACTCGTCCGTGTACCAGGCACGCCACTTCTGCTCATCCCATCCGAGGCTCGCCGTGCTCTGACCTCCCCAGCCCTCGGTCGAGAGCGCGACCAGCGCGTTGTGAACATCAACCAGATACGTGATGACATACGCATCGATCACGCGCAGAACCACGCCATCGGTCGCAACACTGAGCGTCGGATCAAACGCCACCGCGCTGTTCCCCACCACGGGTGTGAGGTCAGAGACAAATGCGATCTGCTGCCCGACGAGAATGTACGCCAGCGCGGAGTCGCCTCCATCATCCGCCCCACCGCCGCCCACCGCAGCGCCACCGCCGGATACCTGCGCGCTGATCATCATGGGTATCGCCTCAAGCAACCCCAGCACACTCGCCATCTTCGCTGCCGCCACCACGGGTTCGGTCCTCTTCTCTCGCAGCCCGATCGCGATCACCGACTTCACCCGGTTTGATATTCCCGTCGTCTTTGTTCGATCGAGCAGCCGCTTGGTTGCCTCTTCGCGGAACCAGCGGTCCCCATCAAAGATCGCAGCCCAGGTGATCGCGGTATCCGCCTCATCGCTCTTCCGCTCGATGAGCATGTCCAGCACGGCCAGGCGAACATCCCGCTCCTCATGCCTGAACAGCTCAAGCAACGTCGGGTAGATCGAAGGGTCCGTATACGCCGCGAGCTTCGAGATGCCCACCTGCCGAATCTCGATGTTGCGGATGCCGCGAAAGTACGTCGCGCGGATCTTCTTCAGCTCACGATCCAGCTCGACTCGCTTCTTCTGCGTTTCGCGATACGCCTGTTCGACCGGGTCATCTGGATTCGGAGTCTTGACCACACCCACCGAACTCTTCGCTCCGCTCGAACCATCGCCCTGCGGGGCACCTTGCGCGCCAGCCGGCGGCGGAGAACCAGCAGCGGCGGTCGCAAGCAGTGCGAACAGTCCCATCGTTACGCCCGAGCGGCCCGCATTGCTGTTCATGCACCAACTCCTTGGCTTCGTGAAGCCCACCCCGCGTATCCCCAATGCACACTCGCCACGCCGCATCATCTTATAGATGCGTGTACGCACTCACGGTTCCGGACTTTCGTCCTTCCGGCTCCTCGTTCGTCGAAAGTTCGTTACGCTTGGTCCGATCAGCCGATCTTCCTCATCCGGACCTTCCCGATTCCAACGCCGTACTCTCGACATCCATGAGCATCCACTGGCCCATCATCCGCCGCCTTCTCGCCAATCCCCGCAAGGTCGCGATCGTCGATGATCAGCGCTCATATCGCGGGGCCGACATCCTTGTCGCCGCCCTTCACACCGCCGCGGCCATTCAGTCCTCAAGTCAATCGCCCCACGTCGGGGTGCTGCTTCCGACCGGCGGGGCATTCCCGATCGCCGCGCTCGCCTGCTGGATTCTCGGCCGCGCTGTCGTGCCGCTCAACTACCTGCTCAAGCCCGATGAGCTTCAGTTCGTGATTGATGACTCGGAGATCGACACCATCGTCAGCGCGGGGGCGTTGCTCGACTTCCTCGCGCTCTGTTCGGGGGGGGCTTTGGGGGGGGGGGCAAGTGG